>CALYPG010000012.1 GCA_945271295.1 uncultured Gilliamella sp. | reverse complement strand
TTTTTATTGTCACCATTATTTTAGTTAAGATTCGCACTTAGTATTTGAATTCAAGTTAATTGATCATAAAGGATCAAAATTGATTAAAAAATTATTTTTTGATCTAAGTTAGATCGTTTTGATCTCATGATGTTTTTATTAAAACTTTTAAAAATTAAATAATTATGAAAATTTAATTTTATTTTTTATCTAAACTATGTTATCTTTTTTGTCAAACTTAATTTTATTTAGAGGATAACATTTTAATGAAAATGGCTTTTCGACCAACAGATTGTTGGCGTTGGTATTTTGATAGCAAATATGATTGTTTGATGCTTGAAGTATCAGATGAAATGTTATTTCGTTCTTGTTATCCGAGTAAAATGCTAATTCCTGATGTTTTCAGTGATTTTCCTTTTTCGGTCAGTGACGCAACCGCTTATTATCAATTTTATGATAGTTGCCAATCTTTGCAATTAACGCAAGCACAACAAATAGAATTATCAATCAATGCTATTATTGCCGCTAACTTTCTTAAACCGCAAATGCCTAAAAGTTGGTATTTTGTTCAGCAACCTAAGTTCTTTATTCCAAAGGTAGCGGATATTGTAGAAGTTAATATCCAAGAAGGTGGTCAAAAAGTTTATTTATTGGTGGTAGAAGCGGCGAAAAATGCATCGCTTTGTATTATTGCACAACCGACATTTGTAGCAATGAACAAAACATTTTATTTTGCTGAAGCAATAAAAGTAATGAATAATAGGTTAGCACCTATACATCATGACGTTGTGGATGATATGTCAGCGATAACTAATTTAAAGGCTATTTCTTAAGTCGTTCGATGGTTATATTCCCTTTTGGGATACAGCTACAAGCTAGAATCTGATTATTATTTTTTATTGCTGTTTGAGTTTTAGCTATTATTTCTCCTTCCTTTAATTTCACTAAACAATGCCCACAAATTCCAGCCCGACACGAATAAGGTAACTGTATATTATGTTGTTCTAGTTGCTCTAAAATGGTTTGCTGGTTATTACCTTTGATAGTTTTATCTTCAACAGTGATAGTATAAAATTGAGTGGGTTTATTGTTTTCAAATGGAAAACAGTTAATATAATTTTTAGCAACCTGCCTTTCTAATACTTCCACTGGATCATTAATCGAAATTTCACCATAATTACGGGCAATCATATTCATACCAAAATCGATTTTTCCTTGTTCATCAGTTCTGAAATAACCTAAAGTAGTAAGTGGTTCATTATTGTTTAAATAGTTTGTTGAATTGACGTTAATGGTGGTCATTACGCAACGAGTACAAGGTTTGACAATATCAAATATTACCCCACCAATTTTAATCGTTTTCCAACCATCCTCAGCAAAAGGTAGTGCCCCCTTAATAATAATATTGCCTCTGAATTGACTAATATCGAGTTTTTCTGGACATTGTTGTTGTAAATAAGCTAACGAAGCTTCGTTTAATAACAAATAAGGATAACCATCGGCAAAACTAACAGGTACTTCTGGGTAACGTTTGGTTCGACGAGATAGTTCATTCCCCACCCAACGTAATTGCACATCTTTTTTTAGAAACTGACTAAAAAATTGATTTACTTTAATTGACGCAATATGTGACACGAAATGATTTCCCCACACTTGAGTGGGTTCAATCGTATTAGAAAAATCATCAAGATTGATACTAATCGATTTTGTTGATGGCAATGAAATATGAACTATATTATTTACAATCTCAGTTTTGAGTTTTAAAAGTTCTGGAAATTGTCTAGCGGTAATAAATGTGCCATTCGGTTCACTAATCATTAAAATTCGATCGTACTCAAAACCCCCATTAACAGTGTTTGCTCTTTTTAGTGCAATACCTTTCGTGGATTTGATTGGATAAATAAATAACTGACTAACTGAAATCATAATAAATTAAGTAAATAATAAAATATTTAAAATTATATACTTGTTCACTAAAGATTTATAGAGATTAAAAAATAGTACTTTTATTATATGATTTACTGTTCTTTATAATATAAATATTACCAATATTAGTGCTATTGACTGGATAAATTATAAATAATATTTCACATATTTTATAAATGGTTAGCTGCAATGAACAATATTATAATCTCCGTTCAATGATATTTTGTATTGGATGATACTCTGCTTTTATATATGAAACATTGTGTTCACATGGTATATCATCTTCAAGATAAGTGATCTCTTCAAGTTTTAATAATGCCTTATTTTTTTCCACCTGCAGGGGCATTTCTACTTTTTCATCATTAATATTGATTGCCATGATATTCTGAATTCTTTTCTTAACTTTTTTTCCAGTCATCTCTTCAATATAACCAAATTTTGATATTTCCAATTGACTAAATTCAAACTGATTAAACAAATATGTTGGAATTAATGTAAATTCAATTGATACAGGAATATCATCAAAAAACATAAGCCTAACAATTTTATAGACAAAGTCAGTGCGTTTTAATTTAAGTGAATTCGCTATTTGTTCATTTGGGACCGGAATAATACTTGCTGATAATACCTTTCTGGAACCTTTATAGCCTTGCTTTTTAGCTTGATAATCAAAATGAGAAATTACATTAAATTTACCCGTTAAATTAATATTCCTTTCAAAAGAGCCGACATGCAGTCCTGATTTTCTAACCCGGTAGATTAATCCCTCTTCTAAAAGATGTCTGGTTGCTTCTCTTACAGTGGTTCGAGTAACATCTAGAATTTTGGCAATATTGACTTCAGTATCTATTTTTTCACCAGCAGCTAGATTTTTCTCTTCAATAAGACGAGTAATGTAATTGATAACTTTCTGTTGTTTAATTGTTATGTTACCACTCATTTTTTTCCTCAATTAGTTTTTATAGATAATTTTATTCAAGAATAAGCACATATCGACATTTCTGCAAGAAATTGATGATTTCCATCATTTCAAGATAGTTATTGTATCTCGTTTATTAATCACGATTCTTTGATAAAGAAAGGAGTGGTAATTCTTTTAAATATGTATATTCATAAAAATATAAAAATAAAAGTGTGATTAGCTTAACATTTTAAATATAAATATATATACATGTTTTATATTATTAAATATTATCATACAGCCTATTTATTATGGATATACATAATAAATATGACTATATTATTTGTTTTTGAGGAGATTTTCGATGAATAAAAAATTATCATTGAGAGCTAAAATTCAAAGTTTTGGTGGATTTCTTACGGCTATGGTAATACCTAATATTGGTGCTTTCATGGCTTGGGGCTTTATTACCGCACTTTTTATTCCGGCTGGTTGGGTACCTAATGAACAACTAGGTAGTTTAGTTAGTCCTATGATTACTTACATGTTACCGATGCTTGTTGGTTATACCGGTGGGGATATGGTAGGTGGTAAACGGGGTGCAATAATTGGTACTGTTGGAACTATGGGGATCGTAGTTGGTTCAGATATCCCTATGTTACTTGGAGCAATGGCAATGGGGCCTTTAGGTGGTTATTGCAGCAAAAAATTAGATAAATTGCTTGAAAATAGGTTACCAAATGGATTTGAAAATATTATTCAAAATTTTGCATTAGGTTTTTTAGGTATGGGGCTAGCTATTTTAGGCTACTATTTTATTGGCCCATTCATGTTATCCATTACTAATATTATTGCTGCTGCTATTGATGCATTATTACAAACAGGTTATTTATCTTCGCTAGCACTATTGATAGAACCTACTCGGGTTTTATTCCTAAATAATGCAATTGATCAGGCTATTTTTTACCAGTTGGGTATGAAAGATGCTTTAGTTAATGGTTCATCTATCTACTTTATGGTATTTGCAAGCCCAGGTCCTGGTTTAGGTTTGTTATTAGCATTTTGCTTCTTTGGTAAAGGGATGAGTAAAAAGTCAGCGCCTGCCGCCACAATTATTCATTTCTTTGGCGGTATTCATGAAATGTATTTCCCTTATGTTTATATGCGTCCGTTAATGATTTTTCCATTAATGTTAGGTTCTGCAGCTGGGATTATGGTTTTTTCATTAATGCATGCAGGTTTAGTAGCTGGTGCTACGCCAGGTTCCATTTTTGCATTTCTAGCGCTTACCCCTCCAGGTAAACATTTAGCCACAGTCTGTGGTATTGGCGCTGCCGCATTAGTTTCGTTTATCGGTTGTAGTTTACTTCTTAAGATCAGTCCTATTAGTGAAAAAGATGAAGACTTCTCAAGTTCAAAACAAGATGTTATTGATACCAAACTAGAAGGATCTAATGCCGCTTATTTAAAAGCTAAAGCAGATGTGCAATTTGTGAATAAGCCGTCAGGTGAAGAGCAAAATTTAGATCTGCAAAATATTAACTTTATTGCTTTTGCTTGTGATGCTGGAGCAGGCTCAAGTGCTATGGGTGCAACCAGATTCAAAAAACTGTTAAAAGAGCGAGGTGTAGATAAAGACATCATTGTGAAGCATTTTTCAATTGAAAATGTTCCGCAAGACGCTGATATCGTCATTATTCAAGAACGATTAGTTGAACGAGCGAGTCATACATTAAAACAACCAATTATTAGTATCAAAAATTATATTGGCGATCCTAAATTGGATGAATTAATTGACCACATAAAAACCGCTTTATCTTAAATTTCACTAGTGAATTTATTAAAAAATATCGAATTTTATAACTATCTTAATCAAGAGATGCAATATGAAAGCACTAAAAATAACTGAAATAAAAAAAGCAGAGGTTATGGATCTTCCTATGCCCTCACTGACAGAAGGACATGCAATTGTAAAAATTTCTTACAGTGGCATTTGTGGTTCAGATACTCATTTCTATTTAGGGATGCACCCATCATTAAAACCACCAACAGGTTTTATACAAGGGCATGAGGCCGTTGGCGTTATTTCGCAAATATCTCCTAATAGTAAAGGTCTGGCAGTGGGGGACAATGTTGCAATTAATCCGTTAGTTGGTTGTGGTGAATGTATTAATTGTAAAAATGGATTGCCGAATATTTGCCGAGTAAATCGGCGAGTAATGGGGTTTAGATTGGATGGTACGTTGGCTGAATATATATCAATAGATCTTAATCAATTAGTAAAATTAGATAATAAAATTGATATGAAAATAGCCGCAACATTTGAGCCTTTAGCAGTGGGTTATCATGCTGTTAATTTGTTAAAAACAATCCCGTTAAAGGATCATCCTATTGTAATCACTGGTGGTGGTACTATTGGAGTGGTTACCGGATTAGTCTTAAAACATGTCCACAATCTCAAGCCAGTTATTGTAGAAAATAATCAATCTAGAGTGGCATTGCTTAATCAATTAGGCTTTAGTGTAAAAAGCAGTATCTCAGAGGTTGATATTTTAGATTCAAACATTAGACCTATTATTTTCGAATGTTCTGGTGTTAGAAAAGTGCTAGACGAAATCATTGAATCGCAAAGAAAACCAGAATATCTCGTTATTATTGCTCAGTATTCCCGAGGCAATAGTATTACCTTACATGAGATACAATCGTCCGAAATAACGGTTATTTCAAGCCATATGTATACCCCAGAGGATCTAAATAACACGGCAAAACTATTAAGTTTAAGTGAAGTACAAGCTGATTTATCTAAAATCATCTATGAACACATATTTTCTTTGGATGATGCCGATAAAGCCTTTAAACAAGCTATATCTGGCAACCCGGATGGCAAACTAAAGGTACTGATTAAATGTTAAGTTTGAAAGTTATTAAATATAAGTGAGGGAATAATGAATATTGAACAGCTAAAAACGTCAGCTAAACAAGCAAGGCGTGATATTGTCACAATGATATATCGTTCGGGTGCAGGGCACCCGGGTGGGGCTTTATCAATTACTGACATCATGACTTATCTTTACCATAATGAAATTAATTTTAATCAATGGCCAAGATCTCGCCTAGTTATGAGTAAAGGGCATGCGGTTGCCATTCAGTACGCCTTACTTTACCAGTTAGGATTGATTAAAGAAGATGAATTAAGTCGTTTCCGCAATATTGATTCACGATTACAAGGTCACCCCAATATTAAAACAGTACCACAAGTTGATGCTAATACTGGCTTATTAGGACAAGGGTTATCTATTGCATTAGGGATGGCCGCAGCAAAAAAATTACAAAAAGATCCTAACAGAGTTTATGCAATCATTGGTGATGGTGAAATGCATGAGGGACAAATTTGGGAAGCACTTCAACAAGCAGCTCATATGAAAATGGATAACCTAGTCGCGGTTATTGATTATAACAAATTATCATCTCATGATGAGGTTAACTCCGTATGTGGTTTAGAACCATTATCTGACAAACTGCGTGCTTTTGGGTGGTTTGTCATAGAATTACTTGATGGTAATGATATGCAACAAGTGGTTGATGGTTTTGCTTATTCTCATCATTGCAAAGGGAAGCCGATTGCTATTTTAGCGCATACTATTAAAGGGAAAGGAGTCAGTTTTATGGAAAATAATGGTGATTGGCACTCTAAAACACCAACAGATGCACAATACAAACAAGCTATGGAGGATTTACAATGACAGAGATGAAAGCGCCACGAGATTTGATTGGTAAAGCATTAATTAAATTAGCTGAAAAAAATTATCCTATAACTGTCATTGATTGTGATTTAGCTAGTTCAACTCGAGCTGATCAGTTTGCAAAAATCTATCCGGAACGTTTTTTCGAAATGGGTATAGCTGAAGCTTCGGCATTAAGTTTTACAGCAGGTCAATCATTTGAAGGTTTAATTCCTTTCTTTATTGATTTTGCTATTTTTGCTACCGGTACTGTATGGACACAGCTAAGGCAATCTTGTTATGCCAATGCCAATATTAAAATTGTTGGTACCCATCCGGGTGTGGATGGAGGATTTGATGGTGCATCACACCATGCCTTAGAAGATATTGCATTAACTAGGGTATTACCAAATTTAACTGTTTTATCACCAGCTGATGCTGATGAAGTTTTTGATGCTTTTGAACAAGCTGCAAAAATTAATGGTCCGGTTTACATTCGAGTAGCACGAGAACCAATGCCGGTTCGAGACAAAACAAAAGTTCCTAGAGTAAGCGATATTGGTGCAATTATAGATGACGGCAATGATTTTGCTATTATTTTTGAGGGGACTAGTTATGAGCAAGCTAATGATGGATACAATAAACTAAGTTCGCTTGGTTACAAAGGTAAACTTATTCATTTAGCTTGTATTAAGCCATTTAACCAAGAAAAATTTATTAAATTATGTAATTTAGTGAATATATTAATAACCATTGAAAATCATAGTATAAATGGTGGAATCGGAGGATTAATTGCTGAACAGAGTATGCAAAATGGAATTTTAAAACCTCTTATCAGGATTGGTGTACCAGATACTTTTACTGAATCAGGAAAAAGCAGTCAGTTAAAAGAAAAATATGGAATAAGTGGTAATAATATTTGTGAACAGTTTTTGAAAACTATTGCATAAAACTTTTGTGGTTACAGAGGAAAACCTTTGTAGCCATTTTTTTACGTTATTAATGACCATACTAAAAGTAAGTAAATGAATTTAAAGCAAAATATTTAAAATTTAAAGGTTTATTATGTCTAAACATCTACATTTCCTTTTTGAACAAAATTGGCAATTTACCGAACAAACATTAGATTGGGAATCGGCTATCCAATTAGTGGGTGACCCACTTATTAATAAAAAATATATTGAGCAAAGATACATAACAGCTATTATCGATAATGTTAAGAAAATAGGCGCTTATTTTATCATTGCCGATGAATTTGCTTTACCTCATGCAAGGTCTGAAAATGGTGTATTGTGTTTAGAAACTAAATTTTCATTATTAAAATGCAAAAATCCAGTTGTTTTCCCCGAAGGTGAACCGGTTTCTTTATTTATTATGTTAGCTGCTGGCGATAACGATAAACATTTAGACGCAATTTCTGAACTAATATCGTGGCTTGAAGAAGATAATCGCTTAGAAAAAATAATTAATGCTAAAACTGAATCTGAATTCACACGTTTACTATTTTAAAACTCACCTTAACTAAATAATAGGGCACATTTGCAACAATCTGTAACCATTATTCAGATACGTTATTATTGATATTAGGGCATTAGTTATTTTAATAGAGATAATAGCGTAATTAAATCATTAAAAATCAATATTAATCAAATTAATAGCATTTAATCTTTTAATTGAATATATCATAATTTAATCGTCGATTGTTATAACCCAATGTAATTGTTAAAGCTTAAAAAGCTGTTGTCTAAGGTATAAATAAAGTAAATAAATTATATAATATGTATTATAACGTCAGTAATATCTTGTATATGGGTTCTGTTAATTACCAATGTGCCCCAACTGGCAAAGGTGAGGTGCTTTATCCAATAATCAAAATTATTTATCATGCTTTGAATAACACTCTACAGTTACCATTTTGCTTTTAATTTGATTAAAAAAGAGAAATTAATCTTAATTTACAGATGAAAAAATGAGAACATTAGATAATTTAAATAGAATATTGTTTAATAACAATTGTTTAACCAATTTTCAATTGGATATTGAATTAAACAGTTTTAAATATAATTTATTGCTTACGTTAAGTAACGATCCGCGGTCTTTTGAAAACGTATCGCTATATTTTTATGATATCAGTAATTTAAAAATCAAAAATATAGGGGGAGGATTAATTCAATTTATGCATTTACAAATAATCGAATTAAATAATGGATTAGATCGAATTAAGTATTCAATTCAAGATTTAGAAGATCAAAAATTATCTTTTCAATTTTTTCATTGTGACTTAATTGGATGATCATTTTATGGTTACTGATAAATTAATGATTAAATAATTTGTATATAAAAAATAAGCTATGTTTTAATCGATATTAGTAAAATCCCCCGACAGGTTAGATTAAAAATCTCGTGTTTTACGATTCCGTTCCTCTTTTATTGGTCGTCGTTATGCTAGCCTTTCTATAGAAATAAGGCTTTTATGCGCGCTAATTACAACGCTATTGCTGTTTATAATTGTCTCTCAAAAAGGTATTGACTACTCAAAAAAAATGTGTATCTTGGTTATATATAGTTCAGTTTATCTTTACCATGTTTTTGGAAGTCGATAACTAATATTATAAGAACAAAATAAGGATATAAAATATGAGTATAATGGAACAATTTGCCGATGGTCTTTCTTCGTTAACCAAAAACACTGCCCTTAATAATTACTCACTTTCATTTGATAAACTTGATGCTTCATCAAGTATTTCCGTATTATCACTGGAAGGTAAAGAAGAGTTAAACCAACCATGGAAGTATTTCATTGATTTTACTAGTCCCAATAAATCGATTTCTATTGATTCAGTATTAAGTCAAACTGCTTCACTTACTACGCATCCACATAACTTACCATTGCAGCTTAATAGAATTAGTTCACTTGATATTTTAGATAAACCCAAGACTTTATATGGTGTAATTACTGAATTTAGTTTAGTTTCGATGAGCGAAGATGAAGCACATTATCGAGTTTTACTTGAACCTCGTGTTGGGCTATTAGCTAATAATCATCAAAGTGCAATTTTTCAAAATAAAAGTGTTGTTGATGTTGTTGAAGAAATATTGCGTAATCATGGTCTTACTGGCATAGATTTTCGGTTTGTTTTGAACAATACTTACCCGACAAGAGAGTTTATTACACAATGGCAGGAAAGCGATTTAACTTTTATTAAACGTTTACTTGCAGATGTAGGTATCTGGTTTTATTTTGAAACTCATCCCAAACATCATTGTGATGTAATGGTAATTAGTGATTATGAGCAAGGATTGGAAAATAGCAGTAATTTAATTATCAAGCAACCAAGTGGTTTAAATGATAGCCATCGTCATAGCGTTTGGAATTTACAATTCAGCAGTAAAACACAACCTACTCAGGTAAGTATTAATGACTACAACTATCGAATGGCTGATAATGATCTTTATGCCACTAATAATAGTCAAGCAAAAGACATCACAACCCGCGGTGATGATTATCGTTATGAAGAACAACATAAAACACTTGGTGATATTCAAACAGTTGAAAGTGGTAATTGGTATGCACATATCCGCCATCAGTGGTATATTACTGAACAATTGTTAATCTATGGTGAATGTAATGACTTTCAACTTGCACCTGGAAAGCATCTTATTATTGATGAATGCCCAATTAAGGAAATTAAAGACGGTATTATCATTATTTCGACACATTGTCATGCCGATCGAACCGCAGCTTATCATACACATTTTACCGCTATACCATTTGACGTGCTTAAACCTTATCGTCCTGCTCCTTTGCCGTGGCCACAGATAAGTGGCACGTTACCCGCTAGAGTCACCAGTCCGAATAATGACACATACAGTTATATTGATACCCAAGGTCGCTATCGTATTAAATTCAATTTTGATTTAAAAAATTGGAAGAAAGGTGAAGAGAGTTTATGGGTAAGGCTCGCCAAACCTTATTCAGGTAATACCTATGGTTTCCATTTCCCACTTTTAGATTCGACGGAAGTAGCAGTCGCATTCACCAATGGGAATCCTGATCGACCTTATATTTCGCATGCTATGCATGATAGTTCTCATCCTGACCTTGTAACTACAATTAATAAACATCGCAACGTAATTCGTACCCCGGCTAATAATAAGTTACGCATGGATGATAAACGTGGTGAAGAGCATATCAAACTCGCTACCGAATATGGTAAAACGCAACTTAATCTAGGTCACTTAGTTGATAATAGTAAAACGCAACGAGGTGAAGGTTTTGAATTGCGTACCGATCAATGGGGAGCAATACGAGCGGGTAAAGGAGTCTATGTAACATCCTATAAACGAGAGGGTAATTAGGGTGTAAAAAAAGCCAGTTTAGATGGTGATGAAACAGCAAGATTATTAAAAACTGGTTTAAGTGTATCAGAAAGGCTATCTAAACGTGCTGAAAGCCATCGTTCTGGTAAATTAGAAGGTGCAGCTAGTTTTAATTTTTTCGTCAACTACACAGTGACAGAAATCGACGATAATTTGTCATTTACTCAGCCAAGTATGGTTTTATCTAGCCCAAAAGGTATAGCTGCGGTGACACCTGATAGTATTTATCAATATGCTGAAAAAAATATCCTACTTACCAGTAAACATGATACCAATATTGCAGCCAATAACTCAGTTCATGTTAGCGCTGGTAAAGATTACTCAGTATTTGCTAAACAAGATATTAAGTTATTTAGTGGTGAAGCGAAAGTCCAATTGCAGGCACATAATAGCGATATCGAAATAATAGCCGATAAAACGCTCAAAATAGTGAGTAATGACAATAAAATTGATATTAACGCCAAAAAAGAGCTAACCATAGCTTGTGGTGGTGCGTATATTCGTCTTGCTGACGGCAATATTGAACTTTATGCACCTGGTATTATTAAGCATGGCGCACAATCTTTTCCATATTCTGGTCCCCAAAAAATGTTACCAACGCTTTATTCTTTCCCTAAACAGCAACCGTTATCTCCTTATATTAAACAATTTATTTTAGTCGAGGAAGGTACTGACAAACCAATTATTAACCGAGAATATCAGATTTTAAATAAAGATAATCAAATAATTGCAGAAGGTAAAACTGATGCGCAAGGAAAAGCTCAAATAGTGTCATCGGGATATGAAGAAGCAGAAATGACATTTAGGTATAAAACAAATTAGAGAAAAAAATTATGACTTTCATTGATGAAAAGCAGGAGGCTCTAACTACTCGTCGGCAGCTAGGTTGGAATTCGAATAAGGCTATTACAACCACTAAAGATAACAAGCAATCTATAGAAACCAAAATTAAAAATGGAGTTAGAATTTTAGAAAATATTGTATTACGCAGAATCCTAATTCATAACTTTGTAGTCCCTGGACATTATTGGATTGAAATTATTCATAGTGATGAGGATGAAACCGATGAATTTATGGAAAAGGCAAGAAAAGAACAATTAACGGAAAAGGAACTGCCTAAGTTAAATGGAATATGTAAAAAAGCCAATGGTTTTCGTGAAAGTTATGGTTGGTATCCAGATGAAGCTTTATACTTCACAAAATCATGGAAAACTTTAAAAGGTAACGGTTTTTTTAATGGTGATTGTGAACTTAGAAGAAATAATGATAAGGATAAAATATTATCTAAAATAGAAGAACGCGAAGCAGGTAGACGTGAAGAAAATAACGATCTTTCAATAAGACCCTTTGACGCTCATCAAAACGGTCGATTTCATCTAGATAAAATTGACTTTACAACTAATCCCTACCTATTACCAGGGGATTCAAGAACAGATGAACAAATAATAACGGAAATTAGAGATTTTGCTAAAAGCTTCAAAGATGAATGGAGTTTTAATTACCAAAATTATGATGAAACCAATTGCCATACTTTCTTATATCTGTTATTAGCAAAATGCAATTTGGCTGATATTGATTGTATAGGAAAAAATCTCGATCCATATTTTAAGCAATATAAAATATCTTTAAATGAAAAGGGACATCGTAATTCAAAATATGAGGAAAGAAGAAAACTAATAAACAAGTTAAGTAACATATCCAATTACCGGAATATTATAGCATATAAAGTCCGCTAACTCATTTGAAATATTAAGGAATATATGAAAAACATTCGACAAATTTACTTTCTATTTTTTATAGTAGGCATAATAATCAATATTGAACCTGCACACGCGGAGATAACGATGAATAATCAAACGGCTATTATTAACCAATTAAAAGCTCAAGCTATTGAACCCAATAAAACCTATTTTCAGTATGATTTTAGTGATATTCTAAATAAAGAATATAGTTTTCCACGAAAAAAACTATTTTTAGCAATTAATAATGCTTTAGAAACAGATCCAAGTATGTTCTCTATAGCAAGACAAAATATTGCCCAGATCAAATTAAATAATCATTATCAATATCAAGATGTATTAAACAGAAGACGAAATATCATTGAAATACTATACCCTACTGACCAGTTTCAAGCTCTTGATGATGGGGTTCATTTTTATATTTTCGATAAAAATAATCAGTTACAAAAAAAAGAGAAATTTGAAGATATATTTGAGTTACCTTGCTATTTACGGGTCGAAAAGAAAAATGGCGTAGTCATCAGTATCCAAAAAAAACCGTTAACGGCCATTGCCCACTATGTTTATGATTATTGGCCAAACCAGAATTTAAAACAGACAGTATTGGAAATGTATAATAATAATCAACAATTAATATTCTTTTATGAATTTTTTTACGATGAAAACGGGAAAAGCATAAAAAGTAATGAAAAAAATATAGCGACCGGGCAAACCTTACAACACACTGATATTGAAAAAGATGGTATTGAGAGTATAGAAGAGTATTTTGATAATCAGGGTATTAAAACCAATCATGTTATCTATTATGATAAATCTAAAAAAGCTTACCCTTGGATTGAAAATCAGCGATTAAATCAACGAGGGGAAGTAATCGAAACGACAAATAACAAACCAGATGAAATATTTGATTCAGGTCAGAGTTTGGAAGAAACGCATCCTTACAATACCTTAATTATGGATGTAGAAAAAAGCGATATTACTGTAACCGATTCATTATTTAAACATACCTTTGATATCAATACCACACCGTGGGATAGCGAAGCCATAAACCGGGCTAAATTTTTGGGCATTAAGCCAAATCAAACTTATTATAATAAACTGCCATACCCTAATTTTTTTAATAATCGCTATAAAAACTTCCCTCATCAGTCACCATTAAGCTTAATTGAGGCCGAAAATCAGCAACCCAAAGAGAAATACAGTGATTTAATTAAATTTGAAGTGGGTGAGAATTACCAGTATAAAACCCTTATCAAAGAAAAATGGCAACAAACCCCCCTCTCCCTACCTTTAGAGCAATTTAAACCATTAGAAAACGATATCTATTTTTTTACAATGGCGGATAACGGGCAATTACAACCATTAGACAATGTAGAGCAAGCAGTTGCATTGCCAAGCTATATTCGTGTGGAAAAAGAGATGGGGAAAGTTATCTCCATTGTGCAAAAAACACGCATCATAAAAGTAGCATATCAATTTGAATATAATAACAATACGTTAACTGCCAGTAAATTAAATGTGCTGCAAAGCCCTGTTTTTCAGGACATGCTTATCGAAACCAAATATGAAAATAGTGACTCTATGCTAACTTATCAAGTCATCAAAAATGCTGACGGCATTATTATCCGCACATTTAAATTTATTAAAATAGGTGAAGTAAAAGAAGGTGAAGTTAACGCAATCTATGAAAGATTTAATAATAAAGGGGTGAAAACTAATCATATTACATTGTCGGTACAAAATAATAGAAACGTTATAAAAAACGAATACCTTGATGAAAAAGGTCAAGTTACCCATACCACAGATTTATTCAAGGATAGTGAAATTAACAATCAACAATTTTATGATAGAGAACTACCTTTATTTCCTGATGACTTTGAATATGGACTTTTTGATTTCTACTTAGAACATCACCAACCAAGTGAGGAAAGTAAGTAATCATTAAATGGGAAAATAAAATAATATATTAATCAGTAATCTATAAACAATAACTAAAGTAACACAATGAAAGAGAAGAAGTTAAGTAAGGTGTCATTGTACGGTTATGCTAGATAATCGCAAATATTCGGCGCAAACGCCCTATTTAGGAAAGTTAAAATATGGAAAATAGATTAAAAATAGTTAGACGGGCTATGGTCTTTTGCTTTTTGGTTATTCAATCTGCTTACGCACAGACAGTAATGGATAACCAAACGGCTATTATTAACCAATTAAAAGCTCAAGCTATTGAACCCAATAAAACCTATTTTCAGTATGATTTTAGTGATATTCTAAATAAAGAATATAGTTTTCCACGAAAAAAACTATTTTTAGCAATTAATAATGCTTTAGAAACAGATCCAAGTATGTTCTCTATAGCAAGACAAAATATTGCCCAGATCAAATTAAATAATCATTATCAATATCAAGATGTATTAAACAGAAGACGAAATATCATTGAAATATTATACCCTACTGATGCGTTTCAAGCCCTTGATGATGGTGTTCATTTTTATATTTTCGATAAAAATAATCAATTACAAAAAAAAGAGAAATTTGAAGATATATTTGAGCTACCTTGCTATTTACGGGTTGAAAAGAAAAATGGCGTAGTCATTAGTATCCAAAAAAGGCCGTTAGTATCCATTACCCACTTTGTTTATGATTACTGGCCAAACCATAATTTAAAACATACAGTATTGAAAAAGTATGGTAATAATCAACAATTAATATTTTTTCGTGAAGAATTTTACGATGAAAACGGGAAATGTATAAAAAGTAATAGAAAAAATATATTGACCGGACAAACCATGCAATCTAGCTATCTTGAAAAAGATGGCATTGAAAGTATAGAAGAGTATTTTGATAATCAGGGCATTAAAACCAATCATGTTATCTATTATGATAAATCTATAAAACCTTACCCTAGGATTGAAAATCAGCGATTAAATCAGCGGGGGGAAGTAATCGAAACTATAAATCACAAGCCTGATGAAAATTTTTATTCAGGTCAGAGTTTGGAAGAAGCTCATCCTTATAATACCTTAATTATGGATGTAGAAAAAAGCAATATTACTGTAACCGATTCATTATTTAGACATACCTTTGATATCAATACCACACAGTGGGATAGCGAAGCGATAAACCGAGCAAAATTTTTGGGCATTAAGCCAAATCAAACTTATTATAATAAACTGCCATATCCTAATTTTTTTAATGATCGCTATAAAAACTTCCCTCATCAGTCACCATTAAGCTTAATTGAGGCCGAAAATCAGCAACCCAAAGAGAAATACAGTGATTTAATTAAATTTGAAGTGGGTGAGAATTACCAGTATAAAACCCTTATCAAAGAAAAATGGCAACAATCCCCAATCATCTTGCCTTTAGAACAATTTAAACCATTAGAAAACAATATCTATTTTTTTACGATGGCGGATAACGGACAATTACAACCATTAGACAATGTAGAGCAAGCAGTTGCATTGCCAGGTTATATTCGTGTGGAAAAAGAGATGGGTAAAATTATCTCAATTGTACAAAAAACACGTATCATAAAAGTAGCATATCAATTTGAATATAATAACAATACGTTAATTGCCAGTAAATTAAATGTGCTTCAAAGCCCTGTTTTGCAGGACATGCTTATCGAAACCCGATATGAAAATGGTGATTATTATCCAAGTTATCAAACTATCAAAAATGGTAGTGGCATTATTATCCGTACATTTAAATTTATTAAAATAGGTGAAGTGAAAGAAGGTGAAGTTAACGCAATCTATGAAAGATTTAATAATAAAGGAGTGAAAACTAATCATATTACATTGTCGGTACAAAATAATAGAAACGTTATAAAAAACGAATACCTTGATGAAAAAGGTCAAGTTACCCATACCACAGATTTATTCAAGGATAGTGAAATTAACAATCAACAATTTTATGATAGAGAACTACCTTTATTTCCTGATGACTTTGAATATGGACTTTTTGATTTCTACTTAGAACATCACCAACCAAGTGAGGAAAGTAAGTAATCATTAAATGGGAAAATAAAATAATATATTAATCAACAAGTGGAATGGATTTTTGGAACATGGCAATCGATAGTTGTTGGATCAATAACATAGCAAACGCATAGTCATAAAAGACATTATTTGATACCAAAAAGTTACTGCTTGAATAAAAAAACAAGATGATAACAATAAAAAAATACAAAGTTGTAGCTCGGTTAGATCTTGAAGAGTGGATTATTAGCTTATTTTGCTTTTGAATAAATTTTTTACCATTAATAATACTTAAAGGGAATTAAACAATGAAAAATGTTATACAACTAGGAGACGCAACAAGCCATGGTGGGAAAGTCATTACGGCCTCATCAAAGCTGATTGTATTTACAAAAGGAGTAGCTCGAATGGGTGATATGGTTACTTGCCCAATAAAAGGACATGGCGTTAATCCTATAATAGAAGGAGATCCTCAATTTATCGAAGAGGGTAAACCGGTCGCTTTTCATGGACATAAAACTGCATGTGGTTGTACTTTAATTTCGTCACTTACTAATTTTGGTAAAATTAATTAATGGCTATAAATTTAAATTCCTTACCCGAACCGATAAGATTAAACAAAGGGTTATCTCAATTATTTTGGTGCATTACTTTAATTGTATTTATTATAATCGGTTTGCTTTTGATATGTATTATGCAAATTAATCGTAATTTAGCTGTAGAACATATTATTATTGCCATCTGTTTTTCAATAATAAGTTGGTTTATATTTTTTAGTTGTTGGTTATTTTTTCGAGGATGTAAAGAAATCTATGCTGAGAGTTGGAATGAATTACGTGAAGAGAGAAAACAACAACTTATCGAATATGGACAAAAACCACTTTATGTTATTTTTAATCAATTAAGTTCTGAATTTGGTGATGCAAACCATGCGCAAGGATTGGTAAGTAACCTAATATCTCTTGATGCTCGTGCTGTAAACACTTCTAATGGTTATGAAGATTCAATTATTTATTCAAGATTTCAATTCGATAATTTAAAACCAAATGATTTTATTTTAAAAATAGATAAATTATTTGAAAATATACAAAACATATTACCTATTTTAAACCATAAAACCTTCCATAAGGTTCGAAAACATATACGCCTATTTATAGATGCACCTATATCTACTGAAGATATAAAAATAATTTGGCAGCAAAAACTAGGGGATACCACTTTATTTGACTCTTGGCAAGTGATTGAAGCCAAACAAAGCTCTATTTTTCTTGATAGCTGGCTCGATGATTCAGCAACTGATGATTACTTATTATGTTGTATTAATTTATATTTATTTGATTCCCCAACTTCATGTAATGCTGAATCAATGACGAGCATGATCTTTTTAGGTAAAAATCTTATCGACAAACCAAGTACTATTCATTATATACAACAAAACAAATCAGTTGTTGTTGCTTTGCATCGTACTGAAGAAGGGGAACAACTAGATCATGTGCTTAAACATGCTGAATTATGGGGAGAATTAGACAAAAATGAAAATAATAAAGATTATTTTGGTGCTATTTGGTTAACTAATCTATCTACTGATGCTAATGTAAAGGTTTTAACTCGATATGCTGATAAATTATGTTTAATGGAAAATATTTATAATATAAGTTCAACATTTGGTATTTCTGGTGAGTGTGATTACTGGGTAGCTTTAGCTTTCGCAATTGAATATGCCATTCACATTGACAGTAAACAAATGGTTATTGGTGAAAAAAGGGCAAGTTTTAATGCAACTATTCTTGAGAAAATAAAAATTGACCCCGATGAGGTAATATAATGACAAAAATGGCTCTTGGTTGGATGTTTATTTGTTGTGCTTTAGCTATTTGTTGTTTGGGATACGTTTGGTTTTCAGATAACACCTTTATCACGACAATACCTTCAAAATGTCAATATACTTTTATAATACTCTTTGGTTGCCTGTTACTTGCTTATTTGGCTATTATTATAGAGTTCATTATTAATTATATCTGTTGTGATATATTTAAGGACGAGGAAAAAAGCTATTTTGTAAATAAACTAAAATAGAATATATTTTTCAATATTATTTTCGTCAATGTGCTTAATCATTAGGTTGAAAGCTTAAGTTTAACTCGCAAATTAACATAAGCATATCGCTAAAGCTTAATTGCATTTTTCTGATAATATCGCCAAAACATAACTGGTATATATGCCTAATATCTTATTTATAAATAACGACAATATCAGTAATGTTAGTTACCAAATGTAAATTCAATATTATCAAATTCCATTGAGTAATTTGTATTGCATTTGGTTCTGGCGTATATTTCGATTCCATTGCAAAAAAGTCATTTTGTAATGACTACCCGGATTAATGTAATCTATAGTTGTGCCGTGTGCTTCTGCCCAGTTATTGAACACTACCGCCGTATTTTTCTCGTCATTTATAAAAAGTTGAGTTTCCTATGGCTTATTTTCGGCAAAGCTCCTTAATTGGAATGCCGGCTTCAGCTTCTTTTAAAATAGATACAATTGATGCTCTGTCTTTTTTTCCATATACAAATCCTTTTTTGCTTTTATCATAGCGAATTTTCCTATTTGTTTGCTGTACTATTTGAGGGGATATTTACACTACATCAGTGTTAGATGCTCAAAAATCAACGCAAAAACTGACTTTAGTTTGTTCACTAAAGTTAGTTTTTGCAGAAAATCTATAATAGATAACTTATTGATAGATATTAACTGTCGGCGGGTGGTTCGATATTTGAGTATGTCGACAATAGTTGTAATAATTTAAACTTCGAATTAACCAATTTGGTCGAACGCTCATGCAAAGTATTGGCAATTGCTGGTTCCAATGTTTCTAGACGACGGAATCGTTGCTCTTTAAGCAATATACCAGATAATGCTTCACTATTTGGTGATTTTGAATCTAGTACTAAGCCCGGTTTGCCTTCTAGCATACGTCTAGGATCATAACGATAAAGTGGCCAGAATCCTGATTTAACTAAATCTTTCATCTGTTCATGTGATTTAGCTAGATCGTACCCATGTTCTTCGCAAGGACTATAAGCAATAACTAATGATGGTCCGTCATAGGCTTCAGCTTCTTGCAAGGCTTTGAGTGTTTGATTGAGCTGTGAACCTAAAGCTACTTGTGCTACATAAACATGACCGTACATCATCACACTAAAACCTAAGTCTTTGCGTGCTTTATGTTTGCCCAAGTCAGCAAATTTAGACACCGCGCCCATTGGCGTTGCTTTGGATTGTTGTCCTCCAGTATTTGAATAACATTGGGTATCTAATACTAAGATATTGACATTATCCGTTAAGCTCATTACATGATCAAGTCCACCAAAGCCTATATCATAGGCCCAACCATCACCACCAATTGCCCAGACAGATTTATCAATCAGGTAATCAGCATCTTGCATCAATTGCTTTGCCTCAGGTGAATTGTTATGGGCTATTTGTTCTCGTAACATTACAATTTGGTTACGCTTTTCATCAATAGAACAATCGGCTGATTGTAAATTAATAATAATTTCTGGTGAAATTTCACCGGCAAGATGTCCAAGCAAACGTTGCGCGCGTTTTTTATGTTGATCATAAGTAATACGATAACCTAATGCAAATTCGGCATTATTTTCAAATAAGGAGTTCGCCCAAGCAGGTCCACGACCATTACGATCGGTAGTATAAGGGGTTGATGGTAAATTTCCACCATAAATCGATGAACAACCAGTGGCATTAGCAATGGCTAAATGGTCACCATAAAGTTGCGATAATAGTTTGATATATGGCGTTTCGCCACAACCTGCGCAAGCACCCGAATATTCAAATAGTGGTGTTAGTAACTGTGAAGTTCGTATATCAATACGTTCAAGAGTTTTGATGTCACGATCTGGCAATGCTATAAAGTATTCGAAGTTAGCGCGTTGGGTCTCAAGATTATCGATACGAGGTTGCATGTTGATTGCTTTAATATCAAAGTTATTACGATCACGAGATGGGCAAACTTCAACACATAAATTACAACCAGTACAATCTTCGGGAGCAACTTGTAATACATAGCGTTGACCTTTCATGTCTCGAGCTTTGACTTCGAGTGAACTTAATGATTCTGGGGCATTAAGCATATCCTCAGGTGTAACGACTTTAGCGCGAATTGCCGCATGTGGGCAAGCTACTGCGCAATGATTACATTGAGTACAAAGTTCAGGTTGCCAAATTGGAATCGCTTCAGCGATATTACGTTTTTCCCATTTAGTCGTACCTGTTGGCCAAGTACCATCTGGAGGGAAAGCTGATACGGGTAAATTATCGCCTAACCCTGCTAGCATAGTTGCAGTAACCATTTTCACAAAATCAGGTGCGTTATTGGGTACAACAGGTGGTCTTGATGCGCTACTTTGATCAACACAACTAAGTGGAATTTGCTCTAGTGAGGTAATGGCTAAATCAAGAGCTTTCCAATTATTTTCAACCAATTCTTGTCCTTTACTGCTATAACTCTTAGCAATAACTTCTTTTAATTGCGTAATACTAAAGTCATTTTTAAAGATCTCTGAAAGGTGAAAAAAAGCGGCTTGCATTACCGTATTAATTCTGGCACCTAAATTACATTCACGAGCGATTTTAGCTGCATTAATAATATAGAAGTGAGCCCGTTTTTTAATTAATTGAACTTGGACTTCTTTTGGCAGTCGATGCCAAATCTCTTCTTTATTATATGGGGTATTTAGTAAGAAAATACCATCATCTTTTAGTTGCTCAACAATTTGATATTTATCGATAAACTGATCCTGATGACAACCGATAAAATGAGCGCTAGTAATTAAATACGGAGAATCAATTGGTTCTAAACTGACTCGAAGGTGTGAAGTCGTTAATCCACCCGCCTTTTTAGAGTCATAAACAAAGAATCCCTGAACAAAAAAAGGTGAGCTATCACCAATAATTTTAATATTATTTTTGGTAGCCGAAACTGTACCATCACTACCAAGACCATAAAATAGCGCTTCGAGGGCAGATTTTTGTGGAATGGATTGATCAGGTAACGGTAATGATAATCCGGTGATATCATCATAAATGCCAACGGTAAACCTAGGTCTGGGCTGATTTAATGTCAGTTCATTGAAAATAGCCAATACACAACGAGGATCATATTCTTTTGAAGATAAGCCGTAACGACCACCAATAATTTGTGGCATATCAGTTCGTTCACCGTGTGACAAACTCTCAGCAAACGCCGTCATTACATCTAAATACAATGGTTCAGCTAGTGCGCCAGGCTCTTTGGTTCTATCAAGCACGGCAATTTTTTTGACGGTATTTGGAATAACAGCAAGAAAATGTTTAGCAGAGAAAGGGCGATATAATCTAACAATGACGAGCCCAACCTTTTCATCTTTTTGTAGTAAATAATCAACCACTTCTTTAGTGGTACTGATACCAGATCCCATAATGATAATAATGCGTTCGGCGTCATGAGCTCCATAATATTCAAATGGTTGATATTTTCGGCCGGTTTGTTTTTCAAAAGCGGCCATTGCTTCAACAACATGTTGATAAACCTTATCATAATAAGGATTAATCGCTTCTCTACACTGAAAATAGGTATCTGGATTAGCTGAGGTTCCTCGTATTATTGGTTTATCTGGTGTTAATGCACGGGAACGAAATGCGGCAATGGCTTCATGTGGTAATAGATTATGAATTTCATCATCACTAATAGGGTGGATTTTATTAACTTCATGCGAAGTTCTGAAACCATCAAAAAAATGAATAAAAGGCACTCGGCTATTATAGGTTGCAATTTGTGAAATTAATGCTAAATCTTGTGCTTCTTGTACTGAGCTGGAACAAAGCATGGCAAATCCAGTTTGTCTTACTGCCATTACATCAGAGTGATCACCAAAAATAGATAATGCATGTGTGGCAACCGTTCTTGCTGCTACGTGTAATACAAATGGGGTTAATTCTCCCGCTATTTTATATAAAGATGGGATCATTAACAATAAACCTTGTGAGGAGGTGAACGAGGTAGCAAGTGCCCCTGTCATTAATGAGCCATGTACTGTTGCTATAGCGCCTGCTTCTGATTGCATTTCAACAACTTTAGGGACATCACCAAATACATTAGGTTTGTTAAATTCCGCCCAAGTACTGGCTTGCTCGGCCATAGATGAGCTTGGTGTAATTGGATATATAGCAATGACTTCGTTTGCACGATAAGCTACGGAGGATACCGCACTATTAGCATCTGATATGATCATTAAAAAACCTTGTTTTTATATAGTGTTACGACATTACTTAGTTATAATAATTTGCGCTATTGTACCAGAAAGTATGATAGCTTTTAGTTATTTTTATGTTAATTTTTTAGCATAGATATTGTTATTAGAATTGATAGTTTATCAATTATTATTGAAAAACTAGGTGAAGTGGAACAGTATTTAGTGAGTTATCCTTTTCCTATACATAGCTTTATCATTCATATCAAACTTGCGTTTATTAAAGCGGTATGCAACAGTTTTAGTAAAGATCTTTCAGATTTTATCCGAGAGATCTTTTAATATTAAGATAATATAAATTAATTCTATTTAATTACTACCCGCTCAGCAGATGATGACTGTTTAATTTCACCTAATAACCATGCTACTTCACCGTTATTAGTTAGTAAATTAATAGCCTTATTTGCTAATGCTTTGGGTAAAGCAATAATTAATCCAACTCCGCAATTAAAAGTGCGGTACATTTCGTGACGACTGACATTACCTGCTTGTTGTAACCAATTAAATAGTGCAGGCCACTGCCAGCTTGCTTCATAGACAATAGCTTGAGTATTGTTAGGTAGAACTCGAGGAATATTTTCCCAAAAACCACCGCCGGTAATATGTACTATCGCATGTACTTCAATTTTTGCAATCAAATCAAGTACTGATTTAACATAAATTTTTGTTGGGGCTAATAAATGTTCAGCAAGTGGTTTGTCATCAAGATATTCTGTTAGTGGATTTACACCACTTACTTCAATAATTTTACGAACTAATGAGTAACCGTTGGAATGTGCACCACTTGATGCCAAAGCAATTAATACATCACCATCCTGAACTTTACTGCCATCTATCATATCCGCTTTTTCAACTACACCAACACAAAATCCGGCTAGATCATAATCATTGCCATGGTACATGCCCGGCATTTCGGCTGTTTCACCACCGACTAAAGCGCAACCTGATTGTTTGCAACCTTCAGCAATACCCGAGATAACAGTTGCAGCAACGTCAACGTTAAGTTTACCGGTGGCATAATAATCTAGGAAAAATAATGGCTCAGCACCTTGTACAATCAGATCATTAACACACATCGCGACTAAATCAATGCCAATTGATTCGTGGTGATTTAAATCCATCGCCAAACGAAGTTTAGTACCAACACCATCAGTGCCAGAAACTAAAATTGGCTGATTATATTTTTGTGGAATTGCACAAAGCGCACCAAAACCACCCAGACCACCCATGACCTCAGGTCGTTTAGTTTCTTTTACAACTTTCTTAATGCGATTAACAAGCTCATTACCCGCGTCGATATCGACGCCAGCATCTTTATAACTGAGGGAGTTTTGGTTTGACACGAAAAAAGTCCTTACAATAAAAAGGTATCAGCTATTTTAGCAAGGATGAAATTTATTAGCGATGGATTATTTATAAAATAATCATGAAAAAGGCATTATGAATTGCTTTCAAACCAGCTTTCTAAAATAATTATTGCCGAGGTTGCATCTACATGTCCTTTTGCAAGAGCACGATAACCACGCGAAGCGAAAATATGTGATTTAGCTTCAACGGTAGACAATCGCTCATCTTGTAAATGAACTTGATAACCAAACATACCGTGTAACCGATTAGCAAATTTACGTGCTCTGGCCGTAAGCGGTTGTTCAGTGCCATCCATATTTAATGGTAAACCGACCACTAAAAAATCCGGTTGCCATTCAAGTAAAACTTTTTCTATTGCTTGCCAATTTGGTATACCATCACGTGCTTTAAATGAACAAAGTGGATTTGCCGTTTTGGTAATATCTTGACCGATAGCTGCGCCAATACTTACGGTGCCAAAATCAAATGCAATAATGGTTGCCATGAATTACGCATTACCCATTTGGTGTGAAATATTACTCATATTAATGCCAAGCGATTTAGCTGATTGTTGCCATCGATCTTCAATAGCCACTTCAAAAATAATTTTGGGATCGGCATCGGCAACCAGCCAATCATTACGAGCAACTTCCGCTTCAAGTTGTAATGATTGCCAGCTTGAATAACCTAAAGCAAGAAACATATCTTTGGGTTGTTCGGGTGTGCCAATAGCTTTAAGCGCATCAAGTGATGTGGTTATCATTACATCATCAGAAATATTTATACTTGATGAAAATCCTGATTGAGGCGTGTGCAAAATAAAGCCTTGTTCTTCTGCCATTGGTCCCCCAGCAAAAACTGGATGCTCAAGTTCGGCACAGTTTCTCTTTGCTGTGATTTCTAAACGATCAAGCACGATGGCAACATTAAGTTCAAAAATAGGTTTATTGATAATAATACCCATAGCACCGTCGCGGTTATGTTCACAAATATACACAACCGAACGAGTAAATATAGCATCGTGCATAGTTGGCATCGCTATAATAAAATGATTTTTTAAATTCATAAGCTCACAATTTTGTGTTTTCGATAATAATTATTATAATGCACATTTGCCAATTTTAACTTTATGTTCTACATTGCAGCGCATTAATAATTCATTTTCATTCGTTTCTTCATTTACTGATTCAGAAATAATTTCGAAATGTTGAGCAAGGTAAAAATCAATGGCATGCGTGTTTTTTTTATAAACATGGACAAACAGTTCATTATGATATTGTTTGGCTTTTTCAATTAATGCTTTACCAGTTCCTTTATTTCGGAAATTTTGCTCAACAAATAACCCTGATATATAATTTTCGGTTAACCCAATGAACCCTTTCACACCATCAAGATCTTGAACATATATTTTTGACATTGGGATTAATGATTTTACTAATTCATAATTTTGTTCAAAAAATTCAGGCACTATAAAATCATGAGCTTGTAAATTACCTTGTAACCATATTTCCATGATTTTATTTAAATCTGTAGGTTGATATTCTCTAATCATTTTTGCGCTCTATTATTAAATCGGCATTCAATTGCATCCATTAACATACCAGTAATAGATAAGGTAGGGTGTTCGGCTTCAATTTCAAGTACACAAGTTGGACTGGTCACATTAATTTCGGTTAATTTATCACCAATAATATCCAAGCCAACAAAGAGTAAACCTTTCTCTTTTAGTGTTGGTGCTATACTTTTTGCAATATACCAATCAGTTTCGCTAAGTGGTCTAACTTCACCATGCCCACCGGCGGCTAAGTTGCCTCGTGTTTCCCCCTTTGATGGGATTCTTGCTAAACAATAAGGTACGGGTTCACCATCTACGACTAATACTCGTTTATCGCCATCTTGTATTGCCGGTATAAAGGTTTGTGCCATACAATATCGTTTATTATGATCAGTTAGTGTTTCAATAATTACTGAAATATTGGCGTCATCGGGTTTGATTCGGAAAATCGATGATCCGCCCATACCATCAAGGGGTTTTAAAATAATATCTTTGTGTTGATGATGGAAGGCTTTAATTCGTTCGGTTTGTCTGGTTACCAGTGTTTCTGGGGTAAATTTTGCAAACCAAGCTGTAAATAGCTTTTCGTTACAATCACGCAAACTTTGTGGTTTATTTACGACCAGTACACCATTAGCCTCTGCGCGTTCTAAAATATAGGTCGCATAGATATATTCAGTATCAAATGGCGGATCTTTGCGCATAAGTATTACATCAAGATCGCTAAGTGCTATCATCTGTTCATTGCTAAGATCAAACCAATGCGTTTGGTCATGATACACTGTCACTTTGCGCGTGGTTGCATAGGCTTGACCATTAGATAAGAACAGATCGTTCATCTCCATATAAAAAAGTTGATAACCACGTTTTTGTGCTTCTTGTAGCATAGCAAAACTGGTATCCTTTTTAATCTTAATATGGCTGATTGGATCCATAACAATACCCAGTTTTATCATGTTTGCTCCTTAGTGGTTGTATAGGGTTAAAATAAAACACTGATGATTTTATTATTCTATATTAATGTTTTATGGTAAATTTTGTTACCAGTGTTGAGGTAATTCACAATTGAATTAGTATTTACAACTATCATACTCGCTACTGTTTAAGATGCAAAGCAAACATTATTCATTCTATTTGTTTTAATTTGCTAACCTAAATCACCAAAACGCACTTGTAAGGCGGTTAGCGCAGTTAAGGCTGCGGTTTCAGTACGCAGTATACGTGGTCCAAGCAATATGTCAGTAAAATGATAATTATTCACCATGCTAATTTCATTATCGGATAGCCCACCTTCAGGACCAATCAATAAATGAATATTATTATTTTGATTATTGTATGATAATTGATTAATGCCAAGTTTAGCTTTAGGGTGTAGATTGAGTTTTAAACCATCAGTTAAACTGGCACACCAATTGTCTAACTTCATGACTGGATTGACTTTAGGAATAACATTACGCCCACATTGTTCACAAGCGGAAATGATAATCTTTTGCCATTGTTGTATTTTTTTGTCAAACCGTGCTTCAT
The DNA here is from genome assembly GCA_945271295.1 of uncultured Gilliamella sp. Classification (GTDB taxonomy): domain Bacteria; phylum Pseudomonadota; class Gammaproteobacteria; order Enterobacterales; family Orbaceae; genus Gilliamella. The sequence goes on along the minus strand of CALYPG010000012.1, from coordinate 49,259 downwards.
CAAGTTTTACTCCACAACGTTCAGAAAGTAAAGGTGTGATACTTGTTATACCCAATTCTACTGATTTTTGGATGGTAAATTCCATCTTTTCCCCGCGTGAGATCACTTGTCCTAAATGAATATTTAATGGTGATTCACGATTGTCAGTTATGGTTGTAGCTGTTTTGACAATAACGTTTTTTTTATTGATTGTATGTATAACAGCTGGCGTGATCTGATTAGAACCATCAAACAAGATAATTTGTTCACCAACTTTCATGCGTAGAACACGGATTAGATGATTGAACGCATTTTCATCTAAAGTAATAAGGCTGTTTTGACTTATAATAAAAGGTTGGAAAATTCTGGTCATAATAGCTAGTATTGCAAATAATTTAAAATAAATTATAGCGTAATTTGTTGCGATTCGGTAATCTTTAGTTGCTACAAATTCTAATTTGGAATGACATATAAAATGATGAGTAAAGACAGAGTATTAATCGAAGGATTAACTATTTTAACAATAATTGGTGTCTATGATTGGGAAAAGACCATAAAGCAAAAGTTAGTGCTTGATCTGGAAATGCAATGGGATAATATACCGGCAGGGAAGAGTGATGATGTTTCATTGTGTCTTGACTATTTTCAAGTAAGCCAATCAATTACTTCATTTGTTGAAACACATAAATTTGATTTGATTGAGTGTGTTGCAGAGCAGGTTGCTGAGCTAATTATCCAACAATTTTCGGTTAAGTGGCTTAAAGTTAAAGTATCAAAACCAGGTGCAATTGCAAATGCCAAAAATGTAGCAGTAATCATTGAGCGAAGCAGAGATAGAAAGTAGGGAATAATGACTGAACAAAAAAAGGATTTAACCACTTTAATACAAAAACAGCAAACGGAAAGGTTTGCTAGTTATCAACCAAGTAAATTTAAAATTCGTGATATTGTGCGGTGGTATATCTCTCGTAAAGTATTACCTCCTAAAGCTGGGTATGATTCATTTAAGCAGACATGGTTTGAACAAATCGATTTGACGTTGCCTGGCGATAGAGTTTGGTGGATAGGTCATGCAACCACGTTAATTCGATTGGATGGTAAATTTATATTAACCGATCCTGTATTTTCTAAACGTGCATCTCCTTCACAATTTACTGGTCCTAAACGCCGCACACCACCTGCTTTAGATATAGCTGAGTTGCCGCAAATTGATTTTATTGTTATTTCACATAATCATTATGATCACTTAGATTATAATAGTATTCGCAAATTAATTGATCGTTTTACTAATATTACGATATTGGTTCCACTAGGTTTAAAGGCAATATTATCAAAATGGGGAGCAAAACAAATAATTGAGTTAGATTGGTGGGATTCTCGCACTATTGGTAAATTTACTTTTACCGCTACACCAGCAAAACACTGGAGTAAACGTGGATTATTCGATGAAAATAAAGCACTGTGGTGCGGTTGGATGATACAGTCAGATTCCAACAATCAAAATAACGGTAAATCACTCTATTTTATGGGCGATAGTGGTTATTGCTCTTTTTTGAAAGAGATAGGTGAACGTTTTACTACAATTGATTTAGCTTTAATTCCAATAGGGGCATATGCTCCTCGTTGGTTTATGCATTCACAACATATTGATCCACAGCAAGCAATTCAATTGTTTGATGAATTACATTGTAAGTCGGCAGTTGCTATTCATTGGGGCGCATTTGAATTAGCCGATGAACCAATTGATGAGCCCCCTGAACTATTAAATAGTCATAAGGCAGATCGTGATTTTCACTTATTAAAAATTGGCGGTAACTTAGCTATCAATCACTTAGAATATGGATTAAAATAAAACGATATGTAAATAAATTGTCAAAATTCATATATTAATTGCATATGAAAACGGAGAAAAATCATGAAAACCATAGTGATGGTATTATCCTGTGTCATACTTAGTCTAGGTATAATTGGTTGTGGTGGTAAAGATGATGAGGGCAAACAATACCGTTGGACAAAACCACACGGTGTATTAGAAGGCTGTAATGGTGTAATGAGTAACTCACAACAATGTCAAAAAAATTCCAATAATCAACAATACATGATCCAAATTGATAGGAATTAAATATGAGCGCATGGTTGATCTATGCTTTACTATCGGCAATCACAGCTGCCTGCGTAGCAATTTTAGGTAAAATTGGTTTACAACATTTAGATGCCAATACAGCTACAGCGATTCGTTCTATTGTAATGGCAATTTTTTTAGTTGGTGTCGTTGTAGTTCAAGGTAAATTGAATTTAATTAATACCTTTCTAAATGATAAAAAAGCGTTATTTATAATTGCATTAAGTGGTATAGCTGGAGCACTTTCCTGGTTATTTTACTTTATGGCTATTAAAGAAGGTAAAGTGTCTCAGGTTGCACCCATTGACAAACTCAGTGTCGTATTTGCAGTTGTGTTTGCAGCTATTTTGTTTGGTGAGAAAATATCATTTCCTGCTGGAATTGGCGTTGCTATGATTGCCGGTGGCGCTATATTGGTGGCACTATTTTAATAGTGCATTAAATAGTTCAACCGTTACTTGCTCACCTTTACTAACGTTGCCGAGTTCTTGATCGAGTACAATAAAACAATTAGCATGATTGAATGATTGGGTGATGTGTGAACCTTGTTGACCTGTGGTGGTAACCTCTAGTTCGCCTTTATTGTTGGTTTGCAAAACACCACGTTGAAAATCTAATCGGCCAGGGCTTTTTTTGAGATCTGTTGCTGTATTAACTTTAAATGATAAGTTTGATAATGATGATTCAACGTTACCTGAGAGTGCTAGAATCAATGGTTGCACTAATTGATAAAAGGTAACTAAGGTTGACACAGGATTGCCAGGCAAACCACAAAATAATGCCTCCCCAATTTGACCAAATGCAAATGGTTTGCCCGGTTTCATGGCAATTTTCCAAAAATTAATCTGTCCAAGCTCTTCTAAAGCCGTTTTAGTATAATCTGCATCACCGACCGAAACTCCACCACTGGTTAGCACTAAATTAGCTTGTTTAGCTGCTGCCATTAACGCTTGTTTTATTTGCCTCGGATCATCAGGAATAATACCCAAATCGATAATTTCACAATTAAGTTGTGTCAGTAATAACTTTAAGGTGAATCGATTACTGTCATAAATCGCGCCAGAATAAGATAATGGTTGACCAATCGGGGTTAATTCATTACCCGTTGAAAAGAGGGCAACTTTCAACTTTTTGAATACAGTAAGTTGAGCAAGCCCTAAAGTCGCAAGCGTCGATAAAGTCGGAATTGTAAGGCGTTTACCTTTAGGAAACACTACGGTATTTTTTTTAACATCTTCCCCAATACGGCGAATGTTACTGCCAGCTTTAATGTCACTTAAAAAATGGATACCAGCATTGGTTATTTCGGTTTGTTCTTGCATCACAACTGCGTCTGCTTCATTGGGAACCGGGGCGCCAGTCATTATTCGCAAACACGTACCTGTTGGCCAATTGAGGTGGCTAATATCATCACCTGCAAAAATAGCACCAGCTAAGGGTAATATTTTAGATTTCTCAATATCAAACTCTCTGACGGCATAGCCATCCATTGCTGAATTATCGAAGCTTGGGACATTAATCGGGGAAATAATTGATTCAGCAGTAATTCGATCAAGTGCATCAATTAATGAGATTCTTTCGTTCGCCAATGGTATTGTCATTGATGCGGCTTGGAGTAATTTTTGTTTTGCCTGTTCAAAAGTGAGTAACATAAAATGTTCCTATTGCTGATCCTTATCCTTATCCTTATCCTTATCCATCTGTGAGTTGTAACTACTTGTAAAGAAGTTTCAGGTTAACTATATGTTTCAGTATAAAGATATGCCTGTATTTAAGTATTATGGGTATTGTTGAAAATTAATTGTCTGCCATTGATTATATATACGTCGCTCAGGAGCGACGTATATATGTGCACTACACATTAAATAAAAAGTTCATAATATCGCCATCTTGAACGACATAATCTTTGCCTTCAGAACGCATTTTACCGGCTTCTTTAGCTCCTTGCTCACCACCATATTTTATAAAATCATCAAAAGCTATCGTTTGCGCGCGGATAAATCCTTTTTCGAAATCAGTATGGATTTTCCCCGCTGCTTGTGGTGCGGTATCACCAACTGTAATAGTCCAAGCCCTAACTTCTTTAACGCCTGCGGTAAAATAAGTTTGCAGATTAAGTAAGCTATAACCAGCACGAATAACGCGGTTTAATCCTGGTTCGGTTAAGCCCAAGTCTTGCATAAACTCATCGCGATCATTGTCGTCTAGTTCGGCTAGTTCGGCTTCGATGGCGGCACACACAGGCACAACCACTGATTTTTCTTGTTCGGCAATTGCTTTCACTTTATCAAGATAGGGGTTGTTTTCAAATCCATCTTCATTAACATTGGCAATATACATAGTTGGTTTTAATGTTAAGAAACTAAGGTATTTAATTGCTTCTAGTTCTTCTTTGCTAAGATCTAATAACAATAATTTTTTGCCTTGTTCTAAATGCGGTAGGCATTTTTCTAGTATTTCTAATTCAAATTTGGCATCTTTATCGCCGCCTTTAGCTTTTTTTTGTACTCGATTGATCGCTCGCTCACAAGCTTCAAGATCAGCTAATGCAAGTTCAGTATTGATAATTTCAATATCTTCTGCCGGATCGATCTTACCCGCCACGTGAATAATATTATCATTTTCAAAGCAGCGAACAACATGACCTATAGCTTCAGTTTCGCGAATATTAGCTAAAAATTGATTGCCAAGTCCTTCACCTTTCGAGGCACCTTTAACTAATCCTGCAATATCAACAAATTCCATGGTAGTGGGTAAAATTCGTTGGGGTTTAACAATAACAGCAAGCTGATCTAAACGAGGATCTGGCATTGGTACCACACCGGTATTTGGTTCGATAGTGCAAAAAGGAAAGTTAGCCGCTTCGATTCCTGCTTTAGTTAGCGCATTAAACAGCGTTGATTTTCCAACATTTGGTAGTCCGACGATCCCACATTTAAATCCCATATTGTTTGTTACCTTTCTAATAAAATGTCATAAAAATAAAGGCTAATTATATACTAAATGATGATGTTTGTGCCAATGTTCTTATGGATGATTTTGCATTGACTTCAATGAAGATTCCAAGTTTACCATTTGATATTTGAGATAATATAAATAGGTGTGCGCCTCAGACTATCTAAATCAAAATAGTTAGATCATTTTTCTAAAGTTAAGCCAACTTGGTAAAGTTGATTCTTTTTAAGTCCATATATTTCGGCGGTGATTGCCGCTGCTTTTTTCAATGGTAACTCTTTTTGTAATAATTTAAGGGTATTAATCACATTTGGGGTAATCTCATTATCATTTTTGCTATGCCCCTCAACAATTAAAACAAATTCACCTTTTTGTCTGCAAACATCTTCATTTAGCCATTCAATAAGTTCTCCCACTCGATAACTCACAATGGTCTCCCAAGTTTTGGTCAGCTCTTTTGCTAGTACAATCGGTTTATCCACGCCAAAAATTGCTTGCATATCATTAAGCGTATCCATTAAACGATGTGTTGATTCATAAAATATCATGGTGCGCGTTTCATTAATCAAGGTTAATAAACTATCTTGACGCGCTTTACTTTTAGCGGGTAAAAATCCTTCATAACAAAATTTATCGGAAGGTAAACCTGCAACTGAAAGCGCGGTTATTGCTGCGCAGGCGCCGGGAATTGGTACTACTTTGATTTGATTGTCACGGCATGCTTTAACCAGATGATAACCAGGATCGTTAATTAACGGCGTTCCGGCATCGGAAATTAGTGCAATTGATAATCCTGCTTTAAGTTTGTCAATCAAAATCTGTGACTTTTCTTGTTCATTATGATCATGTAAGGCAAAGAGCTTAGCCTTAATACCTAAATGTTGTAATAATAAGCCACTATGGCGAGTGTCTTCAGCAGCTATAAGATCAACACGTTTAAGAACGTCAATTGCTCTTAAGGTGATGTCATCGAGGTTTCCGATTGGCGTGGCAACAATATATAGAGTCATTATTTCAAATCACATTAAATTATCATAGAATATACTATACTTAAGAATATTTTATTGTATATACTCACTCTATTCAAAATAAATGCTATTACCAATAGCAGATAAGATGTAAAAGTGTTTTTTAGAAAAATATTTACCTTTTTTTATTTCGTTAAGTTGCAATCAAATTGATTACTTCAAAATAATAATGAAAATTGCTACAAAAAGATATGTTCTTATTATTTTGTGATATAAAAGATGAAAATTTATCTAATGTTTTTTTCATTTAAAATGAGATAGAATGTGCAGTTAGGTCAATGTTTATTAACTAAAGGTGTTGCTTTGAAAAAAACGATAACATTAAGTTGCCTAAGTTTGATGATTGTTGCTTGTACTCAAACTAATCCGGCTCAAATTGAAGATATTTCTGATTCATCTAGCGGATCAATTTCGTCGGTTTATACTAAACCTCCTACTAATATTTCAACAAAAGGTACAATTAGTTCATATCCAAGTACATCTGCACCAACTTATTCAACGGCCGAAGTCAGTTCTTCACCAACTGATGGTATTGAAATAGCAAATAATGAACGTATAGTTTATAACCGTAATTATGATGAAATTCCTAAAGGTGGCTACCAAGGTGATACCTATACGGTTAAACGTGGTGATACGTTATTTTATATTGCTTGGGTAACCGGTAATGATTATCGTTCTTTAGCGGCTAAAAATAATATCAGTGAGCCGTATGCTGTAAGCGTTGGTCAAGTATTAGATGTGAGTGGGTATACAACTGTGATTGTGACTGAAAAAGTGTCTGCCGGACAAAATTCATCCAACAATTCAACATCAAATTCGGGAACGGCTAAGTCTAAAACTAAACCGGTTATGACCACAACAACAACGATAACCTCGACATCCAATAAATCTTTGTCATCACAAATAAAGCAAACAACCAAAACAGTGACCAACCCAGTAAGTAATAAAAACAATACATCAACCAAAAGTCCAAATGCAACCTCTAACGTTGCCAATATTACATGGCGCTGGCCTGCTAGAGGTAAAGTTATCGTAAAATATTCCAGTGCTAGCAAGGGTATTGATATAGCGAGCTCTTATGGTGATAAGGTCATGGCGGCAGCTGATGGACGAGTTGTATATTCAGGTAATGCCTTGCCCGGTTATGGTAATTTAATTATTATCAAACATAATGATGATTATTTAACTGCTTATGCACACAATCAATCAATTTTAGTCAAAGAACAACAATCTGTGCGAGCCGGTGAGCAAATTGCCACTATGGGTGCGACAGGTACTTCCTCGGTAAGATTGCATTTTGAAATTCGTTATCGAGCACAGTCAGTGGATCCATTAAATTACTTACCACTTGAATAAGTGTTTTGCCGCAAAGTAACTTGCGCAAAACAATAACAATGCACAAAATATTTTTCCCGTGCATTGTTATGAATACAAAATTCATTAATCAGTTTTATTCTACGTAACAAAGGAGTTATATTCATGGCAGTAAAAAAATTAGTTCTTATTCGACACGGAGAAAGTGTTTGGAATCAAGAAAATCGTTTTTGTGGTTGGACTGATGTCGATCTTTCTGACAAAGGTAATAAGGAAGCAGCAGAAGCGGGTAAATTACTTAAACAAGAAGGTTTTCAATTTGATTATGCCTATACCTCTGTTTTAAAACGAGCTATCCATACTTTATGGCATGTATTAGATGAAGTGGATCAAGCATGGTTGCCAGTTGAAAAATGCTGGAAATTAAATGAACGCCACTATGGTGCATTACAAGGTTTAAATAAAGCCGAAACTGCTGCTAAATATGGTGATGAACAAGTTAAATTATGGCGTCGTGGTTTTGCTATTACTCCTCCGGCATTAGAAAAATCAGATGAACGTTTCCCGGGTCATGATTCTCGTTATAGCAAATTACCAGAATCTGAATTACCATTAACTGAAAGTTTAGCATTAACCATCAAACGTGTACTTCCATACTGGGAATCAACCATTGCACCACGAGTTGCTAAAGGTGAACGAGTTATTATTGCTGCTCACGGTAACTCACTGCGTGCTTTAGTTAAACATTTAGATAATATCAGCGATGATGATATTATTGAATTAAATATACCTACTGGTGTGCCATTAGTATATGAATTTGATGATAACATGAAAGTGATCAAACACTATTACTTAGGTAACGCTGATGAAATTGCCGCTAAACAAGCAGCAGTAGCTAACCAAGGCAAAGCAAAATAATTACTTATTGGTTTATCTAAAAGGTAGGTTGTTAGACTTACCTTTTTTATTATCTGAATCCTATCATTTATTGTATTGACTTTATTTTTGAGAGCATTATTTTGTCTAAAATTTATTTTATTTACTCCGTGATGAATGCTGGAAAATCTACGGAACTATTACAAGTTGATCATAATTACTTAAGTAATAATATGCAGACGTTGTTACTTAAATCTTCTTTTGATACTCGTCATTCTGATATCGAAATCGTTTCTCGATTAGGGTTACGTAAAAAAGCCATGTTATTAGATGATGATAGTGTGGAGCAGATCATTGAGCATATCAGACAAAATAGTTATGCCTGTGTACTTATCGATGAAAGTCATTTTTTATCCGCAAATACCATATGGAAATTGTCAGATGCCTGTGATGAATATGGCGTGCCAATGATGTTTTTTGGTTTAAAAACGGATTATATGGGACATTTATTTGAAGGCTCTAAAGCATTATTAGAAATCGCTGATAATTTTAGGGAACTTAAAACTGTATGTTGGTGTGGCAAAAAGGCTACGATGAATCTATTGGAAGGTCAAGACGGTCAAATTATTAAATTTGGCAATCCTCTACGTCTGGGTGATAGTGAATTTCACTCAGTTTGTCGTAAACATTGGAAAATGGGACAGATTCAACCTAATTCTCAAAAATCTTCAACTAATTGATAGTTAATTAGTTAATTAAATTAATTTGGCATTATTATTCATACTTTATTTTAAAAGTGTGAATAAGCTCTCATTTTCAATTTTTTCTTTTGCTGATTGTATAATTTTATGTCATATTAACTGAAACGATTCAGTTTTATCAAATAACTTATAAGGAATGAATATGAAAATCAAAATTATTTCATTAGCCATAATATTTAGTTTGACCTCATATACAGCTAGTGCGAAAGAATTTGTATTAACTGATAACGATAAAGGTATTGATAAAGGTAACTGGTCTGTAACGAGTGAAAATTTAGGTATCACAGGTGAAAAATTCACTATACAAAATACCGTTCTTAAAGGGGGGAAACAAGATGGCTCTCAACTTCTGACCATTACCAGTGATAAATTAACCATCAAATTAATTCCTACCCGTGGATTAGGTATTTTATCTGTCGTTGGTGATGGAGTCCGTATGGGTTGGGATTCGCCAGTGAATGAAGTTGTAAATCCTAAATTTATAAATTTAGAAAGCCGAGGTGGTATTGGTTGGCTAGATGGTTTTAATGAAATGATGGTGCGTTGTGGTTTTGAATGGACAGGGCATGCAGTACAAGCGGATGGCATGATGTATACTTTGCATGGGCGAGCTGAAAATACACCTGTATCAAAATTAATTGTCGATGTGGCAGATAAAGTCCCTCACATTATTACTGTAAAAGGTTTAATTAAAGAAAATACATTCAAAAAAAGTAATTTAGAAACATGGGTATCATTAAGTTACATTCCAGGTACCAAAGATTTCACTGTGCAGGATATAGTCAGTAATAAAGGTGATTATACACGTGATTATCAGATTATTTATCACAGTAACTTTGGTACTCCAATTTTGGAAGAAGGCGCTAAATTTGTTGCCCCTGTTAAAGAAATTTCACCGTTTAACGATTATGCTAAAGGTGGATTAAAAACATGGCAAACTTACTTAGGTCCTACTAAAGACTTTGATGAAATGGTATTTAATGTTTATCCATTTGCTGATGCAAACGGCAATACTCAAGTGATGGTAACTAACCAAGCGGGTGATAAAGCTGCGGGCATAGCGTTTAATATTAAAGAGCTGCCTGTGTTGTCATTGTGGAAAAATACTGATACGCTCAAACAAGGTTATGTAACCGGTTTAGAACCAGGAACAAGTTTTGCTTATCCTGTCACAATTGAACGTGAACAAAAACGCGTACGTCAATTAGAACCGGGGCAAAGCACAGCCTTCACACTGACATATAGTTTATTATCTGGTAAGGAAGCTGTAGCTAAATATGCAGATAAAATCAAAACTATTCAAGGAAATCAAACAACGAATGTGATCGAAGAACCGATGGCTAAAGAATAAGTTATGTTATTACAGCTAACATCCATGTTAGCTGTAATCTTTTTTCTTTTGACAATCATTTACGCCTTATTTTCATAAAAATATTGAGCTTTTATGACTTAAGCTCAGTAAACTCATACTAATTTTCTCATCTCATTTATGTTTGAATCTAGTTTATTAGCCTATACTTGCTTGAAAGCTAAGGGTGATATCGGTATGATTAAATCAATTTGTTTATTCAGTAACAAATCAAAATTGATTTTTGATTGTGATTTTTAGTTGATTTGAAACAAAAATTCAAATAAGTACATTTTAATAAAGTCGATAATACCAGACGTAATTTTGTCTGACTGCAAATAACCATAGGAATTAACATGGCTGTGCAACGATTAGTGATTGGAATTAGTGGTGCAACGGGTTTTGCTTATGGCATTAAAGCCTTAGAACTGTTACAACCTTTAGATATTGAAACCCATTTAGTGATTTCAAAAGCAGCACATTTAACACGATCATACGAAATGCCACATATGAGTTTAGCGCAAATTAAAGAACTAGCTAGTAAAGTGTATTCAATTGATAATATTGGTGAAGCTATTGCCAGTGGTTCATTTAAAACCATGGGTATGTTAGTTGCACCTTGCTCAATGCAATCATTAGCGGCGATTGCCAATGGTTTATCCGATAACCTATTAACTCGCGCTGCAGATGTAGTGTTAAAGGAGCGGCGGCGATTGGTTTTAATGGTGCGAGAAACGCCATTACATTTAGGTCACATTAAAAATATGGAGGCAGTGACATTAATGGGAGGGATCATCTTTCCACCTGTACCGGCGCTCTATCAACATATTGAAACTATTGATGACATGATCACACATAGTGTAGCAAGGGCATTAGATCTATTTGATATTGATATTCCTTCACTACCACGTTGGGGTGAAGATATGCATTTGCATACTAAACCAGCTAATTAAGTTCATATATAGATATGCAATTAAATCCTAAAATCATCAAATTTATCAAACAACAGCATGTACTTTCACTGAGTGTATTATTACCTAATAACCTGCCTTGGGCGTGTAATGCTTTTTATGTATTTGACCAGGATTTACTTTGTTTATATATTCTCTCCGAACTAAAAACCACGCATGCAAAAGCGATGCAAAAGAACCCAATGATAGCTGGTACAATTAGCTTCACGCCCAAAACCGTAGCTCAAATTCAAGGGATTCAATTTCAAGCTGTAGCGAGTCAACTGACCGATCAACCTGCTCAATTAGCTTATCAACTTTATTATCAAGCTTTTCCATTTGCTAGAATTATCAAAGCGCCCATTTGGTCGTTACAGTTACAACAGATCAAAATGACTAACAATGTAATCGGTTTTGCCCATAAAACACATTGGTCACGAGAGTCTGTTTGAATCATACAATAAAATTGATGTGAATTGCTTACTTTTATGGAAGATTTAACGATGACGGGCTTAACAATTGATTATATTTTATAGTTTATTTTATTCATCCCATCTTAAACATGGGATGATAGATTAAGTTGTTTTATTGAATTGAGATTAGCATAAATCCACGAAATAGTTGATAATCCGATTATCATCACTGAGTTCAGGGTGGAAGGAACAAACTAAAATGTTATCTTGTTGTGCCATAACACAATGGCCATTGACAAAGGCTAGTTGTTTAACCTGATCACCCGCTTTGGCAATATAGGGTGCACGAATAAAAATAGCCGGAATGTGCTTACCGATTGTTGCAATATCTAAGCTTGTTTCAAAGCTATTAATTTGCCGTCCAAAACCATTACGCTCGACACAAATATCGATTAGTTTGAGTTGTTCTACTTCATTTTGGGAAGTAGAACAACCACAAAGTACTAATCCGGCGCAGGTACCTAAAATACCTTTACCTTGGTGCGCCATTTGTTTGATAGCGGTAGCTAGATTATTTTGGTTAATTAAGCGACTGATGGCAGTTGATTCACCACCAGGAATCACTAAACCATCTAAATCAGCTAATTGCACCGCATCTTTAACTGCGATGGCTTGCACATTATCAATATTTGTTAGTGCGTTAAGGTGTTCACTTACCGCACCTTGCAAATTTAAAACCCCTATTTTTTTTAGGGCTTTTTGCTTGGATAATTGTGCCATTACCAACCTCGATCTTGCATTCTTTCCGATGCAGCTAATTGGCTAATTTCAATCCCTTTCATGGCATCACCTAATCCTTTTGAAAGCTCCGCTAAACGAGGATAATCGTCAAAATAGGTGGTGGCTTGTACAATAGCTTTGGCAAATTTTTCCGGATGTTGCGATTTAAAAATACCCGAACCAACAAACACGCCATCGGCACCAAGTTGCATCATCAATGCGGCATCGGCTGGAGTCGCCACACCACCAGCAGCAAAGTTTACAACGGGTAATTTACCTAATTGTTTGACTTGTAGTACTAATTCGTATGGGGCGCCAATTTCTTTAGCTAGGGTCATCAGTTCATCTTTAGATTTACTTGTCACCAAACGGATTTGTTCATTCACTTTTCGCATATGGCGCACCGCTTCAACAATGTTGCCGGTGCCGGGTTCACCTTTAGTTCGTAACATGGATGCACCTTCGCCGATACGGCGCAAAGCTTCACCCAAATCACGACAACCACAAACAAAAGGCACCACGAATTCATTTTTTAGCAAATGGTATTGATCATCAGCAGGTGTTAATACTTCACTTTCATCAATATAGTCAACTCCCATAGCTTCTAAAATACGCGCTTCGACGATATGCCCAATCCTAGCTTTGGCCATTACCGGAATAGTAACTGCTTGCATGACTTGTTCGACAATTGTCGGGTCAGCCATTCTGGCAACGCCACCAACAGCACGAATATCGGAAGGAACGCGTTCTAATGCCATCACGGCAACCGCGCCAGCTTGTTCGGCAATTTTAGCTTGCTCGGCATTAATAACATCCATAATAACGCCGCCTTTTTGCATTTGTGCCATGCCGCGTTTAACGGTTTGAGAACCTATAATTTGGTTCATTTTTACTCCTAATTAATTATTGTTAGTGTTTCGGGATCTATTATTCAAAAATAAAATACAGTAATAAACAGCCAATTGGACTATAATAAAACCATCCAATTTTATATGGTTGTAAAGATGTTTCAGGAAAGGCATACTTTTCAGTATAAAAAGATGTAATTATTATGTGGGATAAACAAAAATTAATAACATTTGATGGTGCCCTTTATGAGAAATTAACCTCATTGGTTGAACATTATATTGAGCAAGGCTTGTTAATTTCTGGCGAACGTTTGCCGTCAGAACGTGAATTGGCCAAAAATTTACACATCAACCGTTCGACTGTGGTTCATGCTCTGGATATATTAACTGAACGTGGCATATTACTGCGGCGAGCAGGTAGTGGCACCTTTGTTAATGATAAAAAATGGGGTGTTCAAGCAAGCTCTACTATCAACTGGCGTTTACCTGTTCATTTTTATCAAAATAAGCAATCAATTTACCAGCAAAAAGCAGAACAACTGCGTAAGCAAAATACCGCTATTTGTGATCTGGCTAATGGTGATTTACCGACAATCATGATACCTAAATTACAGTTGCCTAATGTCTCATCACACGAACTTGTTATGTATGAAAAAAATAGCGATAAACTACAATTAGGCTTACCAGCACTCAAACAACAAATTGTTGATTATATGCAAAATAGCTTCAATATGGTGGTGGATGAAGCTGAAATTCTAATTACTTCTGGCACGCAACAATCTTTATTTTTGATTACGCAAGCTTTGCTCAAACCTGGTGATGCAATAGGTATTGAATCACCATCATATTTTTATTCGTTGCCTTTATTTCAAGCTGCTGGCTTACGGCTGTATGGTATTGAATGTGATGAACAAGGGATTACTTTAGCTAGCTTACAAACTACGCTACTACAACACAAAATTAAATGGCTATTTTTAAATCCTATTTTTCAAAATCCAACCGGTTTGGTAATGAGTGATGCACGCAAACAAGCTGTCTTGGCCTTTTGCCGTTCACACTGTATTGGTATTGTCGAGGATGATGCTTATAGTGGTTTAGCATTCAATGATAATTTAGCCATCACTCCCATCAAGAAATTTGATCTAAATAATCAAGTAATCTATTTAGGATCACTTTCTAAATATATTGGTCGTAATATCCGTATAGGTTGGATGATTGCTCCACGTAATATTATTGAAAATTTGGCTAAAATACGCCAGCATATCGATTCGGGGTTAAGTATTTTGCCGCAATTATTAGCACAACAATATTTACAAAATCACTATATTAGCCATCAACAATCATTGCGGCATCAATTGCAACTCAAAGCGCAGCAATTAATGAATTGGCTTAATCATTATTTTAATAATGAAATAACTTATCAAAATCCTTTAGGAGGCTTTCATTTATATGCGCACTTACTTGTAAGTAGTGCCCAGCAAGAAACAACATTATTAAATCAGCTTCTTACCAACAATATCATTGTATCGCAAGGTATAGACTTTGGTGACAAGCTGGGAATGATACGCTTAAGTTATGGACATTTTGATCAGAATCTGCTTTCATAGCTTAGATTAATTACTTAGCTTACTTGATTCATTATGGAAAATCTTAAAACCACATTATTATCCACCAATAAACTATTGCTAGTTGCAGGTACCGGTTGGCTTTTTGATGCGATGGATGTTGGGTTGCTGTCCTTTATTTTAGCCGCATTAAAGCAAGATTGGGGATTATCACCCGCACAATTGGGTTGGATTGGCAGTGTCAATTCTGTTGGCATGGCAATCGGTGCATTTGTGTTTGGTATTTATGCAGATAAAAAAGGGCGTAAGTCAGCTTTCTTATTTACGCTTTTAATGTTTAGTGTTGCCAGCGGTTTAAGTGCCTTTGCCTGGGGATTGAGTAGTCTATTAGTTTTACGATTTTTTATAGGTATGGGCTTAGGGGGAGAACTACCGGTTGCCTCAACCCTAGTCAGTGAAAGTGTAGCCCCACAAGTTCGAGGACGCGTTGTTGTACTCCTTGAAAGTTTTTGGGCCGTCGGATGGGTACTGGCAGCATTAATTGCTTATTTCTTAATACCACTACCAACAGTGGGATGGCGTGGAGCTATGATTTTATGTGCGATACCAGCATTTTATGCACTTTATTTGCGTTTCAATTTACCAGATTCTGCCAGTTATAATCAATTAAATACAGCGGCTAAAAAAGAGTCGATTATAACTAAGATACAATCGTTGCTTTCCAAAGAATTTCGTCATCAAACGTTAATGTTATGGATAGTATGGTTTTGTGTGGTCTTTTCTTATTATGGCATGTTTTTATGGTTACCCAGTGTCATGATGATGAAAGGTTTTAATATGGTGAAAAGTTTTGAATATATCTTAATCATGACTATCGCTCAATTACCTGGTTATTTTTCAGTTGCGTGGTTAATTGAACGCGTAGGGCGCAAATGGGTATTAGTTAGTTACTTACTCGGTACCTTAATAAGTGCTTATTTGTTTGGCATAGCTGAATCAGCTAATCAATTATTGGTCTATGGTGCTTTGCTTTCATTTTTCAATTTAGGGGCTTGGGGGGCAATGTATGCCTATACTCCTGAACAATATACAACTAATATTCGTGCAACCGGATCTGGTATGGCGGCATCAATTGGTCGAATAGGGGGGATTTTAGGACCTTTGATGGTTGGATTATTGATGACA
Organism: uncultured Gilliamella sp.; assembly: GCA_945271295.1. GTDB lineage: Bacteria > Pseudomonadota > Gammaproteobacteria > Enterobacterales > Orbaceae > Gilliamella. The sequence goes on along the minus strand of CALYPG010000012.1, from coordinate 33,135 downwards.
AGAAGTATTGCGGTTAGTACTATTTTTGCTTTATTTAGTTTATCTATTTTAATCGCCATTGCAGCTATTATTGTATTAGGAAAAGAGACTAAACAAAAACAGTTAAATTAGATAATTAAATTTATAAAGTATGCTTTAACCAATTATTGTAATTAGTTGTCTTATCAATATTAATAGCTTAATCTATTAAAGTGATGAACTAATCTCATAATTAAATTAATTATATCTGTTTTTTAGTTTTCATAAGCAACAGAAGTCTTAATTATTCTGGTGTTTTATGTCGCCGTTCTGCTTAGTTATTTGAAGTCAATATAATGCTTAATTATACTTAAAAAACCAATTTATCTACTATTATATAGGAGGTATTCTTGCATCTTTCAGCAAAATCTTTCCATTATTTGGGTTTAGTTGCAACAGTCGCTTCTTTAGGTATGTATGTTTCTTATATCCCACAAATAATTGATAATCTTATCGGTCTGAAATCTAATCCAACTCAACCTTTAGCGGCTGCAATTAACTGCTCTTTGTGGGTATGCTATGGATTGTTACGTGAAAAAAAAGATTGGCCAATTGCTATTGCTAATTCACCCGGTGTCATTTTTGGTTTAATGGCTTTTTTTACCGCACTATAATTTATTAATGCAATGTAATAACAAGGGATGGATCTATTACTTGTTTAACTTGTTATCTTTTTGCATCTATCAAAATAGATGAACATATTTTTTATTTAAAGCTTGCCTTTTTGCTAAAAATAAAGTCGCCAAAAAACTAGATTAATATTTAACCGCATTAAAATAATATTTATTTTCAATGTGATACATAGTTATCAACAGGTTTGTTAAATACTTATCAAATACTATAGTGAATAATTTATTTTATAAAGCCAAAAAAATAATTTAATTAAGGCGCCACCCATTGTAATGGTTTGGTTAGCATATTATAGTAGATGTTATCTTAATTAAATCGGTATGCATTATTTGCCGAACAATAAGATATCGTTACTGGTATTATTGAGTAACGTTTCCTTTCTGTATTTTAAGAAATATTATCAAATTGCGTTTGAATATTGAATTTTAGAAACAAAGGAAGGGATAGTTATGGTTGAAGTCAATTTTTCAAATGAATTAATCAAAGAATTCATTTATTCAATGTATCGTAAAGAGGTTTTATTAAATTTAAAAGGCGTAGTGTTGACCGAAGAAGACAGGAAAACATTACACGATAAACGTGATTTTGTTAACGGATTATCTGAAACCGAACTTGCTGACATTCGTTCTTGGATTTTAAATAAATTGAAATTATTAGAATCCCAACAGAAATAAACATTTATAAAAAAGGCATTTTTTATAATTTTATGTTTACTTACCATTGGGTTTGTTGACATTGCAACTTGTGGCAAGCACTGCTATAAAAGTTTGTGATAATTATTTTGAAAAAAATAATAACGAACAACTATGCTAAAAGTTATGTTATCAGGTACCTAGTTGCAAAAACGACAAATATTAATATTAAAAACAGGACGAATTTATAATAAGCCTGAGCCCCATAACACATTAGAAGGTATTTGCAACCAAGTACGAATTGGTTACCTGTGGCGTGGTATCGCCACAGTTTTTGATGATTGGTTTGTTATTTATTGTCAATTTAATTTAAAGTGTAAAAATCATAAAATCAAAAGATCAACAGCCATCCTTATTCATTTGTTGAAATAAAATTTTAATCTAGATTTATACTATATTGCGTTAATTAGTTGTTAAGATTGTTCATTAATCCATGTTTGAATTAATTTATAGGTCAATGCTAATACCACAGGTCCAATAAATAATCCCATAATACCAAAACCAAGCATTCCACCAATTACACCAAAAAGAATCAGTAAAAATGGTAAGTCGGCTCCTTTTTTAATTAAAAAAGCACGCATCACACTATCTAGTGTTGTTAATATAATTGCTACTACAATTAAAATAATGCCAGAGGTAGTATGCCCATCCCAAAATTGCCAAATAATACAACCAAGCATTACAACTACAGGACCAATTTGCGCGACACAACAGATAAATAATATTAAAGTTAAAATTCCAGGAAATGGCATGCCTGTTAAAACTAAACTAATTCCACCAATAAAGGCCAGAGTAATGGCAGTAACTACTACACCAAGTGCTACCGCACGAATTGATTGCCCAGCTAATGTTACAGTTGTGCTACCATATTGCTTGGATAACCGATTGGCAAAAAGATAAACATATTTGGTAAAACTTTCCCCTTTTAGAAATAATAGTAGGCTGAAAATGATCATTACGCCGCCATGGAAAATGAAAATACCAATATTAGTTGCTTGTTCTAACAGCCAACCTATCATGGTACCAATATAAGGTTGCACTTTGCTAACTAAATCTGAGCCATCAGTTTTAATAAGTTCTATCCAATTTTGATGTAATTCAGCACCAAACATTGGTATGTTTTCTAACCAATCGAATGTAGGTAGTTCTTTATGGGGTAACGTTTTAGCCCATTCGATTAAATAATGGCCGTTTTGAGTGATACTACTAATAATTAAAATAAAAGGAATAACACAAACAAAAGCCAATATGAATGTCATAACTAATAGCGATAACCAACGCTTATTAAATAATTTATGTTGTATTTTTATCATCAGTGGCCAAGTGGTGATAACCACCATTACCGCCCAAAAAAAACCGAATAAAAAAACTTCAACTACACGATAGGTGACAATAATAATTAATCCAATCACTAATAGATTTAGTATTAACTTTAATAAATCATAAGTATTTTTTTCGGCCGACATTTTTTTACCATATTATTTTAACCATATGATGTTATTATACGCATTACCATAAAAAAATCATACACTGTAATTTTAATGATGAATAATTTTACTGGAGAGATAAAAATGAAAAAATTAATGTTATTAGCGTTGGTGAGTGCCGCATTGTCAGCTTGTGCAACAACTCCTCGTTTACCTAAAACAGTTGTAAATGCTAATGATACTGCTCCTTATCCTGAAGCAATGTCCGGTTACACTCGTTATGCAATTCATCTGCCAGCTCTACCCGATGAAAATAATGCGCGCGTCGAAGTGTTTATTGGCAAAGAAATGAGTGTTGATTGTAACGCTCATAGCTTGGCTGCAACAGTAAAACAAGAAGAGTTAAAAGGGTGGGGGTATTCTTATTACGTTGTAGAGAATGTCAATAATGGTATATCTACCTTAATGGCATGTCCGGCAAATGTTACTAAAAATAAATTTGTCACAATCAATCATAATTTAGGTTGGTTGGACTATAATAGCCAATTACCTATTGTGTTTTATGTACCGAATGATCTAAATGTCAAATATCGTGTTTGGCAACCAAAAGCTAAAATAATGCAAGCTAATGCTGAATAAATTAACAAAATTAATCGATATTCGAACGTAAACTCTGGGTTGAGAGGCTAAATTATAAGCACTCAATCCAGAAACGAATGATATTTAATATTTTAGGTGGACTTCTTTAAAAAAAAAGGTATTTTATCCATCGTAATGCAAGGTTAAGCTCTACTTGCTCATTAATTATTTTAATGACTTGTGATTGCCTGATTACCTCGGTTTCGCCAGATTATATTTAACAGTAGCTGGTAAAATTTGGGGGTTCATTGCCTTTTAGCAATGGGCTTGTGTCTAACATGTAATATCCCTAACTAGAGGAGAAGTGGTGAGCATGTTTACTCAACGTAAAACAATTCTTTCAATCGTTGCTGGTGTTTCACTAGCATTATCTCAAACTGCTATAGCTAAAGATCGTGTCGTGCATTTTTATAATTGGGCAGGACAAATAGGTTCACAAACTATTTCTGATTTTGAAAAATCAACAGGTATTAAACTGGTTTATGATGTTTATGATTCAAATGAAGCTTTGGAAGGTAAACTCATGGCTGGTCATTCAGGTTTTGATGTGGTGTCACCTTCGGATAGTTTTTTAGCCAGACAAATAAAATCAGATATTTATTTACCATTAGATAAGCGTAAATTACCGAATTGGAAAAATCTAGATCCAAATCTGATGAAATTGATGGCAAACCACGATCCTAATAATACTTATGCCATTCCTTATGTATGGATGACCACAGGTATTGGCTATAACATTGATAAAGTTAAAGAACGTTTAGGGGCAGATGCACCAGTAAATAGCTGGGATTTAGTGTTTAAGCCTGAAAATATGGAAAAGCTCAAAGATTGCGGTGTAGCTTTTTTAGATGCGCCAACCGAAATTTTTGCTAGTGCTTTGCAATATTTAGGTAAAGATCCCAATAGTACCGATGCTAAGGATTATACTGAAGCAGCATATGATTTATTAGCAAAAGTGAGACCAAATATCCGTTATTTCCATTCATCCCAGTATATTACCGATCTGGCTAATGGCGATATCTGTGTGATTTTAGGTTGGTCAGGTGACATTTTACAATCCCGTGATAGAGCTAACGAAGCAAAAAATGGCGTGCATATTGGTTATCAAATTCCTAAAGAAGGCGCATTGGTCTTTTTTGATACCTTTGCCATACCAAAAGACTCTGAGAATGTTGATGAAGCCCATGAGTTTTTAAATTTTGTTATGAAGCCTGAAATTGCAGCACAAGTAACCAATGATGTGAATTTTGCAAGTGCTAATAAAGTGGCAAATGACAAGTTTGTTAAACCTGAAGTGAAAAACGATCCTGCAGTTTATCCAAAACCTGAAGTGATGGAAAAGTTATTCACTTTAAAAGTTAAAGAACCTAAGCTTGAACGAGTAATTACCCGAACGTGGACAAAACTCAAAACAGGTAAATAAGCGACTTATTGTATTTTGGGTTATTTACTAACTTATTCTAGACGGAGAGATTGATATAATCTTTCCGTCTCGTTTTTTTGGCTTGTTGTTATGAGGAAAAAAGAGTGAACGATAAAACAACAAATCAGGTACAGCCTAAAAAAAAGATGATTACTCCTTTATTGGAGATCAAGAATTTAACAAAAGTTTTTAATGATGATTATTATGCTGTCGATGATGTTAATCTCACTATTTATACTGGTGAAATTTTTGCATTATTAGGGGCTTCCGGTAGTGGTAAATCAACACTATTAAGGATGCTTGCTGGTTTTGAGCAACCCACTTCCGGACAAATTATTTTAGATGGGAAAGATCTATCACAAGTACCTCCTTATAATCGTCCTATTAATATGATGTTTCAATCTTATGCTTTGTTTCCTCACATGACGGTTGAACAAAATATTGCCTTTGGTTTAAAGCAAGACAAATTAAGCCAAGAAGAGATCCAAAAGCGTGTTGAAGAAATGCTAGCTTTGGTACATATGGAACAGTTTGGAAAACGTAAACCACACCAATTATCTGGCGGTCAAAGACAACGTGTAGCATTGGCCAGAAGTTTGGCTAAACGTCCAAAATTGCTATTACTCGATGAACCAATGGGAGCATTAGATAAACAACTTCGTGATCGTATGCAATTAGAAGTAGTTAGTATTTTAGAACAAGTTGGCGCGACTTGTGTTATGGTTACCCATGATCAAGAAGAAGCCATGACCATGGCGGGGCGAATTGCGATTATGAACAAAGGCCAATTTGTACAGATTGGTGAACCAGAAGAGATTTATGAGCATCCAAATAGTCGTTATAGTGCCGAATTTATTGGTTCAGTTAATATTTTCGATGGTATTTTGCAAGAAACTTTAGATGATGGTTTGATCATTAGTTGTCCGATGATTAAACAACCTTTAAAAGTCGATTATGATTCCCCAGCGGTTGAAGGTGTACCAATTAAAGTTGCTTTGCGCCCGGAAAAAATCAAACTATGTGATGAACTTCCTGAAGAAAAATATAATGTTGCAGTTGGCGAAGTGGTAGAAATTGCTTATTTGGGTGATCTCTCTATTTATCATGTTAAATTACATAGTGGACAAATTATTATTGCGCAATTACAAAATGAGCATCGTTATCGTAAAGGTATGCCAACTTGGGGGGATAGTGTTAACTTATCCTGGGAAGTCGATAGTTGTGTTGTTCTTACCGAATAAACCAGAGAGGATATAGTGATGCGATCCATTTTATGGGGTTTATTTTTAAATGCATTTGTGTTGCTCAATGTTTATTGGCGTTTTGTAACGACAGACGCATTTGATAATCTATTTTTAGATGCATTATTTATGGCAATGACATTGAGTTTTCTAGTGTCATGTTTGGGAACCTATCTAGCGCATTATAAACCATCTAAATTTGCTTATCGACTTATTATTGCTGGTAGTATTTTATTTATTCCGGCAGGTTTGGTGGTAATTTATTTTGCTATCAAAAAATTACGACAGCAACGAGATAATTCTGATTTAATGACGCTTTATGGTCGATTAATAGTAATTGCGATTCCATATCTGTGGATGCTATTACTATTTTTGTTACCATTTATAATTGTCTTTAGAATTAGCTTTTCGGAAATGGCATTAGCGGTACCACCATATACTAAACTATTAAGTTATGATGATGGATTGCTCAATATTACTTTAAATTTTGGCAATTATCTTAATTTAATTAGCGATACCATTTATATTGATTCGTATTTACAATCATTAAAAGTTGCCGCCATCTCAACATTATTGTGTATATTGATTGGATATCCCCTCGCGTGGGCGATTTCTCAATGTAAAGCTTCAACCCGAAACATTCTATTGTTATTAATTATTTTACCGTCATGGACTTCTTTCTTAATAAGAGTTTATGCGTGGATAGGTATACTCAATCCTAACGGTCTATTAAATAACTTTTTACAATGGTTGGGTATAATTGATCAACCACTTATTATAATGAAAACCTATTTAGCTGTTTATATTGGTATTGTGTATTCTTATTTACCTTTTGTGGTATTGCCGATTTATACTTCACTAAGTAAAGTTGATTCCACTTTAATTGAGGCCGCGTTGGATTTAGGTTGTAAGCCAATTAAAACCTTTTTCAAAATTATTGTGCCTTTAACTAAAAATGGCGTAATTGCTGGTGGTATGTTGGTATTTATTCCTGCAGTTGGTGAATATGTTATTCCTGAATTATTAGGTCCTTCTGAAGGCATTATGATTGGTACACAGCTATGGACTGAATTCTTTAATAATCATGACTGGCCAGCAGCTTCAGCGGTTGCAACGGTAATGTTATTGATTTTAATTGTTCCTATTTACTACTTTAATAAGTTTCAAAATCGACAAATAGGGGGTAAATAGATGAACAATTTACCGATTATTATGCGATCAGCATTGATTGTATTTATCTCATCTTGGTTTGGTTCTTATTTATTAACCATATTAATTCCGTCATCAGGATTGGAATTAATCGCGCATAGTAGCTTATATGTTAATTGTTTTATTTTTAGCCTGATTGTGACGGCTATTGTAACCTTAGCTTTAATTTGTAAGTGCTTAAAAGGGCTTATTTTACTAGTGGTTTATGCCTTTTTATATATACCAATGATTATTTTGATCATTTATTCATTTAATAGTTCAAGATTAGTAACAGTTTGGGCTGAATTTTCAACTAAATGGTATTTTGAATTAATACATAACGAAACACTACTTAAAGCTGTTGGATTGAGTTTATCTATTGCGGCAGGAGCAGCAACACTTGCCATTGTATTGGGTACGTTAGCGGCTTATGCGGTTATTCGTTTTAGGCGATTTCGTGGTTCAAATTTATTTTCATTTATGACCACGGCGCCATTGGTTATGCCTGACGTTATAACTGGTTTGGCTTTGCTGTTATTATTTGTTGGTATGGGGCAAGTATTAGGCTGGCCAAAAGATCGTGGCGCATTAACTATCTTGATGGCTCATGCAACTTTTTGTACGGCTTATGTAACGGTGGTTATTAGTGCCAGATTACGCGAGTTAGATAAATCAATTGAAGAAGCGGCTTTAGATTTAGGTGCTAATCCGTTAAAAGTATTTTTTATCATTACATTGCCGATGATTGCTCCAGCGCTAGTTTCAGGTTGGTTACTGGCATTTACACTATCGCTGGATGATGTAGTTATTGCTAATTTTGTAACTGGACCTGGTGCGATGACCTTACCAAAACTGATATTTTCGAAAGTACGTTTAGGTGTTGATCCACAAGTAAATGCGTTAGCAACAATTATATTATTTATTGTCGGTATTATCGGCTTTATTTCGTGGTTATTAATGCGCCGTGCTGAACGCCGCCGTCTGCGCGAAATCCGCATGCGTTAATACTTTTATTCATTTACAATCAATTTATTATTGCCACGTAATGTGGCAATAATTCACTAATTGGCTTTTTGCAACCTAATATCAACAATACCACTAGCGTGCGATTGCTCCTCAATTCATAATATTTAAAACGCTCGAAACCTAATGAATTAATAGCTTTATTATATTTTATAACAACCAGCAAGTGTCAGCTCAATTCCATTAAACAGGCTATTTACTATTCTTTACAAATCTTCCAGGCTGTAAAGGTAGTTAATTTTTTTTTTAACATTATACTTTTAATGTTTAAAACAAATTCAGCATGATTTATTTGCAAATAAGCATAAATATAAAAATATGAAATAAAGAAATGGATTAATTAACGCAAAGGAAGTTATGGAATATAATGATAAAGATAAGAGATTGGCAAACTTATGCCTTAAATTTAAATAAGTATGATTTAGTTCGATTTTTTGGCTTAAACATCAATTTAACTGATAATATAGTTAATAAAAGTGTACAACTAGATCGTAAGTCTTTATTAATTAGTTTTAATAAGTGGTTAAATTCCAATCTAAAGTTGCGATTTAGCCTAATTCTTGATTCAATCTTCCAGTTAGTTTCAATCCTAACTTCAGTTGTTGCTTCTGCTCAACCTAAAAGCCAAGTCCAAACATCAAAATGGTTATCAAAATTGCTTTTAGCATGGATGCCGTTATTATTACTGATGTATTCATTTGATACTCAAGCATTATCAGCCAAGGCAGCGCAAAATATTAATGGTAGTGCGCCATATTTAACCTTCGATGGTGGTAGTACTAAAAGCACTACTACCAATAGTTTATTATCAATCAAATTATCAGATGGTAGCATTTTCACCCCAGCCAATACCTCAACTATTATGAACCCAATAAAGTTACCCAAGGACGGAGAGAGCTTTAATGATATTGTTATGTCAATCCCCGCCTCTGCTAACTCGATAGATTTGAATAAGTTGATTGGTCCACCCAATAACTACTGGGGTGATGATGATGGTGACGGTCAAGGGGTAAATGGCATAACCGCTACCGGAAGTTTAAGTGTAAGTATTACTAATAAAAATAATCAAAAAGTAAGTCGTGGTACTGTTTTAGACATTTGTAGTGCACCTTATAAAGTGATAATAACCAGTACTAATGGTAGTTTAACAACCCAATATGGGGAACCAAATGACAGTACTTTCATTGGTGGCAGTGCTACTTATTACATCAATCCTAATTCATCACCCGTCATCTGTTACGTTAAACCGGAACTGAATTTAGGCGCAGACAGCTATGCTGGTCCTGAAAATGTATGGAGTTCAACTAAGGGTTTTCTCCCTCAATCGACTTCAGATTATAGTCTTAACTTCCCAACTACTGGTGCTAATAATTTGTATTTTGATTTAAATATAGGGGGAACAGGTCCATTAACTTGGCCACCCGTCACTAAGTCTGGTATTACTGCCACTATGACGCCTGATAATAGCGGCACAAGTGTCAGGGTCAAACTAACCGGCCCGGCGAAAGGACAGTCACAAGTCGGCAAACCAACTTTGCCCGCGGTATTCGAGTTAGTCGGTTATGATAGTAGTGATAGAGCGGTAGTAAAATATGGTTTTGTATTAAAGCAGTGGTTCGTCAACCGTGGTGGAGTAACAGCTGATTTCGCCAATACAGAATCTTGGTGTGCAAGCTTAGGTTATCGCCTTCCACACGTAAGGGACCTTACCAATGCAGTGTGTGTAGGCGTTGACTCAGTAGTTTGCCAAGGAGCCGTAGGTGCTAGTCCGCAATCAGATGGTAATTATTATAAACGTCAAATTGGAGCTGGTTTGTTCTCCGAATGGGGTGATACAAGTAATTACGCTGATGCTGGCTTTGTCTACCTCACCTACCATACAAGTGATGCAGCCTTGGGCGGACCTTATCCGTATAACGCTGTTTATCCTTACTGGGGGAGCGTTGACAACTCTTACCCTATTGAAAGCCGCAGTGGATTATGTACTTATCCTTAGCTTTCGCTCATAATTTAAAAGACGTAAAAGATATTATGGAACAAATAAAGAAACAAAAAAGTTGCTTTGGCCAAACTAACCGAGTCGACAAAGCTAGCGAATAATAGGCTTTTGTTGTTCAATAACAAAGGCGATTGACTGATAACGGCACAAAGATGTTGATGTCTCAAATAAAATATTCATATTTTTTTTACGCATTTTGTATTATAGTGATCAGCGTCAGTTAACTGACAAAATTCTCAGGGCGGGGTGTAAGTCCCCACCGGTGGTTATAGCCCACGAGCGCTTAATATAACAAGTTATTGTTGATTGTTACCTAATAATACAACACCGAGTTGCAAGGTAATTATATTAAGGTCTAGCTGATTTGGTGAAATTCCAAAGCCGACAGTTATAGTCTGGATAAAAGAGAGTTGCTTATCTTTTCATAATTTGCTGTTAAGCAAAGTCCCTATGGTCAAGCACTTGCCCTGGTTCAGGTATTTAATTTATTGCTACATAAATAGTATTAACATGGGCAGCATCATTAAAAGCAAAAAAGTATTATTGGCTGAACGCTAAGCCGATTAAACTACTGGTTTAATGCCTCATCATTGAGTAACACCAACTGTTAATACTATTTAGTTAAATAATAAATATTTATTAATGATAAAGAGATAGGTATTTACCATGAATCAGTTTAATTTACAGGAATTTGGCACCCCAACTGAGCGTGTCCAAAAAGCTATCGCTTCGATTAAAGCCGGTCAAGGCGTGTTAGTTTTAGATGATGAAGATCGTGAAAACGAAGGCGATATCATTTGGGCGGCACAAACAATCACTACCACACAAATGGCGATGACGATTCGTTATGGTAGCGGAATTGTGTGTTTATGTTTGCCTTTAAACCATTGCCAACAATTACAATTACCCATGATGGTTGCCAATAATACTAGCAAAAATAACACCGCATTTACTATTTCAATTGAAGCGGCAGAAGGGGTAACTACTGGAGTTTCGGCCGCCGATCGAGTCACAACGATTAAAGCGGCGGTAGCGGATAATGCTAAACCAAGTGATCTAAATCACCCCGGTCATGTATTTCCTTTAGTGGCTAGAGAAGGCGGAGTTTTGACTCGCCGCGGTCATACTGAGGCTTCGGTTGATTTAGTTACTTTAGCTGGCTTAAAACCCGCCGCCGTTTTGTGTGAACTCACTAATGATGATGGCACCATGGCAAGAGCGCCGGAAGTGGTTAAATTTGCTAAACAACATAATTTACCAGTAGTCACTATTGAAGATATTGTTGCCTACCGTAAATCGGTAGATGTTTAAATAAACCATTGGTTTTCGCCGAGTTCATCGGCGAAAGTTGCAATACCAATTTAATAGGAACATTACGCTGACAGCAGTTGCTGATAATTTATTTAATAAACGATCATTTAGAGAAGGTAATTCTTCATCTTTCAAACACCCAAAACAGATAAAGTCATTGCTTTAGGAGTAGGCAATGCCACTTATAATGAACCAGAGCGTACATTATTTATAAGTACTAATATTTCTTTCTAAACAACTTTTATTGATCTACTAAAAACCTCCTAGCCGATTGGCTGGGCGGTGAGTTTATTGATAATGCCTTTCTGATCCCTTCAATAAATAAATTCACGGTGTAGGCAAAAACTTGTCCGGATTCGACTGCTTGGAAGGCGGGAGCTAGTTTTTTGGTCAGTTCAAACCCTTGATCTGGCAAATTCTCAATGTCTTGCACGTCGGTTTCGTCGGCTGGGCGCAGTAGTCCACCCGCTTCTGATGCCGCCAAACCAATTATACAAGCGTAATAACCCAAACAAAAGCTGGTGACTTGATTATCATTACAACCGGCATCGGTGAGAGCTTGGCACACATATTCAGCGCGAATATAGTCGGCTAGCCCGGTACTCCAAAATTGTTGCATTAATTTAAAGGTGTTGGGATAGGCAAGAGCGATCTCACGATATTGATAAGCTAAATACTTTAAGCGTTCATCCCAGGGGCTTGCGTCACTAATGGTTGAAATCCTACGGGTTAACTCTTCGGCCATTGCCCGTTCTAAGCCTTTTTTAGATTTAAAATGGTATTGTAATGACATCGGATCACAAGCAATTTTAAAAGCCAATTTACGTAAACTAAAATTAGAGTCACCTACCTCTTCCATAAATTCAATAGCTGCATTAACCATAGCTTGTGAGGCTAACCCTTTAGGGCCGGTCGTTTTGATTTTATCTGGATTTTTCATGGTTAATCTCAAACACCAAAAAGCGGTATTATTATATCGCTATTCACCTTCACAGAGCAAAGATAACATTACTGAACAATTAAAATGCTATTAATAATAGACAATTGGTGGTTGTTATTTATATTTCTTCATTGTAGAATTATTTCTATAATGAAGAAAGAATAAAAATTTGAATAACGTTTAGCAAGATAATTGCATAAATGTAAAATCATTTTTATTCGATAAATTAAATGGTTAGGTGCAAATCTTACAATTTGCGAACCATCTTTACTTTCAATGATTAACTTCAATGAAAAGAACAAAATCAAATTAGTTTGAAACAAAAGTGATGAGGTAGCTATGTTTAGCGCAAATAAAGAGTGGGCATTTGTGGTATTAACCTGCTTTTTAGAATTATGCTGGATTTTAGGATTTAGCATTGCAACAGAATATTGGCATTGGATTATTATTATTTCTTTGATTTTAATTGATTTTACTTTTCTTACCAATGCGTGTAAAACGATTCCGACCGGTACGGTTTATGCAATATTTTCTGGAGTAGGAGCCATTGGTGCTACTTTTATTGATATGTTTCTTTTTAATAGAGAGATTAAAGTCATACAAATTTTTTTCGTGGCATTAATTATTATCGGGGTTGTACAACTTAAACGTACCGATAGCTAAGTAATAAACGTGAAGGATGATTTTATGGGATGGCTGTTAATATTTACGGCATCAATATTTGAAGTTATAGGTGCAGTTGGACTTAAATTATACGCTCAGCAGAAAAACTTATTCAGATTAGTTTTATACTGGGGGGGATTTTTTGTTTCATTTGTTTTATTTTATATCTCTTTACATTATCTTGAATTAAGTATTGTTTATCCAGTTTGGGTTGGGCTTGGAACCTCAGGAGCGGTATTAGCTAATATGTTGCTGTTTAAAGAACCAAAAAATACAGCGCGGTTGTTGGGATTGGCTATTATCATTATTGGGGTAGTTGGTTTACATGTGACCATGTAACCTATTATATTTTAGGCAATATTTGCTTTAGGATACTCCCATTAAACCAATTACACCACCAATAATAAATCGCATATAATTTGCCTGAACTAAACTAAAACTATCATTAAATAAGATAATACCCAAAATAACCACCCTCCACTGAACCGTCTGCGGTTCAAATTAAAAAAACAATGCAAACTGGCAAGTTTTCATTGCTGAATTGGGCCAAAAAATCAAACCTATAACTTTTTTTATGAATTAGTCATAAAAAAAACCGAAGGTGACCCTTCGGTTAAATCAAAGTCCTTTTTAATTGAAAATAATAAAAAAGATTGTATTCTTAATACAGTTCTTAAAGCTCTTTAGCGTGTTGTTTTAAATAACTAGCCACACCATTTGGATTATCTTTCATCCCTTGTTTACCTTTAGTCCATTGAGCAGGGCATACTTCACCGTGTTCTTCATGAAATTGGAAGGCATCAACAATACGAAGCATTTCGTCAATATTACGTCCAATCGGTAAATCATTAATTGTTTCATGACGTACAATTCCTGATTTATCAATAAAGAATGATGCACGGAGTGCGACACCTGCTTCAGGGTGTTCAATACCATAAGCTTGCATAATTGTATGTTTAACATCAGCAACAATTGGGAATTTGACCTCACCAATACCACCTTTATCTTGTGGGGTATTACGCCAAGCATTATGAACATATTGCGAATCCATTGACACACCAATTACTTCAACACCACGTTTTTGAAATTCATCTAAACGATGATCAAATGCGATGATTTCAGATGGGCAAACAAAAGTAAAATCCATCGGCCAAAAGAATACTACTGCGTATTTATCTTTGATATGGTTAGCTAAGTTAAAATTGTTAACTATTTCACCTGATCCTAATACTGCTGCTGATGTAAAATCAGGGGCTTTACGGGTGACTAATGTCATAATCTATCTCCTTGTTGTATTCAAAATGCATAACTATCAATGCCTGCATTATAACAATTAAAGTCGATTGTCCAAGTTGTTATGAACAATCAATTATATAAGTTTAAACTATTAAGTGAGGATTTATTATTCGGTAGTAGTTATTAACCGTTTCGGTTTACCTTTGTTTTTGGTGTCTCGGTGACGGAGTTTGACCTTGTTCTTGGTAGTTTGTTCTTTCTTCTTATCCGACTGTTTTTGCTTAGTTTTTTGTGAGACTTTTTTCTTAGTTACCGGTTTTGGCGCTTTAGTCTTTGGCCTTAGTTCATCAATTGTTCTTAGTTTAATCGGTTCTTGAATATAGCGTTCGATTTTTTTCAATAATTCATTATCGTGCGCTTCAACCAACATAATGGCAGTACCTTTTTTACCCGCTCGTGCAGTACGGCCAATGCGGTGCAAATAGACATCAGCAGTTTTGGGTGCGTCAAAATTAATAACATGTGTGACATCGTCAATATCAATACCACGTGCTGCTACATCAGTTGCAACCAGTACGTTAACGGTATTATTACTGATTCTTTTGATTGCTTCGTTACGTTTAGCTTGCACCATTTCACCTTCCAAGTAGCAGCTATTAATGCCAGCTTGATGTAACCACGTAACTAATTCGTGTACCCGCTCGCGTTTACGGACAAAGACAATTGTTTTTTTAAACTCATCTTGTTTCAATAAATGTATAAGTAGAGCAGTTTTATGGTTTAAATCATCTGCACGATAATAAAATTGTAAGATTTTTTTACGTTCTTTGCGCGATGGATCAGCATTAATCTCAATGGGTTCATTTAAAATGCGTTTAGCAAAATCATGTAATCCAACTCCTTCAAGGGTTGCTGAAAAGAGCAACGTTTGTTTGCGCCAACGTGTTTCTGCTGCAATGGTTTCGACATCGGGAGCAAAGCCCATGTCGAGCATGCGATCGGCTTCATCAAGAATAAGCATTTCAACTGCACGGCAGTCAAAATTTTCTTCTTTAATATATTGAAGTAGGCGACCAGTGGTAGCAATAGCAATATCTTGATTTTTACTAAACACTTCGGCATGATTCATATAAGCCACACCACCGGTAATGGTGGCAATACTTAAACAAGTATTTTCGGTTAGTCGTTTGGCTTGTTCTGCAATCTGCATCGCCAGTTCGCGTGTTGGGGTTAAAATTAAAATTCGAGGTGGTCCTGGCTTGCGACGAGGAAAGTCAAGTAAATGTTGTACCGCAGGAATTAAAAAAGCTAAAGTCTTGCCTGTACCAGTTGGCGCTGAACCCAAAATGTCTTTACCATCTAACGCAACTGGAATAGTTTTAGTTTGGATCACTGTTGGGGTATGAATATTTTGTGTTTGTAAGTTGCGAATTAAAATGTCATCTAATTGTAAATCTGAAAAAGTCGTTACAGTCATATTGATCTATCATTCTGGAATAATGTGACACATTATAGCGACAATCAACAGAACTACAATCAATAAAACGGTGACGATTTTGTCATATATGGTTTTTATATGATGATTTTAAGCTGTAGATCTTTTATGTCATTCAAGTAAAGAACATACTAATAAATATTAGGTAAATTCAAATAATAAGTGCAAATTTTAACATTAAAAACCGTGGTAAGATATAACATGGTATGCTTAAAGTCTATGGGCTATAAGATCAAAAAGATAGCGCAGGCGCTAGGTAGACATCCTTCATCACGACCTAAAACCGTTGCTAACAGGACTCAATGGATTGTTATTTAAATTCAAGACTAAATTTGTTGACCATGATGTTTTGTCCTATAATTTTTATTTATATCATAGAGGATACTTCAGTCTACTTTTTGGGCGAAAATCATATTAAACTTGTTTACATCGGTTTGTGTCTGATAGGAAAATTAAATAAATGGGATGATTGTTAAATTATAAAATATTATTAAGTGAGACTCTAATCCAAAACATGTCATTACATTGGTAATACACCGTGTATAATGAGGATTTTATACTATTTCGTACCATAAGCATATAACCTGAGACTTAAGACCATAGCTAACCATGACAGGACGCTGATTTGAACAAATCGATTTTTTGCTAAAAGATCAGCTATTGTGATTAAAGCTGAGTAAAGTAAATTGATCGTTGCGCTTGGGTTGTACATTTAATACAAAAAAGGATACCCCATAATTAAATGGGTAAAATTATTAAGGATTAAAACATGAATAATCAATTAGACAAGAATAGCAAATTTCTAAGTTACATTTTAAGGCATCAACCAGAAGCAATTGGTATAACATTAGACGCAGATGGATGGGTTGATATTAATTACCTAATCCTACAAGCAAACCAACATGGTAAATCTCTTAGCCAAGAACTGATTAAAGAAATTGTGGAAACAAATGATAAAAAACGATTTACGATTTCAAAAGATGGCTTAAAAATACGAGCAGCCCAAGGGCATTCAACTAAACAAGTTGAAATTAATTATGCAGAACAGATACCACCTGAATTTTTATATCACGGTACCGCAACTCGCTTTATTGATTCAATAAAAGAACAAGGACTAATTGCAGGTAATCGTCATTATGTTCATTTATCCAGTGATGAACAAACAGCTAATGCTGTAGGAAAACGACACGGAAAGCCTATTGTATTAAAAGTGAAAGCTCTGTTAATGTATCAGCAAGGCTTTAAGTTTTATTTGGCTGACAATGGTGTTTGGTTAACTAATACTGTTCCTACTAATTTTTTACTATTTGATTAAATCTCACCTAATTCCGCCTGCTCTGCTTAATATTGATCTGCTGATTTTTCGACAAACTTTAACTATTGGTTAAAGTTTTGAATACTAGCTAAGTCCACCCATTAGATGAAGCCACAACCAGAACAAAATATCCTTGGGATCACTTAATTTGTCTAAATTATCAAAATAAATAATATTATCGGTATAAATCTATTAGCAAAAAAATTAAATTTTAAATTCACTACCGTTTCTTGACTGTAAAACATCAACTTTGATTTTTATGCTAGTTGGCAATTTGTAATTAAAATCTAGCAAGCTAAGTGAATTATTAAACTTGCAATACGGTTCTGAGAAGTAATTCAAGTTCTCTTCTGTTAAATTGAAAGCTTGTTTATAATTTTATTAACATATAATTTCATAAAGTGTATCCGGTGGTGCTTGATAAGCTTCAAAATCAGCATGAATAATCTCACGCATCTGAGAAAAATTTATTCTTTTTATTGTTTCTATTTGATTACATTCAGTCATAGATACAACCATTTTAGAAGCGTTAGTAATTTTAATCATATCGATCAAAGTATTGACTAATATATCTAAACGTTGTTTTGGATCAGCAGGAAAACCAATATCTGTATCTGGTGCATATTCGCTATAATCGATTAAATAAGTAGCATTAGGATAGCCAGGTACATCACCAATTAAAAAAGCAAATACATTATCATTAGGAATTAAATTAGTTGGGTAATTATATAGCTCATTTATAGCAATCTTTGTTATCCCTAATTGACTATGTTCAATAAATTCAGATAATTTTATTATCTTATCTTCGGTTAATATTGGTTCTATATAACCACAAATATCATTTGACATACTCTTTCCTACTTCCTTTTATTATTAATAATCCTGTTAACAATTGCGTTACCATTTTTTCTATAAATACATACATTAATAAGATTGATTATTTAGCTAGAATCAACTTTAAGGGTTTTATAGATTAAATATTTTAGGAGATTAAGCCACAATTATCACATTATAATTTTAAATTACATAATATTTTAGTTTTTGATTAAAATGAACACTATAATTTTGTTGGTGAAATTATAACAAAGAAGGGAATTAAATAGATTTTTAGTTCATATAATGGCAATAATTAAGCTAGATTGGTGGGAACGGTGAATTCAACATACTAAAACGCATAGTACTCCTGAAACATCTTTACAAAATCGATTATTTATAATCTAATAATTGAATTTTATTTGCTATTTTGACTCTTTTATTTATTAGGAAGAAATATGGAATTAACATTTAAAGATGGTGTACAAGCTTGCATACCAACTTTATTAGGTTATATAGGCATTGGCATTGCGGCAGGCGTAGTGGGTAAAGCAGCTAATTTATCGGTTATAGAAGTGACTTTACTTGCGGTAATTATTTATGCTGGCGCAGCTCAATTTATTGTAACGGGATTGATGGTGGTTGCTACCCCAATTTCGGCTATTATTTTTACCGTTTTTTTAGTTAATTCTCGTCATTTTTTGATGAGTATGGCAACAGCCCCAGCTTTTCGACGCTTTTCTTTACTCAATAATCTAGGTATTGGTAGTTTATTAACTGATGAGACTTTTGCAGTAGCGATGAATGCTATCACTAATAAAACACCGGTTAATCCTGCTTGGATGCATGGACTTAATTTAACCGCTTATATTGCTTGGATTTTATCATGCTTGCTTGGGGCATTAATTGGTGAGTGGTTGCCTAATCCTACACTTTTTGGTTTAGATTATGCATTAGTTGCTATGTTTATTGGTTTACTTTATTTACAACTAGTTGGCGATAAAAGTAAACGTATTAAACACCGATTAATCGCGATGTTAACTGTGATGGTTATGTTGGTATTGCTCATGCGATTTTTGTCATCAGAAATGGCGATTTTAGTTAGTACCTTTGCAGGTTGCTTTATGGGCGTTGCTATGGAGCGTAAAACATGACTAGCTACAGTTTATTAATTATTTTAGGTTGTGGCATTGTGACTTGGTTACCAAGAGTTATTCCTTTTTTGTTGGTACGCAAGTTGCAATTGCCTGATATTGTGATTCGTTTTTTATCCTATGTGCCTATTTGTATTTTAACTGCCTTATTTGTACAAAATCTGTTTATTATTAAACAAGGGGCATTTCCAGATTTTAATGTAGAATATTGTTTAGCTGCAATTCCAACTATTATTGTGGCAGTTTTAACTAAAAATTTAATGTGGATTGTGGTAGCTGGCATGTCTTTTATGGCATTAATCCGCTATTTTTTAATCTGAAGTCATTTTTCTATTATTGTTATGGATTAAAACAGGGCAAATTACCCCCTGTTTTAAGTTCTTTCTTGCGATTCAATTTTTGTAATAGCAACTTGTAATTTATCTGCTTCATCGGTTTGGCCTAATTGCTTGAGACAATAAATCATTGCTTTTTGATAGCTTAAATTGTTTAGTATTGCTCTCGGTTGTGATTTCCACCAATTGATTAATTGTTGTGGATCTTCATCAGCAGTTAACTGTTTAATACGACCAATATACACAGCTTGTTTGAATTGATCTAATTGAGATTCACTATAAACTTTGGTTTTATACATGATCGGCAATAGGTCGATAACAGCTTGGTAATTAGCTGTTTCATAATACAATTGATCAGCAAGTCTTAGTACTTCTGGGTTGCGAGGTTTTTCATTAAGTAAACGTTCAATCAGGATTTGCGCCGCATCGTATTCATGATTTTTAATTTGCAAGCGAAGTTGTACTAATTGAAAGGCAAACAATTCCCGCGGTTGGCAACTTTTAGCCGCTTGTTCAAGTAATTGATTAGCCTGAATTAATTCATCGTTTTCAATTTGAGCTTGGGCTGCTAGCAAATAGGATAATGTGGTATTAGTTGCACCTTTTGCACTTTTCATAAATAGCTTAGCTGCTTGTTGGTAATTACCTTCTAGTAGAAAAATTTGTGCTTGTTCAATTCGTTTCACTGCTTTATGTGGCGATTTTAATCGTAACCATCTACCTAATGTGGTTTTGGAATTAAAGATCTTTTTAATAAACCAATAAATCAAATAAAAACAAAGAAAGGTTAATATTAATAAAATAACAAATGAGATAAAAGACATACTGATTTTGTAATTGGCAACAACAAATATAGCAGAGCCTTGATGTCCTTGTAATAGTGGACCAAGAAAGAATCCAGCAACTAGAATTAAGAAAATAACTAATATTTTAAGCATTATTATTCTCCTATTTTGCCAACATCGAACGAACGCGAGTTTGCATCAATTTTTCTAGCTCACTTGCACTGACCAGTTTTTCTGGAATATATTGGTCACTAATTGGTTGGCTGCGTAAATTTTCAAGGTCATCTAAAAAAGCTTTTACGCTAGGAGCATCACCATCAAAATAAGCATTTACCCAAATAGAAGCATCACTAAGCGCACGTTGATAAATCAATTCTTGATGTCTTGGTACTGCTTGAGCGGCTATTAATAAACGGAAACGAATATTTTCGCGTAGATAAAGCGATTGTTCTAAACTAAGTGGCGTTTTTAAAATTTGACATTGGACAATTTGTTTTTCGTCATTTCCCGCTTTTGATAAACAAGTCGCAAAATTATTTTCAGTTTCATCAAGTTTTTCAATAGTAATAAATTTCTGCATGAAAGTACTAGTATTATTCAATAAATTACTTGACCAATCCGCAATTGATGTTGAAATATTATTGTTGTCACTGTTTTCATTATTGTTTGGTATTGGTTTTACCTCTGATCCATTGTTATTTAAAGTAGTTGTTTCTGGTGGTACTTCAGTATACTGGGTCATACCAAGATCCAAATTTTTATAATTACCTACTAATGGTAATTCTGTTAATGCATCAGATAATCCTATTAACTTTATAATAATACCATCAGTATCAATATAACTGATTTGAGAGAGGGAACTAATATCTTTATTAATTGCTTGCCTGGTGGGTAATAGACTTGGGTCATTGGTTTGCGCTAAACTTTCATCAGCACTTTTTAGTAATAAACGCGCTGAAACATAATCCTGATCGTTCCAAATTTTTCTTCCTGCTAAGTGGACAAGATAATTAGCTTGCGAAATTAACCAAACATTATTATCTGTGGATGACATAGCAGATAAGCGTTCATTAAGATTGTGTATATTTTTTTCGTTAAGTGTGGTTGCGTCATTTATTTGATTAGCTAACTGTTGTTGAACTTTTTGTTGTTCAGAAAGTTGGCGATTGACTCGTTGTTCTAATGACGAAAATTGCTGATTTTGTTGGTTAACGGCCTCAGTGATATTATTTTGTAAATCGTTAGTAATACTTTGTTTTGTTGTTTGTTTTAAATTAGCTAACTGTGTTTGTAATGTTGAAATAACTTTTTTTTGTTTTTCAATTTGTTTATGACCATAATAAAAAATACTCCCACTAAGACCGATCGCTAACACAATTGCCACAATCGATAGTTTTGAAACTGGAGCTTTGTTTGAATTTGGTTTTATGGTAGGAGAGGTATCTTTTATTTCTACTTCAGGACTCGATTTTGATTCATTTGAATTGATTTTCTCTTCTTTCATAGTTTTATTCGTTTCATTTTGGCTATTAATTGTTGAATTTTGACTAAATGAAGCAGTGTTAATTGTTGAAAGTGTTGCATTGGCACCATAATATTTTGATGGCATGACGAACCTCATTTATAATTTTTAATCATATACTGGCATTATGACATAGAGTTATTATTGTTTTAAATAAAATTTGATTATTTGCTCCATCAATTAGTAAAACTTTTTGCCAATTAAGACATTTAGCTTTTGCAAAAATTCGCCAGCTAGTCACAATTAAATTGGCTTGTTGTTTATGTTTATTGTGGCAATAGGCTTCAAGTTGCAGCAAATGTTCTGTACTGGTACTAATAATTACTTGTTTTTCAATATGGTCAGCAAGTATATTGGGTGGATATAAAATAGGATTGCGACGATAACATTCTATTAATTTCACTTTTGCTTTTTGATGAGTTAATGTGTTTACCAATAATGGCCGACCCGTATCACCACGTAAAATTAATACTGAGCGATTTTTTAAAGATATTTTTTCAAGAAGTTGTAATAGCCCTTCACTATCTTCTTGTTTTGGATAACTGATTATGCTATTGGTTAATTGACTAAACAGTTTGGCTGATTTATTACCAACCGCAAAATATTGAATATTTGTTGGTAGTAATAGATTAGGTAAATTATTTTTAATAATATAAGTAACTTGTGGTGATGTAACTATTACAATATCTGATGGCTTTAATTTAGTTAATTCACTTGGTAGATTAAATAAATCATTACCTGTTGAAATGTTAAATAAGGGCAGGTGTTGGGCTGGGATCTTGGCTTCAATAAGTTGTTGGGTTAGTACTTCACCTTCCGGGGAAGGCCTAGTAACTATGATCATCCGCTGTTAATTCCTGTAGTATTTCTTTCGCACCATGTTTAAGTAATTGTTCAGCGAGCTTGCAACCCAATTGTTGTGCTTGTGCAGTACTACCTTGTATCTTTGATTTGATAATTTGGCTTCCGTCAGTGCGACCCACTAAGCCTTGCAATGATAATATACCATCATTTATTTGGCTGTAACAAGCAATGGGTATTTGGCAACCACCTTGTAGTTGTTGATTCATTGCTCTTTCTGCTTGAATACAGATGCAACTATCTCTGTCATTAAGCGGTGCAAGTAGATTGAGCATTTCTTTATCATCAGATCTCGCTTCTATGCCAACAGCACCTTGACCAACAGCGGGTAATATTAAATCAGTATCAATATATTGCTTGATTCGACTATCTAATGCCAAACGTTTTAAACCAACCGCTGCCAAAATAATGGCATCATATTGGTGATCATCAAGTTTTGCCAATCGGGTACTAACATTGCCTCGTAGATCTTTAATTTGAATATGTGGGTATTTTGCACGTAATTGGCATTGCCGACGTAAGCTAGAAGTACCAATGATGGCTCCATATGGGAGTTGATCTAAATTAGTATATTTATTGGAAATAAATGCATCGCGAACTTCATCACGCCGACAAATTGTTGCTAGTATTAATCCTTGCGGTAATTGAGCAGGAATATCTTTGATGGAGTGAACGGCAATATCTGCTTCATTATTTAATATGGCCTGTTCAAGTTGTTTGACAAAAAGACCTTTACCACCAATTTTAGATAATGGACTATCTAATAATATGTCACCTTGGGTGACCATCGGTATAAGCTCAACCGTTAGTCCATTATGGTTATTCAAAAGTTGCTGCTTAACAAAATTAGCTTGCCAAAGAGCAAGCGGGCTTTTTCGAGTAGCTATGCGAATTTTCAAGCTAATTTCCTGTTCAATATTGAAAGGTACAGTTCTTGTTAGTGACATTTGCTCAGTATTACCTTACAAATCAATCATTAACAGAATTAACCTTAATCTAGCCGATTTGAGCTGAAACATTTTCTCAATCAGTTTTAGATTATTTAAATATCATTTGTTATTCTAGTTTATCAACAAAATTAACCGCATAACCAAGGTAGTTTGCTGGAGTTAATTGTTTTAATCTATTTTTTTCACTTTCTGGTAAAGCTAGAGAATCAATAAACTGTTTTAAACCTTCTGCATCAATACGTTTTCCACGCGTTAGTTCTTTTAATTTTTCGTATGGTTTTTCAATACCATAACGACGCATAACAGTTTGTATCGGCTCGGCAAGCACTTCCCAGTTACGATTGAGTTCCTCAAGAAGATAATCGTAATTTACTTCTAATTTATTCAGGCCCTTTAATGTTGATTGGTAAGCAATAATTGCATAACCAATACCGACTCCAAGATTGCGTAAAACCGTTGAATCAGTTAAATCACGTTGAAAGCGAGAAATAGGTAATTTACTGCCTAAGTGGTTCATAATTGCATTAGCTATGCCTAAATTACCTTCTGAATTTTCAAAGTCAATTGGATTAACTTTGTGTGGCATGGTTGATGAACCAATCTCACCAGCGACGGTTTTTTGTTTAAAATGATTTAGCGAAATATAACCCCATACATCACGGTCAAAGTCGATCATGATGGTATTAAAACGGGTAACACAATCAAAATATTCAGCAATATAATCATGAGGCTCAATTTGTGTAGTGTATGGATTCCATTGTAAACCTAATGAGTCGACAAATTCCTCACTAAATTGATGCCAGTCAATTTCAGGGTATGCGACTAAATGAGCATTGTAATTACCTGTAGCACCATTGATTTTACCTAGTATTTCAACGGATTGTAGTTGTTTCAATTGTCGCTGTAAACGATAAGCGACATTAGCAAATTCTTTGCCAATAGTGGATGGTGTTGCTGGTTGCCCATGAGTTCGTGCTAGTAATGGTAATTCTCGATAAGTTTTAGCTTGAAAGGTGATTGCTTTAATGAGTTTATTCCAATAAGGAACGAGAACTGTCTCTCTAGCCGTTTTTAACATTAATGCATAGGATAAATTATTAATATCTTCAGAGGTGCAAGCAAAATGAATAAATTCATTAATTGCGTGTAATTCTTGATTATTAATGACTTTTTCTTTTAAAAAATATTCTACCGCTTTAACGTCATGATTAGTGGTTTTTTCGATCTCTTTTATTCGTTGAGCATCTTGTTCACTAAATTGTTCGACGATTTGATTAAGATGAGTTATTGCTGGCTCACTTAATTTTGGGACTTCAAGAATATCAGCGTGAGAGGCTAATTTTTGTAACCAGCGAACTTCTACTTGCACACGGTATTTTAATAAACCATATTCGCTAAAAATGGATCGTAATTCTATCGTTTTATCACCATAACGACCATCAATAGGCGAGAGGGCAGTAAGTGCGGATAATTCCATTGGTTTAACTCCGTTACTTTTTAAATATATTATTTTGAAAAATATAAGCTAATTTGCTGTGTTGATCTCTTGTAGTAGTTTATGCGCTGCATTACAGATATTTTTTCGTGAAAATAAGATCTGTAGTCGACTGCCTCCAACTTGATACCACAAGATTGCCGAACGAACACAACCAAAAAGAGATGTCCTGACTTTGGCTTGCACTAAAGAATTTTGTAAAAATTCTGCTTTACCAACCACTTTAATTTTAGAAGATAAAGGACTAACAATATCAGAATAAATTCCAGCTAAGGAATAAGAAAGATCATCGATATGTTCAGCAATAGTCTCATCGCTCATATCACTGTAAAGCCCTGATATACGCGTTAATCGCTGATCTATCTTATCTAGTGCCTCTTTATTCTTTAATAATTTATTAGTAATACTTAAAGTCCCAAATAAATAACGGATAATCTCAATTTGCTCTTTCTGTCCTGAAGATAGTAATTGAATCAACGTTTGTAAACCTGTTTTAATGTTATTTATACCATCATAAACATCAGCTGTAGTCTTCGGAGAGGTCTTAAAAACACTTTTTATTGATTGCTCATAAAGAGAAGTACTACATACCCCAGTATTGGCTAACTGTGGAACTAGCATTGCACTTTGCGCAACACCAGCAAGTGCGATAGCAATATGATAATATTTGTTATTCAAAACGCGACTCCTTATTACCAATAAAACGCTCCTCTATTATGCCACCACCAAGGCAAACTTCACCTTGATAAAAAACAGCTGATTGACCAGGAGTCACGGCAGCGACAGGATTGGCAAAAATCACTTCAATTTTATCTTCTGCCAGAGGATTAACACGACAAGCTATATCTTGTTGTCGATAACGTGTTTTTACTGTGCAGGTAAAAGGTTGCGTAATAACTTGGCGATTCACCCAATGTAACTGTTGAGCAATGAGTCCATCAGAGAAAAGAGCAGGGTGATCATGTCCTTGTGCTACAATCAATTCATTATTTTTGACATCTTTTTCAACAACATACCATGGTGTATCGTCGGTATGTTTTAATCCTCCAATACCGAGTCCTTTACGTTGACCTAATGTATGGTACATTAAGCCTTGATGTTGACCGATTATTTCACCATCAACCGTACGAATGACACCAGATTGTGCAGGAAGATAACGTGCTAAAAAGTCACTAAATTTACGTTCACCAATAAAACAGATACCAGTTGAATCTTTTTTTGCTGCAGTAGCTAAACCGAGTTGCTCTGCAATTTTGCGTACTTGTGGTTTTTCTAGTTCGCCAACAGGGAATAAACTTTTGCTGAGTTGTTGTTCGCTAAGTGTGTACAAAAAATAACTTTGATCTTTGTTGTTATCAATACCTCGCAGTAATTCGACTGTGCTATCTTTTTCTCGTTTACGTACATAGTGACCAGTGGCTATATAGTCAGCACCTAAATCTTCCGCGGCGTATTGTAAAAAGGCTTTAAATTTAATCTCTTTATTACAAAGAATATCAGGATTTGGGGTTCTACCGGCTTTATATTCGGCTAAAAAATGTTCAAATACATTATCCCAATATTCAGCAGCAAAGTTGATGGTATTAAG
This sequence comes from uncultured Gilliamella sp., assembly GCA_945271295.1. GTDB lineage: Bacteria > Pseudomonadota > Gammaproteobacteria > Enterobacterales > Orbaceae > Gilliamella. The sequence continues at coordinate 6,392 of CALYPG010000012.1, read as the reverse complement.
TTTAATACCTAATTTATCACAAACAGCTTGAGCATCAGCTAGATCTACAGCTGCAGAGCAGTATTCTTCGTTGTCATCTTCTTCCCAATTTTTCATAAACAAACCAACAACGTCATATCCTTGTTGCTGCAATAAATAAGCTGAAACAGATGAATCAACGCCACCTGACATACCGACTACGACTTTTTTTGAACTATTTATATTTGGCATAATTACAAAAACTATAGGAAAAATATTAACTGATTTTATCATAAATGCGCGAAAAAAGCATGAAGTTATGCGGATAACAATTTGAAGAAAGTGCGTAAAATAATAATTAAAATTAAGTTTAGTCTCGATGCTTTTGGATTTAGTTATATTTTAAAGAAACAAAAATGATTCAATTGATAAATATTTTATTTTTATCAATCGTCTTATTTATGGTAGTAAAGTAAATGAGTAATATTATCATCTACTAAATACACTGTCGATTGCTATCGACAGTGTGTAACCATACATTATTGGCAAATAGCTATTATTTTAGTATAGATCTTTTATAAGATACACAACATGCCCAATAATTTCGAAGTCTTGAGGTGAATTTTTGTTAATCATTATTGTTGGATATTTACAATTATCACAAAGTAATGCCAAATTATACCCCTGATGTTGAATTCTTTTAATACTAATTTGATCATCATATTGTACTGCATAAAGATAACCGTCTGATGGTTTGCAATGAGCTTTATTAATAATAAGGATATCGTGGTTAGATATTGTTGGTTCCATACTGTCACCTCTAGCCCATACTGCGGTTAAATCTTCGCTATTTAACCCTTGATATTTAATTAAATTAATATCAAATGGTATCGATTCCATTTTTATGAAAAATTTACCTGTTTCATTTAAACGATAAAAAGGGATATGTACTGAACCTCTGATTTCATTCTCAGGAAGTAATCGACATTCTCCTTTTCCGGTAGCTAACCATTCTATTGGAACTTCACATTTTAATGCAATAATAGCGAGTCGATTGAGAGAGGGGTAGGTCTTTCCAGATAAATAATCACGAATTACAGCTTCGGACATTCCAACTTTTTTAGCAAAAGCATTTCCCGACATGCCTTCTAAAACTAATGTTAACCTATTTTTGAAATTTATTACATTAGTATCCATTAATATTCGTGTTTTTTCTTGCTCGTTTAGTGTTTTTAATTTGTTTTCTGTCATTTTCAATTCCGTTTAGTGTTATTTTTTTATTTTTCTTATTTTAATTCGCTTTTTTATGTGGTATGCTTTGCTGGTAATTTATTACCTTTTAAGCTTTGTAATACCGATAATCTTTACAATAGCAAAAGAATTAACTAATAGAGGATCTCATAATGAGCGCACAAGATCAAGACTGGTCACCGTCAAGAGTTGTTGGTGAAATTAAAATTAGAGGTGGAAACTTGAGAGCATTATCACGCTCAAGTGGCTTACAAGCTGACACTTTAAGGAATGCATTATATCGACATTGTCCTAAATATGAACGAATTATTTCTGAATATTTAAAGGTTCCAGTAGAAAAAATTTGGCCTTCCCGCTATTCTAAAAAGCGTAAAAAGTAAAAAAGTAGTTTTTATTTAATTAACTTTAAATAGATATAACTATTAGTCAATTAAAAAAAGACGCCTATTTAGGCGTCTTTTTTTTAATGTTTAGCTTTTGCTGCTGCTTTAACAATAACTGCAAATGCATCTGCTTTTAATGATGCACCGCCAACTAACGCACCATCAATATCAGGTTGTGTAAATAATTCGGCTGCGTTTTTATCATTGACTGAACCACCATATTGAATAATGACTTGCTCAGCAACTTTCTTATCTTGTTTGGCAATATGGTCACGAATGAATTTATGTACCGCTTGTGCTTGAGCGGGAGTCGCTGATTTTCCTGTGCCTATAGCCCAGATTGGTTCATAAGCAATTACTGCATTATTAAATGCTTGAACGCCAAATGCATTAATTACTGCATCAATTTGACGAGCACATACTGTTTGGGTTTGACCAGCTTCATTTTCGGCTTCAGATTCTCCAATACAAAGCACAGGAACTAAACCAGCTTCTTTAATTACATTAAATTTTTTAGCAATAAACTCATCTGATTCTTTGTGATAAGTACGACGCTCTGAATGCCCTATGATGATATGAGTAACACCTAACTCTTTTAACATGTTGACAGATACTTCACCGGTATAAGCTCCTGAAAGGTTAATCCCTACATCTTGAGCGCCTAACAAAATATTTGAACCACCTAATTGATGTTTAACAAAATCTAAATAAACAACTGGTGGTGCAATTGCGATATCACACGCGGCTTCAGTTGATAGCTCATTTCTAAGTTCAGCAACTAAGTTTTTAGCCATATCTATACTTCCATTGAGTTTCCAGTTACCCATGACAAGAGGTTTACGCATAATTTTCTCCAACTTATGATTTAAAATAGTGTTGATTTTAGAATGAATTCGCTATAATAGTAAATATTATTTATTAAATAATTTGAGCATGAGGAAAAATATGTCATTAGAAATATTGAATCAATTAGAAAATAGAATCCAACATACTGTTAATGTTATCAGTACGTTACAACAAGAGATAGCAGCTTTGAAACAAGGTAATCAAGAGTTGGAGCAATTGATTAATGATAGTTCTGATGAAATAAAAGTATTACGTGATGAAAATGAAAAATTAAAGCAAGATCAACAAGTATGGCAACAACGCATTCAAACTTTATTAAACAAAATTGGTGAAATAACCCAGTAATTTATCTAATTTATTTCTTAGACGCGACTTAAGTCGCGTTTCTTCTATGCTCATTTATGCTTGATTAAAAATTAATTTGAAGAAAGGTATAATGCGAGAAGATCTAAAATTATTATGGCTTACAGAAACAATTCGCCTCATAGAGAAAGATTCAGGATCTTTTGCTGATCAAGATATTAATCGGCAAGTAAGATCTTCACATACATCTTTAACTTCTAGTATTGTGATGCGGGCGACAATATTATCTAAGCAAAATGGACTTTTTTCTGCTCAAAAAACATTATTAAACGCTATAAAAATCTCTTTTATTCTATTACTACTGCTATCCGTTTTTCTTGGCGCCAGCTTGGGGATAGGTGCATTAAGTCAAAATCCAGTTAATTTGTATTGGGCTTTGTTTAGTTTATTAGGGGTTCATTTAATTACATTTTCTATTTGGTTGGGATCATTATTTTTCTTTACTAATGTAGGTGGTAGCCTATTAGTTTATTGTTGGATTTGGCTGGCTAAAAAGTTTTCGCAAAAAAAAACGATTCAACAACTTATCCCTGCATTTATAGAACTTTTAGGTGGGAAAATTCGTTGGTTAATTGGATTTGTGCTTAATCTGTTTTGGACCATCATATTGTGTTGTGCATTACTGATTTTATTAATATTACTTTCAACCCAACATTATAGTTTTGAATGGAAAACAACCTTATTAAGTTCTGAAGTTATTATTCATTTAACCCATTATTTAGGATTATTACCTGCCAAATTTGGGTTTCCTATACCTAGTGATAATATCATAAAATATAGCGAACAAGCGTTGAATGATGGTGAAGTTCGATCATCTTGGGCCATTTGGTTATTAGGCGTTTTTATTGTTTATGGCATAGGTATTCGTTTTTTTTGTATGATATTTTGTGGAATTAGTTGGTTGGTAAGTTGCCGTCAAATTAAATTAAATATCAATCAACCTGAATACCAAATATTAGCAAATAAATTACAACCTTTATTAATTAATGTTGAAGATGAAGATAAAATCGGTAATAACTTACAATGGTCTTCATTTGATCATTTAATTGAAAAAGGTGATGGAAGATTTTTAGTTGCAATCGATATGCCAGAAGACTGGAATCCACCTAACTCCATCACTTTTTTAGGTTTTTTAAATACGCGTGAGCAACGGCGTAAAATTCTCGATTATTTACAATTAACGCCTGCTCAAAAACTATTAATCGCAATAGATACAGATAGAGCACCCGATAGGGGAATATTGAATTTACTTAATCAATTAATGAGTAAATCTCAACAAAATCGAATTTGGTTTATTAATCAAGGAAAACAATTTGATAACTGGCAATCATTATCTTTACAATTAGCCAAACCAGAATGGTTAAGCGAGGATATTTAATATGCTAGCAACGCTAAAAATAGCTATAGTTGGTCATGCAAATGTTGGCAAAACATCATTATTACGTGCACTAATTCGCAATAGTAATTTTGGTACAGTATTAGATAAACCAGGTACAACCAAACACGTAGAATCAATTACATTACCGCTAGCTCAACAAAAATCAATAATTTTTTATGATACACCTGGTTTAGAAGATAGCCTTGCTTTATATGATTACATTAATCAATTGCTTCCTGCTCATAAAAAACTAGATGGAATTGATAAATTAACCATTTTTTTACAAAGCCCAGAAGCCGAAAATCTATTTTATCAAGAGGCTAAAGTAATAAGACAACTGTTAAAAAGTGATGTTGGAATTTATGTAATTGATGTAAGAGAACCTATACTCGCTAAATATCATGATGAATTAGCAATTTTGGCCGACAGTGATAAGCCTATGCTTGCTGTATTAAATTTTACCGCGAAAGAAGAACAAAATGAAAAAGAATGGAAAAAATTACTTTCGCGAGTCGGAATTCATGCTATTATTAAATTTGATGCTGTTTTTCCTCCTATGGATGGTGAAGAACGTTTATATCAGAGTCTGGCTTTATTGCTTGAACCCGCCAAAGTGATACTAGATGAATGGTTAGCAAAATTAGTCGAGTTAAAAAATAACCGAAATAAAGCAGCTAACTTAGTTATCGCTGAAACACTAATTGATGTAACTGCGTATTATAAAATAGCAAAGCCTAATGATAAACAGGCTATTATTGATATGCAAAATATTGTCAGAAAGCGAGAACAAAAAGCAATAGACGATTTATTAAGACTTTATCAGTTCAATTTCACTTATGAAACCGAGGAAAATTTACCCTTATTAAAAGGGCGCTTTAAAGCTGATCTTTTCAATCTAGATGCTTTAAAAATGATAAGTGCTCATTTAAGTAAAGGATTTGTCTCTGGTGCTACGATAGGAGCAGGCATTGACTTAGCCGCTGGTGGTATTACATTAGGCTCAGCCACTCTAATTGGCGGCATGATTGGAAGTTTAATGCAAACAGCAAAACATTATGGATCTAGAATGCTAAATCGGTTTTCTGGATATAGTAAATTAAGTGTTGATGATGTAGTTATATGTTTTCTTTCTTTGAGGTTAATTTATCTAAAAGAAAGTTTAAATCATCGTAGCCACGCGAATGCTAGTCCGATAAGATTATCCAAACTAGATAAAAGCGAATGGGAAAAGGGAATATTACCTAAAAACCTTAAAGTGGCAAGACATTATTCGTATTGGTCGACTTTAAATCAAGGAACAAAAAGGCATGATAAAAAAAGACAATCAACTATTAGGAGTATTGCAGAGCAATTGTTTTAATGTAGGAAATAAATTATTAATTGCTACATTGTTCTTATCTTTTTTTATGTTATTTGGTTGTACTAGTAGTAGAGGACAACTATCTGCTAAAACCCGGAAAGCCGATTTATCTATGTTGGCTAAAATTGATGCACATTACCAAAAATGGCAAAATACTCCATATCGTTATGGTGGAACTACTTTAGCTGGTAGTGATTGTTCAGGATTGGTAATGAATTTTTATAAGAGCAAATTTTCTCGAACATTACCTAGAAATACTGCCGCTCAAGCTCAGTTAGGTTATAAAGTAACGACTCCTAGGGCTGGCGATTTAGTTTTTTTTAAGACAAATCGTGGTGGTAGTGGTTTACATGTAGGCATTTATTATGCAGATGGTAAATTTTTACATGCTTCATCATCTAAAGGCGTAATATTTTCTAATTTAAATGAAAATTATTGGAAGAAGCGTTATTGGCAGACGCGTCGAGTGGCTGATGATTTAACTGCTAATAACTAGTAATAATGAATAAAAAAGACTCTCTATCTTTAAATGGTTTTAGAGAGTCTAAATAAAATATTATTTATTTCACTTTTCTATAATTATTTTATAACTAATTAACTTCTTCTTTAATTTTTTCATCCTATTGGCAACATAAAGCTTCTTTCCAGAGTTCTAAGTAATTTGCGACACCAACTAATTGCTGGTTCAAAATCTTTAGCTATATAAATAAAATTTTGTTTCATTAATTCCTTATAATATTCATATTTTTTTATACTCCATAAAGTGTTTTGCCGATATAAAGGGTTTTAACAGCCACTTAACCTATTCAATTAACTGACATTATTACTATTAAACCATTTATTTACTAAAAGT
>CALYPG010000011.1 GCA_945271295.1 uncultured Gilliamella sp. | reverse complement strand
CACCTTATGAAGCCTTTTACTGACTGGATTCGCACTTAGATGTTGAATGTAGGCTTAAATTTATACTGAAACGTATAGCTAACCTGAAACATTTTTACAACAATATCATGCTACTTGTAATTAATTGAATCTACATAAACATATTATAATGATTAAATTTTAAATCAGTATTGCTATATTTTTTTATTATATTTAATCAACTAAATACCATAATATAGAAGAAATTTTGGCAAACATTTGTTCAAAAATATACTCATCAAAGGTTGGCAAGGAGGATATTAAATAAGTTAACATGGTTAATCCTAATAATAATGTTAAAGGATAACCGACCACAAAAATAGATAATTGTGGGGTGATTCGATTTAACAGCCCTAATGACAAATTAACAATCAATAATAATGTCATCAAAGGTAATGCTAATATAATACCATTAACGAAGATTAATGCACTTGCATCAATTAAAGCTAAATAACCATTATCCTTTAATGGCATAATACTGACAGGAATAATATCAAAACTACATGATAAACCGTAGAGTAACCATAAATGTCCGTCCAAACTTAAAAAAATCAATAAGCTTACAATATTTATCAAGCGTGATAATACCGAAGTTGATGGCCCTCCGATTGGATCATAAAAGGTTGCCATCCCTAGTCCCATTTGCATACCAATTAATTCACCAGAAAATCTCATTGCCCCAAATGCAAATTGCATAGTTAAACCAATCATAATACCAATGATGATTTGTTGTAGAATGATCCAAATACCAACAAAAGAAAATATTGTAATATTACTATCAAGTGAAGGGAGAGGAAGTAAAAGAGTAATAAGCAATGCCAAACCTATTCGCACACGACTAGGCACTTCACTTTCGCCGGTGATTGGAGCCACCATGATCAAGGATAAAATTCGAACAAAAGGGAAAAAACCACTCCTAATTAATAGAAAATAATCGATATTAAATAAATTGTTAACGTCAAAATCCATGACTATTAAACTTAATTAGTTAAGTTAGGAATACCAGTAATTACTATTCTGATATAGTCAGTCATAATTAATAACATTGATGGCCCTAAAATCACTAATACAATAACAACAGCTAGAATTTTAGGAATAAAAGATAATGTCATTTCATTAATTTGTGTGGCAGCTTGGAGTAAACTAATAATTAACCCAGTAATTAATGCTGCTAAAAGCAAAGGTCCTGCAAGTGATGCTGCAACCTTGATCGCCTGCATGGCAAGGTTGCTAATATATTCTGTTTGCATATTTTCCCTCAACTAAAAAAACTTTGGGCTAATGAACCTAACAACAAGTGCCAACCATCAGCCAATACAAACAACATTAATTTAAAAGGTAGCGATACTGTTGCTGGCGGCACCATCATCATCCCTAATGCCATTAAGGTACTAGCAACAACGAGATCTATAACCAGAAAAGGAATAAAAATAGTAAATCCAATTTGGAAAGCTGTCTTTAATTCACTTACCGCAAAAGCCGGGACAAGTACCTTCAATGGAATATCTTCACGCGTTGGTATCTCACCAAGATGTGCCATATTAACAAATAAGGCAAGATCCGCTTCTCGAGTTTGCGTTAACATAAATTCATGTAATGGTTTTGCTGCTGTTGTCAAACCCTCTTGCATAGTAATTTTATTTTGCGAATAAGGTACATAAGCATCTTGATAAATTTTATCAAACACTGGCGACATAATAAAAAATGTCATAAACAAAGCAATACCTAAAATAACTTGATTAGGCGGTGCTGATTGTGTTCCAAGTGCATTTCGCAATAGACCTAATACTATAATGATACGAGTAAAACTGGTCATCAAAAGCAAAATTGCTGGAATAAAGGTTAGCGATGTAATAAAAACTAACGTTTCAACTGGCAATGACCAACTTTGCCCACCATTCTGTGCTGGTTGACTTACAATCGAGAACGGAAAGACTTCAGCATAACTATATTGGCTAAGCAACAATAAACTTACCAAAATTGTAAATTTTAACCGCACGATCTGTTATTCCTTTCTACTTTTTAAAGTTGATTGTAATATTTGTCGAAATAGACTATTTTTCACATCACTCTTAATATTTTTTTCCTGTGATAATATTAATTGTGAACGTTCTTCGCTAATTGTGTGTAATAATGTCATCTGTTGAGCTGTAACACCAATTACTAATAACTGATTATCAACATGAACTAAAATAATGCGCTCTTTAGGGTTAATAATATAGCTAGCTTTCACATCAATTAAATTATCCGCATTTTTTTTCCATCCAAAACGCTTTACTAACCAACCCAATAGCAAAATCAAACCAATAATCCCAATAAAGGATGTTGCAATTGATGTTACTGCTTGTGAGTATAAGCCCATATCTGGTGCGGGTGCGGGATCAGTTACTATTGATTTTGTTGTTATAACCGAACTTTCAGTATCATTTAATTGACTATCACTCATCAACGACTCAATCTACGTACCCGTTCTGAAGGTGTTATAATATCAGTAATTCGTACGCCATAATTGTCACCAACTACCACAATTTCGCCTTGTGCAATTAAATAACCATTAATTAAAATATCTAAAGGTTCACCGGCAAAGCCTTCCAATGCAATGACAGTACCTTGTGTCAAATTTAACAGATCCTTAATCGCCATTTTAGTTCTACCAAGTTCAACACTCATACTTACAGGGACATCTAAAATAAGATTAATATCTTGTTTTTTATCGTCAGTTTGTTGTGGTGATAGTGTTTCAAAAATTGCTTCCTTAGTAGGCAATTCGTCACTTTTTACATTAGTTTGGTTATTATTATCACCGTTTTGTTTGACATCAGTCATTCAATATTCCCTCATTCAATTGCTCTAATACAGGATCAATTACCTGTTCTACTTGAATTGCATATTGTTTATTAACTTTACCGTAACATCCTTTTAATAATGGTACACCGTCCACAGTGACATCAAGAGAAGTCGGTTTATTTATCAATAAAATATCATTCACTTTTAATGCTAAAAGTTTAGCTACAGTTGTATCAATCTGGCTAAAATTAGCGACTAATTCTACCGTTGATTGTTTAATTCCGCTAGTTAATGAACTCATCCATACACCATCATTTTGATAAAATGGTTGTTCACTTGGCGGCTTAATCAATAAATCTTTAATTGGTTCAACCATTAAATAAGGAATACAAATATAAAAATTAGCCTTACTCTTACCAACTTCCACCGTAAAGACTGAAGTCAAGACAATATCATCTGGGGAATTGGTAATATTAGTAAACTTACTTTGCATTTCAGATCGAATATATTCCACTTCAATGGTATAAAGACTTGCCCATATATTTTGATAAATAGTTAAAGCTAAATCTAATACACGTTTTATGATTTGTTGTTCAGTATGCGTAAATTCACGTTGTTTTGATTTCATTGTAATATTGCCTTCACCTCCAAATAGAGTATCAACAATAAGAAACACAAATTCAGACGAGAATGAAAATAAGCTTGACCCAAGTAAAGGTTTCAACTGAATTAAATTTAAATGACTCCAAGATGAAATATGCGTAAATTCATCAAACGTTTGCAATACAATAGGTGATACAGTAACATCAATATTACGTTGCAATAGATTAAATAAGCCAATTCTAAACTGACGAGCAAAACGTACATTAATAATTTCTAACGCCGTTAACCGTTCGGGAATAAAATTATGTTTTACAGACAAATCATATGGTCGAACTCCAGCTTTCTTATCTATAGATAAGGAAGAAGCAGAATCTTGATATGAATTATTTTCAGTTTTTGATTCAGAATCTAACATTTTCCCTGCTTTATTAGATTTGTGGATATCTGTTTTTAGTTCCTTTTTATCAGACATGGTAATCACCGTATAATAAAATCGGTAAATAAGACTTCATCAATTCGTACTACGTTGTTTCTAGCACCATATTGCCGAGACAAAGCAACTTTAATTTGCTCTTGTAATGCAATTTTTCCCGATTCAGTTTTCAATTCATTAATATTTTGCTTAGATGCTAACAATAAAATATCACTTCTTACTTCTGGCAAATACTCAGTTAATATGCTTTTTTGTTTTTCATTCGCAACACGCAACACAATACCTACATATAAAACTTGGTTAATCTCACCCCCCTCTTCCGAGACAGATAATGAAATAGTAAATGGTTGTAACGTAAAAAATACCGGTGATGAAGCAAGCGAAGCTGAATCACGTTGAGCCCTGGTTGTACTTTTTGATTGACTTTGATACCAAAAATAAACAGCTGCAATTAATGCTAATAGAGTAATTACGATCTGTATTATATCATAAACACTCATTTTTTTATTTTTAATAGTAATCGGCATATTTATTATAGTCTCTATAGAAATTAAAAAAACTCATAACCAATTAAACTTGGCAATATCGAAAAAACAAATTATTAACATTTAATATGCCTAAATATTGATGATTCTTAAATCAAACAAAACATAACGGCTTAAATTTCGGTCAAGCATACGAGTAATAATTGGATACATAAAAATATTACAAATAATAAAGCATACCCATTAAACTAATTTAAAGAATAGACAATAAAAATATCATCTATTCAACGATTTCAATTTTCTCAACCTATTGTTTTTAAACATTGATGTTAATTTTAATTTTTTATGCAAATATACTCAAACCGGCTGAAACGTAATTTTTTTCAACAGATAATAATTGATCAGCCGCTTGTTCATCTTCAGTACCTAACAATGATACTTGTTGCTTGTCATTATTTGGTTGTTTAAACATTTCTGATTGTTGTGAATCATTCATCATAGAAAAATCACTAATATCTGTTTGTTGAAGTGTAATACCTTGTTCTTCTAACGAAGTTCTCAAATGAGGTATGGCTGATTCAACTACACCTTTAACTACAGTATGAGCAACCATCATATGCAAATGCATTTTATCATCGTCCATTGCTAACTTAATATGCAATGACCCTAACTCTTCTGGATGTAATTTAATTTCAGCCGTTTGAATATTTTGCCGACTAAACATAACAATCTGTTGAGTTAACGATGTTTGCCACTGTGCTATATTAATAGGCATTGATAAATTCAATGTTGTCTGCACTTGTGTTGTTGGAGTTAATGACTGATTTTGCATATTAGCTTGCGAAGCTAGCAAACCGGTATTATTTATAGCCGTATCGTTATTTGCAGTACTAGCTAACATATTTGCATCAAACATATTATTTTTTTGCATTAAATTACTAACATTATCAGAGGTAAAAGGGTGATTAGATTCACTCTCACGCATTAATGCTTCAATATCAGATAAAGACGTTGTCTTTTGTGTTTCTAAAGTAAATGTTTTATTATCGATATCCGGTTGGGCCGTTTGGATTATTGGGTATTGGCTCCCCGTATTAGTTAAAGGCATTGATGGTTGCTGATTACTAATTATTACATCTTGGTTTGCAACAACATCACCATCAGGAACGATAACTTTACTTTCTTGATTAATATCAGCTAAATTAACGAGATTGGTTATAGTCTTTGTTAATGAACCATTTTTTAAATGATGATCTTCAGTGCCTTCTTCCTGTGCAAATTTATTTTGAGCTTCAGCTAATCTATCTAATGTTGGTGGAAATAGTACAGCTACAATATCAAGTTCTTGCTCTAACTCATCAGAATCACTGGCTTTAGCGATTTGTTCTTTTGTACCGTTATGCAACAACTTCCCATCATGGTTTATATTTCTCTGGTTAGATTGTAATAATTGTTGAAACAAACCAACTTCATCACTAGATAAATTAATTTCATTAGTTGCATAGCGTCCTGATTGATGAATAATTTTAATATCCGTAATATTATTAATGCTCATTTAATATTCTCCTTGCTATTTGTTGCTGTGCAAATTCATCAGTCAGTTTTTGTTGCAACCGATTTTGTTGTTGCAGATATTGTTGCTGTTGCTTTTCTAATAAATTTGAATAAACTTTTACTTTTTTTTGGCATTCATTGAGTTTATCAATAATCTGTTTTTGTTTCATTTTCAATGTTGCCAATAACTGTTGTTGCTGCAAAATTCCCTTTTCTATCGTAAACAAAAAGGCATTAAAATTGTTTAATTCATTACCTTTAATGCCAAGTGTTAAAGCATCAGTTAATTTTTGTTGATACTCGGTATAATAATCATTTAGCATATCCAATTGCGCTTTAGCATTGTTATAATCGTCATTTGCTTTTTTTAACTTAATCAATGTATTATCTACCGATTTTTGGGCTATATTCTTTAACGTCAAAAAATCTGATTGCCCTGGATTTTTACTGCCCATCATTTTTCCTAATTAACTTGTGTTGGTTCAACAATACTCTCTAATTGCTGCTTAGCTTCCTGATAGCTACAATACTCATTAATATCTTGTTGCAAAAAGTTCTGCATTGCTGGGAATAAAGCTATTGCATTATCGAGTAAAGGATCAGTACCTGCTACATAAGCACCAACATTAATCAGATCACGATTTCGTTGATAAATTGAAAAAAGTTGTTTAAACAAACGCGATTTTTTCTCATCTTCAGGTAAAGTCAAATCTGTCATCACACGGCTAATTGACGCTTCAATATCAATTGCTGGATAATGTCCAGACTCCGCAAGTAACCGTGATAAAACAATATGTCCATCTAAAATTGCTCTAGCCGAATCGGCAATAGGATCTTGCTGATCATCCCCTTCTGTCAATACTGTATAAAAAGCAGTAATCGAACCTTTCCCGGATGCATCATTACCAGCCCTTTCAACTAATGCTGGTAATTTAGCAAATACAGAAGGTGGATATCCTTTAGTTGCAGGGGGTTCACCTATAGCTAAAGCAATTTCACGTTGTGCCATCGCATAACGAGTTAATGAATCCATAATTAGTAAAACATTAAACCCTTGATCACGAAAATTTTCAGCAATCTTGGTCGCATAGGCAGCACCTTGTAAACGCAATAACGGAGAAACATCAGCTGGTGCTGCAACCACTACCGCGCGAGCTAACCCTTTTTTTCCTAAAATATTTTCAATAAAATCCTTAACTTCTCGACCTCGTTCACCGATCATGCCTACCACAATAATATCAGCTTCGGTATAACGGGCCATCATGCCAAGTAACACACTTTTCCCAATACCTGAACCAGCAAATAATCCCATTCTTTGCCCACGACCAATCGTAAATAAGGCATTAATGGCTCTAACGCCGACATCAAGTACTTGATGAATCGGGGTTCGTTGTAAAGGGTTAAGGTTTTTATTAGATAATCCTTGATATTCGACATCCTCTGGCAAAGGCTTTCCATCTAATGGATTACCCGCAGCATCAATTACCCGTCCGAGTAAAGCTATTCCAACTGGCAATAACTTATATTTAAAATGAGCTAAATCATATTGTGACGTAAAAACTCTAGCACCCAATAAAATACCATCGGTAGATCCAAAAGGCATAAGGAAAAGTGTTTGTGCCCGAAAACCGACCACTTCACATTCCACCGCTTCAATTTTGCCTTGTGTTTGTCTTTCAACAAAGCAATTTGAACCTAATGGTAATTTTAACCCTGTCGCTTCTAGTACCAATCCTGATGCTTTAATTAATCGACCATATTGACGTATCAACGATACCGATCGCAACTGTTCAATAGCTTGAGTTATTTTTACTGACCACTTAGAAGAAAAACTCACCTTAATGATTATCCCCACCTTCTAATAAGCTATCTGACATTATCTGCCAATGATCTACAGTACTAGCATCAATTTCATTTGTTTCGGTAAACATTTTACATCCACCCGATTCAATATCCGAATCAGCAATGACTTGCCAATTATGCTGTTTTATTTCCTCACCAAACATTGGTTCAAGCCAAACAAAATCATCTGGATTAACATGTAATGAAATAGATCCAGATAACAACGAGCAATGTTCAATTAACATTTTTAAAATGTGCTCTAACTGCTTTTGTTTTACTTCTGGTATTGAGCCAACCGTTTTTTGTGCTGCTAATAAAGCTAATTCGATTAATTTAGGTGCAACTAATTCATCAATATCATCGATAGATTGCTTGAAATTAGTTATCAATTCCTTAATAGCTTGAACAGTATTTAGTTTTTCTTCATTTAACTGTTGTTCAATATATTCACGTCCCTCTTGCTGCCCCTTCTGGTAGCCTTGTTCATAGCCTAGGTCTTTACCGGCAGCAAAACCCTCTTCTTTACCTAAATTAAATCCTTCCTGATAAGCTTGTGCTTTTATTTCATCTTTTAGTTGCTCAAAATCATATTCATTAGCTACAGGATCAACATCTGATATCTCCGATTGTAATTTAGATTTATTAGAGTTTTTCCCTTTACTTATTTTGCTAGTCGATGATCGAGATCGGCTATTTGAGGATAAATCCTCAAACATTAATGGTTTCCAATCATATAAATCCGACTGATTATACATAATCTTCTTCACCATTATTTATAATCATTTCACCACTTTTTACTAATCGACGCACAATAGCCAAAATCTTCTTCTGCTCAATTTCAACTTGAGAAACTTTAACTGGTTGTCGATTTTCTAAATCATCACGTACAATAGCTGCAGCCCTTTGTGGCATATTACCCAATAATTTATCTTGTACTTCAACCGATGCACCTTTTAATGCAATTATCAATGTTTCATTATCAATGTCTTTGAGTAGACGTTGAATACTTCTATTATCAACATTAACAAGATTTTCAAACAAGAACATTTCATTAAGAATTTTTTGCGCCAAATTATCATCATAATCGCGTAATGCATTAATAACTGACTCTTCTTGCTGGGTTTTAAGAAGATTAATAATTTCTGCTGCGGTATGCACACCACCAAGATCGCCTGATCTAATATTATTTTGATTATGCAATATAGTAGATAACGATGACGATAGCACTTCTAAAGCAGAAGAATCAACTTCGCCAAAAGTAGCAATTCGTAATACAACATCATTACGCAATTCATCATCAAATAAATTTAGAATATCAGCCGCTAAATCACGATTGAGATGAATTAAAATAGTAGCAATAATTTGTGGATGCTCGTTTTTGATTAGATCAAATACTTGAGGTGCACCAAGACGATTTAACATTTCAATGCCATCGGTTATTCTGTCTTGATCTGTTCCTAGCAACTTATTGAGTAAACGGTTAGCTTTCTCCGTACCCATCGATTTTTCTAATATTGAACGTAAATACTCATTAGTATTCATACTTAAAATAGCAGATTCTTCAAGTTCCTTTTGGCATTGATTTAATATGCTTTTAAATTCTTCTTGAGAAATTGATGGCAACGACACCATAGAACTACTAATCTTCTGTACTTCTTCTGATGTAAGGTATTGCAATGTTTTTGCAGCTAGATCCTCGCCTAGCACCATTAAAACCATCGCTGCTCTTTGAGTTTCATTTAATTTCATTGATTAGAACCCTCTTTATCCATCCAACCACGAATAATTAACGCCATTACACGAGGCTCTTTATCAACAATTTCTCGAATATATTCTTGTTGTTGCATATTATCTTCAAATATTCTTTGTAGCTGCATACTGTGCGCTTTATAATCAAAATAATCAAACTGATCATCTAACTCAGATTGAGATTCTGCTGTTGTAGTTGTAGTAGTTGCTGTATCAGTTGATTTATCAGTTGCCGTGTCAGTTGATTTATCAGCTGATTTATCAAACGATGTTAACAATTGTGGTTGTAATTTTATCCACATTGATTTTAATACTTTACGCCATACCAACCATAAAACCAATACTATAATCAGGTATTTAATGACAGATTTGATAAGATCATAAAATTCTGGTTTTTGCCAGAATGATGGTATTTCATCCTCTTCAGAGATTTGATCAGTAAATTTCAAATTGGCAACAGTTATAGTATCGCCACGCAAATTAGAAAAGCCCATAGCTTGACGAGCTAAGGCTTCAATATTACTAAGTTCATCCTGATTAAGCTTAATCCAACGGTCTGTTGCGGTAACTGCATTCTCATCACTCTCATCATTCTCATTATTATTCTCATCTTGAACGTCAGAAACGTCTGACCCTGCTGCCACAAATTTATAATTAACTAAAACAGCAACAGATAAACGCTTAATACGCCCTTCTGGGATCTGACTGTGCACAACTTGTTTATTAACTTCATAATTTAACGTATTATTCGATTGTAAATTATAAATTTTCTCTTTTTCTTCCTCATCTGTGGTTGATGTCGATTCACCATCAATCGGAGCACTAGGCGTTGGCACCGGTTGATTAGATAGCGCTCCTGGCACACCACCGCCAATACCACCCGTATTTTCGCTATTTGCTAATTGACGATTATCAATTAGTTGTTTACTGCGGATAGTTTGATTAGCTTCATCACTGTTAGGATCATAAATTTCAGATGTGGTTTCTTGCCGACTAAAATCTACTTCGGCATTGACTTGCACAATGACATTATTTTTACCAATAATCGGCATAATGATTTTTTCTACTCGCTCACGAATACTACTTTCAATTCGTTCGCTATACTCTAACTGTGCTACGTTAGCATTTCTATCTCGAAAATTCTCACCCGTTAATAAATTACCACGTTGGTCAATAATGGTTACTTTATCTGCCTGTAGTTCTGGCACACTGCTCGAAATTAAGTGCACAATACCATCAATTTGCCCTTGTGATAAAGCGCGCCCTGGGAGTAACGTTAAAGCGACCGAAGCAGAAGGGAATTTCCTTTCTCGAACAAATAATGACGGTTTAGGCATAGCTAAATGTACTCGTGCATCTTCAACACTACTAATAATAGCTATGGTTCTTGATAATTCACCTTCTAAAGCTCGCTGATAATTAATTTGTTCATTGAATTGGCTCATACCAAAGTTATCTTTGTCGAGTAATTCAAAACCTACAGCTCCACCTTTAGGTAAACCTTGTTGTGCAATACGTAAACGCGTATCATAAACCTTATTTTCGGGAATTAATATTGTCGAACCCGAAGATGAAAACTTGTAAGGGATATTCATCTTTTCAAGCTGGCTAATAATTTCACCGCCATCTTTATCATTTAAGTTACTAAATAAAACGCCATAAGATTCATCTTTTAACCATAAATATGCAATACTAGTAATAGCAATAAGCACTACACCAGCAATTAGCATTGCCATTTTATAATTTTTCTTTAATTGATTAATAAAAGGTAAATTGTTTGATGTTGAGTTACCTTTACTATTAGTATCGACAGTCTGGCTATCCATAAATATCCTGATTCTAATTGATTCGAAACTGGTTAGATTATTCCTGCCGCTTATTATCTGTATAAATCAAAATTTCAATAGCTCTAAAAAAGCACATTTTTCCCCTTTACTCATACCATTTAGATTTTTATCATTATGCTAGATTATGTGGCAATCAAAGAAACTAAATAAGAATGGCATTTACAACTATGAATACAATCAATCCGTTTAATCCTGCCGGATTAATGATGTTAAGTGAATCAGATAGTATTGATAAAAAACAATACACAGCAAACAATGAACAAAATTTTCTTACTGAATTAAAAACCGCTTTAGATACCATCAGTCAAACTCAAATTCAAGCTAATAATCAAGCTAAAGCGTTTGAAATGGGCGAACCCAATGTCTCTCTCAATGAAGTCATGGTTAATTTACAAAAATCTTCCGTTTCATTGCAATTTGGTATTCAAGTTCGCAACAAACTTGTCGCCGCATACCAAGAAGTCATGAATATGAATGTCTAATTAATTGATACTAAATTAACTAAAAATATCAACAAAGCACCTAATCAACTGCTTTTAAAGTCAGTCGCTTTAGGTGTTATTGAATATTGAGTTAATTAAAGTTGACACCATCAGTCAAACTCAAATCCAAGCCAATAATCAAGCTAAAGCGTTTGAAGTGGGCGAACCCAATGTCTCTCTCAATGAAGTCATGGTTAATCTACAAAAATCTTCCGTTTCATTACAATTTGGTATTCAGGTTCAAAGTAAACTTGTCGCCGCATACCAAGAAGTCATGAATATCAATGGCTAGTTTATTCATATCAAATTAGCTGAAAATAAAAAAATAGCACCTAATGACTTCTATTAAAATCAGTCATTAGGCGCCATCAATATTGAATAACATTCTGATAACTATCTAAACAACATGAACATATTTTTTAATTAACTAAATTAGCAACATGACAATAGTTTTGGATTTGCGAACGCGTTTTAACCTTTTCAGCGATTAATAGACTAAGTTCAGTATGATATTGACGTATTAATTGATCTAATTGTTGTTGATAATTGAGTATATTGACAATATACATCGATATTACTTCTTGATGTTGTTTAACCAATTGCTCATCATCAAACATGGTTGTACCAAATGTTTCAATTAAATCTGTCGATAATTGTTCATACTTTTCCTGCCAATTAAGTAATGCATCCCATTGCTGATCCTGAGCAACCTTCAACATCTGTTCAATTACATCACTGAGTTGTTGATACAGATTTAATAACTTCATATAGATTAACCTTTCACCTCATTGCTTATCACTAAGCAATTTCACGCCAAGCTTCAGCAATATTATTAAGCAAATCAAAACACATTTGCAATTTTTCTTGGTCATTATGCAAATTAGCAAGAAGCAATTGCTGGCTAATATATGCATATAAACGCGCTAGGTTTTCGGCAATATCACCACCTTTTTCAAAATCTAAGCAACTCCTAAGGCCACTATCAATAATATTGATTGCTTTAGAAATTTCACTACCTTTGCTAGCAATATTGCCTTTTTGCATGTATAAGCCTGCTAAGCGAATGGCATTAAGTGCACCATCAAATAGTAACACCATCAATTGATGAGGGGACGCCAGACTAACGTCCGTTTCTAAATTAACTTGCTGGTAAGCCTTTGAACCGACTTTATACATGTGTTTTACCTATTTCTTTTTGCCTGTGTTAGCCATCGCATCAAATTGATTGGTTAAATAAGTACTTAAGCTATTCATAGAGCTTATTAAAGTATCTAATTGAGAAAACTGAGCCCTATACCGTTCAATGGTTTTATCAATCGAATCACTTACTTGTTCACTACGCTTTTCTAATGATTTTAAAGTTGAATTTAAACCATCGGTAGCCGCATCAATTAACCCCTTACTTTCAATAAAGCTGTTAACTTTTGTTACAACTTGATTTGCAATGCCGCCGGTCCCTTTTCCATCACCAGTAAATAATTGAGCTACCGCATCGCTTTTTTCATTCAAGGCTTTATCTAATTTATTTTCGTCAATAGTTAATATGCCACTTTTATCCATATTAATGCCAATTTGGGATAAAACGGAAAACTCCCCTGTTTCTTGACCTCTAGCAAATATTGTACGAATACCCTGATCTACATTACGCAAAGTCGAATTACCAATTAGTGGACCATTACTACTATCAACTTCACCTGATTTAGCTTGAGTGAACTTAGTTAAGGTTGATATAGTTGATTGCAATTGATTAAATTCGGCTACCCAATCTTTAATCGCGCTCTTAGTTTTTTCATTGTCGGTGGTTATTGAGACATTTTGAGGTGTTGCTGTAGTTGCCTTTAAGGTAAGGTCAACACCGGATACCACATCTTTAATAGTATTTGAGGCACTAGTTATCGCAATTCCATTGACTGAACATTTGGCGTCTTGGGCAGTAGTAACTGTATGCATCTTACTATTATCGTTTTGATCATTACTATTAAAACCAATAATGCTATTCAAATTTTGATCATCTGATTGAATTGACGTAATACGTTGCTGTTCACCGGTTTCTTTAGAAGTTATAACTAATTGATAACCATTGGATCCCGAACGAATTACTGCGGCATTGACGGTTGAATCACCAATAACATTGCCATTGCTGTCCTTTAGTTTAGCATGGTTAATGGCATTAGCTATTGATTCTAAAGAGGTATTATCATTCTTACCCAAAACCACATTAAGTTCTTTGCCATTATCTTGCTTAATGGTAATTGTTCGTGTTTCAGCACTACTACCCAATGCTGCTGTTTTATCACCGATCGCAGCAGTTGCTACACTATGTGAAGTCGCTAACTGATCAACCTTCACGCTATAATCACCTAACGCCGCATTGCCATTTACCTTAGCTGATAAATAGCTATCATTAGTCACCACGCTTCGGTTATTATATAACTCGGTTTTTTGAAGGACTTTAGTTGCATCATTGAACTTAGTTAAAGCACTTTTTAACTGACCAAAGCCACTAATTTTTGAGTTAATGGTTTTTTGTTGGGTTTGAATTGGAACTAAGCGTTGCTTTTCCACTTTTTCTAATTGATTGAGAATTTCATTCAAATCAAGCCCAGAACCTACACCTAACGCACTTATTCCCGCCATAATTTAACCTTCCTTTCATATAGTATATATACATTGAAATTACTTATTAATAAGGTTATCGGCAAATTTAACCAAAAGTTTAGCAATTATTGCATAATTTATTATTTCTGATTTTATTGTGACCATCAAATAACCTTATATTATTGTATTAGGTGATTAATTCCAATCTAATTTACTATATTTTCAATGTTGCCTAAAATAACATAATTAATACAATTGTTGATTGATTTATCGAAAAAAATAGTTAAGTTGCTAGAACTAATTTTAGTTTCTAAAAAAATATTTACAAAAAAATTAAAGTTTCCTGATTCACTACCGATAATATAGTCATCGACAAACTATTCAGATTTTTTCGATATTTTGTTGATTATAATTAATTGTATTTTTTAAAGGAGATATAAAAATGGCACAAGTAATTAATACTAATATGATGTCTTTAATGACACAAAATAGTTTAAACAAATCTCAAAATACTTTGAGTACATCAATTCAACGCCTTTCAACTGGTCTACGCATTAATGGTGCTAAAGATGATGCGGCAGGTCAAGGTATTGCTAATCGTTTTACTTCACAAATTCGTGGCTTAACTCAAGCTGCTCGTAATGCCAATGATGGTATTTCATTGACTCAAACTCTTGAAGACGCTTATAGTCAAATTAATGATAATCTACAACGTATCCGTGAATTATCAGTACAAGCATTAAATGCTACTAACAGTCCAGAAGATATAGCATCTATTAGATCTGAAATTACAAAACGTGGAGATGAAATAGAGCGTATTACTAAGCAAGTTAATTTCAATGGTAAATCTTTGTTTGCGGAAGATAAAACATTTAACTTCCAAGTAGGAGCAGATGATAAACAAATAATTGGAGTGGATGTAAAAAAACAAGATAAAGCTTCGCTCTATACTCCTATTGAAACTGCATTCGACGCTTCTGTGCTAGATCCTGCCGGTTCTAATGTGTTACAGGCAGTAGATGACATAATAAAAATAGTTGACAAACAACGGGGAGAACTTGGTGCAACTCAAAACCGTTTCGAATCAACCGTAGCTGAGCTTCAAGGTAGAACTAACAATCTTTCAGCTTCACGTAGTCGTATTGAAGATGCTGACTATGCGGTAGAAGTATCAAATATGACTCGAGCACAAATTTTACAACAAGCAGGTACTTCAGTATTAGCACAAGCTAACCAAGTTCCGCAAAACGTACTAAGTTTATTACAATAAGGTAATTGTTACCAATTTTTTGGTTACATTAACTTAAACCATAACAACAACGATATTTGTGAATATCGTTGTTGTTATAATGATAAATACCTTTTTTTTGTTATCTTATTCCCTGAATTGAATTTATAAGATACTGTCATAATAACAGTAATATTGTTATTTTATGGGTATTTTTAATACTGGTTTCAAAAAATGAGTGATAGTTTATATAACTCACAAGGCGTAATTAATCGAACAAATTGGCAACAATATGTTCATTTAGTTCGCAATGAAGCATTAAAATTAGCAGTGCGTTTACCTGCTACAATTGAGCTTGATGATTTATTACAAGTTGGTTATATAGGTTTATTAGATATCATAAAACGTTATGATGCAACTCAAGGTAATGCCTTTGCTACTTTTGCTATACCCAGAATTAAAGGAGCAATGTTAGATGAATTACGTAACCGTGACTGGTTACCAAGGCATACTCGTAAAAAAATAAAAGCTGTTACCACAGCAATTAATGAGTTAGAGCAAAAGTTAGGTGAACCACCCAACGATTATCAAATTGCTGAATATTTGCAATTAACCATTGCTGAATATCACAAAATATTGTTGGATTCGAATCATAGCCAAATATGTTCATATGATGAGATGCAAACAAAATTAGGTGATAACATCGACACCATGATTGAACATGAAGAAGACAATAATCCTTTTTCAACAATTATAAATGATGAAGTTCGCAATATTATTATCCGAGAGATTGAAAATCTACCGGAAAAAGAAAAAACAGTCTTGGCCTTATATTATCAAGAAGATCTTAATTTAAAAGAGATCGGTAAAGTAATGAACATTAGTGAATCGCGTGTAAGCCAATTACATAGCCAAGCAATAAAAAGAATACAAAGTAAACTAGAATAAATATAAAAATAATAATGCATTTTTTGTTGACCTTTAGTCTTTAAAAATGTAATTTTAGATATGAGAGTATATTATCTGCATAATATTATTAATAATATATTGTTCTATCGCGGATTTAACAAGCTAAAAATTGGTGATTAAATTGAGTAATGAACTAGGTAACGATATTCTTAAATGTATACATCATTTAAATCTTTCAACGCTACTGCTTAGTCAGCGCATGCTTGAAAAAGACAAAGTTATGGCAATGTTTCGATTAGGTATTGATGAAGAAGCCGCCGATATATTAAGCAAGTTAAGTACCTCACAGATGTTAGTTCTGTCAGAAACCAATCAATTAATTTTTCAATTAAGATTCAAGAATTCAGAATTGATAAAAAAACTGACAGAAGAGTCGCGCGTTAGTGATATAAAACAAATGCATACAGGGATACTTTTATCAAGCCTATTATTAGATTCAATCAATAAATGAGTAAATGAATAAGTAACTAGCAAAGTGGTAAGTGGTGCATAGGAAATCAGGATGAAATGTACAAGTATTGTTCAAACATATAAGGAAGTTCAGCTAGCTATTAAATTAATTTCACTTGGAGCAAGGATCCAAATGCTTGAAAGTGAAACCAATTTAAGTCGAGGGAAACTGATCAAACTTTATAAAGAAATCCAAGGTTGCCCACCACCTAAAGGGTTATTACCTTTTTCAACAACCTGGTTCATGACGTGGGAACCCAATATTCATTCCAGTATATTTTATAATGCTTATCACTTCCTAGTACAACATGGTACAAAATCTGGTATACAATCTATTTTAAAAGCTTATCAATTATATTTAGAACAATGTCCTGCGGCTGATAATGAAGCCCCCATATTAGGATTAACACGAGCTTGGATTTTAGTTAAATTTGTTGAAAGTAATGTCATGCAGCAATCGAGTTGTAAAGAATGCAATGGTCGTTTCATTACCCATGCATATCAACCACAAAATAGTTTTGTTTGTAGTTTATGCCAACCACCATCAAGAGCTGAAAAAAATAATAAAACGCAGAAAGAAAACTATGCAAAATGTATGCAATTATTATCAATATTTAATTCGCAAAATGAATAATTAAATATATCAAAAAAATAATAGCTATTATTATATAAAAAAAGGAAAACCAATGCCAATTATTATAGGATATGTTGTCGTTATTGCATCTACTTTAGTAGGTTTTGTTTTTAGTGGGGGGTTCTTAGGAGCACTGTTCCAACCGTTAGAATTTCTTATTATTGGTGGTACTGCTATAGGTGCTTTCATCGTTAGTAACGAAATAAAAGTAATGAAAGCAACACTTAAAGCAATAGGTCAATTATTTAAAACATCTAAATATAATAAAACCCTTTATTTAACATTAATTAACCTAATGTATACGATTTTAACTAAAATTCGCCAAAATGGTGGATTATCGATTGAAGCAGATATTGATAATCCTAATGAGAGCGAATTATTTAAACAGTATCCACTCATTTTGGCTAATTCCAAAATTTGTGATTTCATTACCGATTATATTCGCCTTATGATTAGTGGCAATATGAATGTATACGAAATTGAAGCATTAATGAATGAAGAAATTGAAACCACGCTTGAGGAACTAACCAAACCAGCTGATGCCCTTGCAAGTATGGGTGATGGTTTGCCTGCATTTGGGATTGTAGCTGCGGTAATGGGCGTTATTACTACATTAGCTCATGCTGACAGGCCAGCCGGTGAAATTGGCGAACTTATTGCACATGCAATGGTTGGTACTTTTTTAGGTATTTTACTTTCTTATGGCTTTGTTACACCATTATCCGCATTGTTAAGACAACAAAATGCCAATTCCATCAAAGCATTAGAATGCACCAAGGTAATACTTATTGCCAGCATGCATGGTTATGTCCCTCAAATTTGTATTGAATTTGGACGAAAAACTATTTTTTCTAATGAGCGGCCATCCTTCTTTGAATTAGAACAATATATTCAAGAAATTAAAAGTAATAATAAAGCACATAAAACTAATAATGCAGAAGAAACAGAAAATAACGAACAATGAAAAATCAATTAGTTAGAATAATAATTTCTAAGAAAAAATCCAATCATGGTAATGGGCATCATGGAGGGTCGTGGAAGATTGCCTATGCCGATTTTATGACTGCGATGATGGCTTTATTTTTGGTAATGTGGTTAATTAATGCCGCTACGCCTCAAGAATTAAAAGGTGTGGCTGAATATTTTAAAGCGCCAATATTTGCTAGTAGTAATGGAGGCAATAATATTAGCGACAGCGATAGCCCAATTCCTGGTGGAGGCAATGACTTTACCCAAAAACAAGGTGAAGTAGAAAAAAAAGCAAATTTAGCACCAAAACAAATTGAAAATGCTAAGTTTATCGAAGCGGTACGCAAGATTAATGATACTTTCGAAATTGATCCCCGCTTAAAAAAATTAGAACCTAATTTAATTGTTGAATTAACGGAAATAGGATTACGAATTCAAATTTTGGCATCAGATGATCAACCAATGTTTGGAGTTGGTAGTGCAGAAGTTCAATCCGACATGCAAGATATATTATACGCTTTAGCACCAATTATAAATTCATTACCAAACAAAATTACTTTATCAGGTCATACTGATGAACGTCAGTATGCGTCGGGAGATCGCGGTTATAGTAACTGGGAATTATCAGCAGACAGAGCCAATTCGTCAAGAAGAGAGTTAATTGCTGGTGGCTTAGATTCAAAAAAGATCATCCGGATTATTGCTTTAGCCGATACTGTTGGTTTAAACAATCCAAAATATAGTGAAGACGCTAATCGTCGCATTAGTATTTTAATCTTGAATAAAGCCGCAGAACAATATATTGAAGAAGAAAATAAATTAACTGGCATAGATTTTTTAAAACAAACACAACAAATTGAACAAGAACAGACTAAACAAGAATAGAGTGAACAACAAAGCAACTATGATAGTTGCTTTTTTTTCAAAAAATTGAATCTCATATTATATTTATTAACAATATCGTTTGGAAAAAAGCTAAAGTTTTGGCGACTTGATCCGATATAAGAATAATATAACCATGAGTTCAATAACAATGATGTTATTGACTAGATATATTAGGAGCTTTTTATGGCCAATTCATTAATGAACACGGGTGTTAGTGGGTTAAATGCAGCACAAAATATGCTTAATGTGATTAGTAATAACATTAGTAATGCGCATACGCCTGGTTACAACCGCCAACAACAAGTTTTAAGTCAAGCAAATGGTAATCAGTATAGCTTTGGATTTATTGGTAATGGTGTGAATGTGACCTCCGTCAATCGTGTATTCGATGAATTTGTTGTTGGTCAATTACGTCAATCTCAATCGCAAAATGGAGCTGCCAAAACTTATTACAATGGACTATCAAAAGTTGATAATTTATTAGCTGAAAATGATAGCAGTATTTCGTCACAAATTAATAATCTCTTTTCTAATTTGAATAAATTATCTTCAAATGCAGGTGATGCGACTATTAAACAGGTAGTTATTAATAACCTAAATTCCTTAGTTAACCAGTTTAATAGAACTGAAACTGATTTGAAAAATCAGATTGCTAATGTAAATACCGATTTAAGCAATAATGTTGATAAAGTTAACAATTATATTGAGCAAATCGCTGACCTTAATCAAAAAATATCTCGGTTAGAAGCATTAAGTGCCGGTCAAGAACCCAATTCACTGCTTGATCAACGAGATCAATTGGTTAATGAATTAAGTGAATTAATTGGTATAACCGTTACTGAACAGAATGGGCAATACAATCTATCATTAGCAAACGGATTAACCCTTGTTCAAGGGACATCTGTTAATCTATTGTCAGTGCAGCCATCAAAAAGTGATCCATCATTAAATGCTGTTGTTTATACTCATAATTCCGGCGCTTCACAAGAATTAAATGGTCAAAATATTACTTCTGGTGTGTTAAACGGATTATTAACATTACGTGATGGGCCATTAACTAATTCACTAAACCAGGTAGGTTTAATCGCCTTAAACTTAGCACATCGTTTTAATGAGGTGCATACCTCTGGTGTAGATAGTGACGGCAATGCTGGTGGCAAATTATTCGGTTTTAATAACATACCTATTGATATAGCTAATGAAAAAAATCGAGGTAATGCTTCAGTTCAAACAGAATTTAGAAATTATACAGATGTTAAAGCCTCTGATTATAAATTAGAATTTGATGGATCTGATTGGATTATTACTCGCCTTTCTGATAATAAGCAAATTACACCTACTATTCAAAACGGTAAGTTGTTGTTTGATGGTTTGTCTATTGAAATAAGTGGCAGTCCTGTAGCGGGTGACTCTTTTATTATTAAACCTGTTTCAGATGTTGCTTCATCCCTAAAATTGTTAGTTAACGATACAAGCAAACTTGCAACTGGAATTGGTGATGCAGAGAACGGTGCGGGTGATAATCGTAATGTCGCTAAATTATTAGCAATCCAAAATGAAAAACTCATCGATGATGGTACATTGACATTAGGTAAAGCTTATTCATCTTTAGTTAGTTATATTGGCAGTGAAACACAAACTGCTAAAGTTTCTGCTGAAACAAGTAAAAATATTCTACAAGAGATTGATGAACAAAATCAATCTATCTCTGGAGTAAATTTAGAAGAAGAATATGTATCTATGCAAGTATATATGCAATATTACCAAGCCAATGCCAAAATCATAAATACAGCTTCCATAATATTTGATTCCATTTTAGATTTAGCTAGATGATAAAGGAATAAAAAATGCGCGTTAGTACAAACTCACTATATCAAAGAAATTTACAAAGTATTTTAAATACCAACAGCAAATATCAAACATCTGGTTTACATTTATCAACCGGTAAGAGGATTTTGACACCATCTGATGATCCAATTGGTACAACACAAGCGTTAATCCTCAAACAGGAAAAAGAAAAAAATCAGCAATTCCTTGTTGCTCGTGATAACGCTGATAAATCACTTAGTCACCAAGATACTATCTTAGGCAGCGTCAATACAGTAATCCAGAATATTAAAGAGACTTTAGTATATGCAGGGAATGGAGCATTAAATGACGATAATTTGAAAGATCTTGCCAATAAATTGCAAGGTTTAAAAGATCAACTTTTTTCATTAGCTAACGCACAAGATGGTAACGGCAATTACATTTTTGCTGGTAATAAAAATGACACTCCGCCTTTTGTTAAGGATAACAATGGTGTAGTTAGTTATGTTGGTGGTACCACCACAATTAATGTTCTTGTTGATAATACGCGTGAAGTTCCATTGAGTTTTACTGGCATTCAAGTGTTTATGACAGGATCGAATCCAAGTGGAGATCATAATATTTTCGCTAGTATTGATCATGCTCTTGTCGCTTTAAATAATGGTGTCAATGATCCGCAATATCAAACAGAATTATCAAAAGCTAATCTTGGAATTGAAGATTCTTTTGACAATTTCAATATAGTTAGAGCTAATGGCGGTTCGTTATTATCAGAAATTGAAGAATTAACCGAACTTGGTAAAACGGTTGATGTTGAATTTGAAGGTCAAATTAGCCAGATTGAAGAAGTTGACTGGTATGAGGCAATTTCTGACTATGTAATGCTAAAAGCTAATTTACAAGCAGCTCAATATGTCTTCAAAACCATGCAAAGTATGTCACTTTTTCAAATGTAACAAATTTAGCTGACTAAGTATTAAAAGTTAACATTAGCTACAATAGCAATTGAAACGGGAGGGATTGTACCTCCTTTTTCATTATTATCATAACTAAAACTAGCGGTGATTTATTATTAACTACCAATCAAATAATTTACTGCTAAATTAAGTTCTTCTCCTTTCCTCATTCTTATCTGTTCTTGATTGATTCATGAAGCATTGAATGATTTAGGTATTGTCCAATAACACATTACTATCATTAAAAGGCTGACCCTGCAAATAAATAGTTGTGCCATTTAGTATTCATTTGTTAAAGCCAATAAGTTAGCACGAATAAAGGTCAAATATAAACAATGTATATCTATCCCTAATTCACCCACAGCTACCATTATCAATACATATAGCTAATTTTATTCATCGTAGATTATCTAACCTATTTTTAGCTACTAGCATTACCGTATTATAATTGCTATCTGTTGCTACTTGTTTTGATAGAGCAATGATAGAGAGATTAAAGCTGTTGAAAACAGCCAAATCACTGCCAAAAAAACAGCTCAAATATAAAACACTTTATCAAACCTTTTATTAACTCGATTTGCATTAGGTGTTGAATGTAGGATTGATTAATCAATTGCTTTGGAAAGGCAAACACTTTAAACAAGCTTAACCAACTATTCAATACATCACTGTATGAATAAATGTTATTTATAAAAGGTCCACCTATCATTACTCAATTAGTACTCTAATATGATCTAATTTAAAAGTAACCTTAAATATACTATCAAAATCATGCGAACAGATCATTTTTAATTATTTAGAATAGTAGATATTAATCAAGATAATTACTATGTATAAATTCAGTATGAGTTATAATGGAAAAAAGGAGGGAATATAACCTCCTTTTTATATAATCAGACAAATCAATATGTTAAATATTAATTTTGATCTTACTTAAATGCGATTTGTTTGAAGCCAGATATTGCTGTTAATTGAGGAGTATTTTGGGCTATTTGTTCTATGCGACTAATAATTTGAATAAGTTTATTACTATATTCTGGATCAGTTGCATATTTAGCCGCTTGCAACTCTTTTGCAGCGGTTCTAGCATCTGGCGCTTTTACAACAGAACTATAACGAGGATTTTTGGTTAACAAATTGAGATAATCTGTTAATGCATGTTGCTTGCTGTTATAAACTCGAAAATCATCTTGAATTTTAATCATTTTGTCATTAATAAATTCATGAGTCGTTGAACGAGTTGAATCGCCTAGCCATGATGAATTGGCTTTTATGCCAAAATAATTATAACTTGGCTTGTTATCAGCTGTTTTTATTTGTTTCTGTCCCCAACCTGATTCTAAAGCAGCTTGTGCAATAATCACTTCGTAAGGAATGCCTGAATTTTTAGCTGCCTGTTTTGCTGGTTCAAGCCAATCTTTAATAAAAGCAGTAATATCATCGGTTTCAAGTGTGTCAACATTAGATGGTGTTTTATCAGATATATTTTCAGCTTGATTTGATGTTTTTTCTTTATTATTAAGACTACTTAGATAAAGCATTTGACCTAATGCCTGAGGTGTTAAATTAGAAGTAGACGTATTACTACTAAATAAAGATTGAGCTAACTGGAGATTTTGTTGTGTATTATTTGCACTTACCTGTTGTGACGACGACTGAACGTCCATAGTTGGCAACGTTTGTTTATTATTCGTCAATTGTTTAGCGATGATTTGAGCTAAACCAAACCCCTTTCCAGCAGCTTGCTGTGCCACTTGCTGATCAAACATGGCCGTAAACAATTGAGAAGTTGATTGATTAAATAACCCACCTTCCGGCACTGCTTTACGCATACTTTGCATCATCATATTAATAAATAACGATTCAAATTGCTTGGCAACTTGTTCAATAGCGTCAGCCGAACCTTGAGCTGCATAATTTTTTAACTGATTTAACCCAGATAAATCATAAGCAAAACGGTTTAAAGGTTGATCAATTATATTACTCATATGATATGTTCTTTTTGGTTAAATAGTTTCCAACGCTGCATGTAAACAGCCCGCAGCTTTTAAAGCTTCAAGTACTGACATTAATTCAGTTGGATTCGATCCTAATAAATTTAACGATTTAATAACATCATTTAAGCTTGCACTAGCTGGTACATTTTGTAGTGCGGTATTTTCTTGTTCAATAGCAACCTGATCTTCTGGCACTACTGCCGTTTGACCGCCAGCAAATGGAGTATTAGGTTGACTTACATTCAATCTATTATTTACAACAATTGATAAATTACCTTGTGCCACAGCACAATTATCTAATTGAACTTTTTGGTTCATTACTACTACCCCTGTCCTGGTATTTATTACCACTCTTGCTGAAATAGGAGTTGTACCAATTTCAAGGTTCTGTATTCGTGATAAAAACTGTACTCGTGCATTACTATCTTTTGGCATTTTTAACGCAATTGTCATACCATCTAATGCTACAGCTGCATTCCTTCGTACTCTATTAATCGCCTCAGTGATTTTTAAAGCACGCGTATAATCAAATTGATTAATATGCAAATGTATAACATCTTGTTTATCTAAATTTGTTGCTAACTCTCGTTCGATAGTCGCTCCATTTGGAATAGCAGCTCCTGCTACTTGATTTACACTGACACTACTACCTCTAGAGCTAGCTCCCATCCCACCAACAAAAAGATTACCTTGAGCAATAGCATATACTTGATTATCCGTTCCTTTTAATGGTGTCATAATTAGCGTCCCGCCACGTAAGCTTTTAGCATTACCAAGCGACGATACCACAACATCAATTTGTTGCCCAACCCGAGAAAAAGACGGTAATTTAGCAGTTACCATAACTGCAGCTACATTTTTTAGCTGCATATTAGTACCTGATGGAACCGTAATACCTAATTGAGAAAGCATATTGGTGATACTTTGAATAGTAAAAGGAGTCTGTGATGTTTGATCGCCTGTGCCATCAAGACCAACAACAAGACCATAACCAACTAAAGCATTATCTCTTACACCTTGGAATGTCACTAAATCGCGTATGCGCTCAGCATGGCTAAATGGTACAACCAATATCATCGCAAAGATAAAGCAGGTAATAGTACGCAATTTTATTATCATAAAATGAACTCTTTAAAATGGTGAAATATTTAAGAATAAACGTTGCAACCAACCCATTGTTTGGGCTTCATCAATATAACCGTTGCCCACATATTCAATACGCGCATCAGCAACTTGGGTTGAGATTACAGTATTACTACCACTGATAGTTCTAGGATTAACAACTCCTGAAAAACGGATAAATTCAGTCCCTTGATTAATCGCTATTTGTTTTTCGCCAATTACTTTCAAATTACCATTTATCAAAACATCCTCTACAGTAACAGTTATCGTTCCATTAAATGTATTTTTAGCATTAGCGCCACCAGAACCTTTAAAATCATTTTCACCAGAAACATTAGTATCAACTTTTCCTCGACCTAACAAACCATCTAAGAAATTTGGTACGCTTGTTACACCAACATTAGCTGAACCATTGCGCCCAGCATTAACTGATGAGCTTTTACTAGCATTAACATTTTCTTGTAATACTATAGTTAACACATCACCAATATTGCGTGGACGACGATCTTCAAACATTGGTTGATATCCATAACTACTAAATTGTGTAGCTTGATAAATCGAACCACTTGAATTGATGATTGCTGGCATTTGCGGAACAACACTAGTTTGACCTTTAACTAAAGGTTTTTTAGGTAATTGTGCACAGCCACTTAAAAACAATGCAAGTAAAATATATAAATATTTCATTAAACTCATCATTTTGTTAAATTTAGATTTGATATAGCCGTTGTAACATTTGGTCAGATGCCGAAATAGCTTTACTATTGATTTCATATGCTCGCTGAACCTGAATCATATTGACCAGCTCTTCAGCAACATTAACATTAGAAGTTTCAATATAACCTTGATATAACAAACCGGCTCCATTTAATCCAGGAGTATTTTCTGTCGGCGCTCCGGAACTTTCCGTTTCTAAATAGAGATTTTCGCCCATACTTTCCAATCCAGTATCATTAATAAAAGTATGTAACGTCAATTGACCTACTTGTACTTGGGTTGATTGATTAGCTAAAGTCACACTAACAATCCCATCACGTGCAATAGTCATTTTTATTGCATTGTTTGGAATATTAATAGTTGGCTGAAGCTCATAACCTGCAGCTGTAACTAATTGACCATTTTGGTTAACTTGGAAAGAACCATTTCGTGTATAGGCTTGCGTTCCATCTGGTAATAACACTTGAAAAAAACCTTGCCCATTAATGGCTACATCACTACTGTTATCCGTTAATTCCAAATTTCCTTGACTATGAAGGCGTTCAGTAGCTACTGGACGAACACCTGTACCAATCTGTAACCCTGATGGCAGTGTCGTTTGCTCTGAAGACTGAGCCCCCGGTTGGCGCATAGTTTGATATAATAAATCTTCAAATATTGCTCTTTGCCTTTTGAAACCACTAGTACTTACGTTGGCTAAATTATTGGATATTACATCCATATTCATTTGTTGCGCAGACAATCCTGTCTTGGCAATCCATAATGATTTAATCATTGTCCTTTCCTAATTAAGTTAGTGATAAAATTTGATTCGCTTTTTGTGCATTTTCATCGGCGCTACTAATTTCTTTCATCTGCATCTCGAATTGACGAGCGTGGCTGATTAAATCAACCATCGCAGAGACAGGATTAACATTACTACCTTCTAAAACCCCAGACATTAGTAATGTATCAGGGTTATCGGGCAATACTTCACCACGAGTATTACGTATTTCATTAGTTACACGAAAAAAACCATCATCACCGCGAATAACTTCATTGCGCTCAAGATGAACTCGCTTTATTTTGCCTACTTGAGCGATAGTTGTGGGTTGATCTCCAGCCCCTAAAGCGGTCAGTGTTCCATCAGTACTTACACTGACTTGAGAGCGTTGTGGCACAGTTAAAATTCCATTGTCACCAATGAGTGGATAACCTTTAATATTAAGCGTACCATCTTCATCAACCTGAATCGCGCCATTACGTGTATAAGCTTCACTACCATCAGGTAACTGTACCGCTAGCCAGTGATCTTCAGCTAAAGCAACATCTAATTCACGCCCTGTATAATTAAATGCCCCCATAGTTGAATCAAAAGTTGGCGTTGTTGCTGTTACCATAGTTCGAGTAGGCATATCATTACCCAAAATAGGAACGGCTTTCAAAGCAGCCAATTGTGCACGAAAGCCTACCGTTGAAACGTTGGATAAATTATGAGTGGTAATTGCCTGCTTATTAAGCACCTGACTGGCTGCTGACATAGCTGTATAAATAACGCGATCCATAGATTACCCTTTAAGTTAACGTAAATTAACTAATGTATTAAGAATTTGATCCTGAGTTTTAATCATTTGTGAATTTGATTGATAGTTACGCTGAGCAACAATCATATCGACTAACTCTTGACTTAAGTCAACATTCGATGATTCTACCGCACCACTAGTTAACGTACCCAATGTACCAGTATTAGCCGTACCTAATGACTCTAAACCGGATTCACTAGTTGCTCGCCAATTATTATTTCCTAATGGCTCTAAACCATTAACATTAGCAAAATCTGCCATTGCAATTTGACCTAACAACATTTGTTGCTGGTTAGAATAAATACCATAAATAGTACCATCATTATTAATATTATAACCAATCAAATCACCTGGCGCATAACCATCTGCAACAGGGGTTTTAACACTACCGGCTTCTTTACCCAAATTTTGTTGAGAACTATGGGCTAATGATATAGAAAAGGTATTTTGTGCAGAACCATTTAATGCATTTACAGTAATAGTCATATTAGGGTTACTAATTAGTCTACCTGAAGTGTCAAACTCCATCTGCCCCATATTTGTTAAGTTTGCTCCTGGATCACTGCTATCAAGATAATAAACATCCCAATGATTATCTGAGGTTTTTGCATAAAATAATTGAACATTACGCTGATTACCTAAAGAATCATAAGTGGTAAATGTTGTAGAATAATTAAATGTGTCTGCATCAGATGGGTCAACAGGAGATCTTACAGGAACTTGATTATTTGAATTCAAATTTGTTTGTAAAGAGACTTTAGTTGTCGCTTGAGCATTTAACATTTCTTGCGAAATTCTTAATGGCGTCGGTGCGGCACCTTGTTGTACTTTAGGTGGGGTACCAGTAGCTGGGTATCCAGTTAAATGGTATCCATCGGCAGAAAGAATATTTCGGTCAGCATCTAATTGAAATTGCCCATTACGCGTATAATAAATCTGGCCTTTATTATCACTCAAACGAAAGAAACCATTTCCCGAAATAGCCACATCTAAGCTGTTATTGGTAGCTGTAGTTGTACCATTATTAAAATCTTGCATAACCGCAGCAACTCTTACGCCCATACCAACTTTTGAGCCAGCATACAAGTCAGCGAAAACAATACCTGCACTTTTAAATCCGACTGTAGCTGAATTGGCAATATTATTACCAATTACATCTAATTGCTTCGATGATGCATTTAGACCACTAACTGACTGAGAAAATCCCATATAAAATCTATCTCCTTTAAAGAATTTGACGGACTTCGTCAATGCTTACTGAACCAAGTATTCCTAAATCAAGTAATACTTTATTGTTAACCTTATTACTAATAACACCATAAACCACAGAGTAACCTAATGATGTTGATGATACTTTTTTCCCGTCATTACTAGCTTTAACAGTAAAGGTATAACTGCCATCCGGAGCTGTCGTACCATCATTAGTCTTGCCATCCCACGTGAAAGAACTTACACCTGCTCGAATTGCACCTAAATCTACTTCTCGAACTACATTTCCGTTTCCATCTTGGATAGTAACAACTACTGAATCTGCATCACTCATTAATTCGAATCCAAACGGAGTTGTAATCGTTTCCGGTGTTGCGTTTTGGTCTTCTTGCTCTGCCTTCGCAACTAAAATCTTATTGCCAGGTACCATTACACCTCGACCAATTAGATTACCAGCGTTAACAGACATGCTGTCGTCAATTTGTCCGGAAACCTTACCTAGTGTAGTATTCAGTTTTTCAATACCTGCTAAAGTATTAATCTGAGCAAGTTGCGATGTTAACTGACTATTATCCATTGGGTTAGTTGGATCCTGATTTTTCATTTGTGCAATTAATAATGCCAAAAAATTATCTTGTAATTCTTGACTAGAATTCTCATCTGAACTCTTTTTTTTAGTAGATTGAGGTGCTGTTACCCCTGATTGTTCGGAAACTTGCACATTAGATATACCCACAATCGACTCCTGTTATTGCCCTAAAGTAAGAGTTTTTAACATTAAGCTTTTTGCTGTATTAATCACTTCTACATTTGCCTGATAACTACGTGATGCTGAAATAGTGTTAACCATTTCAGCAACCACATCAACATTTGGTTTTTGTATATAACCTCGTTCATCTGCTAATGGGTGATTAGGTTCATAAACCAAATTCATAGGTGATGGATCTTCAATAACTTTTGTCACCTTAACACCTGATACCATATTTTGGTAACCATTATTATTATCAACTTGAAACAAGACCTGTTTTGCTCGATAAGCCTTACCCGATGTACTTGTCACACTATCAGCATTAGCTAAATTACTAGCACTCACATTCATACGTTGTGATTGAGCTACCAATGCAGAACCAGATATTGCAAAAATAGAAAAAGTCATAGTTAATTATCCTTGTTGTAATACCGACATAACATTTTTAAATTGCTCAGTTAAAAACGTTAAATTGCTTTGATAATGAATAGTGTTGTCAATAAAGGCTGTACGTTCTTGATCCATTTCCACGGTATTACCATCAGCAGCGGCTTGAAAAGGAATGCGATACATTAAATTTTGATTTAGCGTCAATGGTGTTTTTAATTGAATATGACGATCTGAGGTAACACTAAGTTTGACATCATTAATGTTGTTTTCTTTTTTAAGCGCTTTAATTAGTTCAGCATTAAAATCAATATCTCTTGCCTGATAATTAGGTGTATCACTATTAGCAATATTTGCGGATAATATATTTTGCCGTATATTACGCATATTTAATGCCTGCTGATGAAAATTAATTAGTGTATCTAATTTATCTAACATAAAACTATCCTACTTTTTTTAGATGCTAGGATTTTAAGTTAATCAAAAAAAATTCATCGCATAAATAACAACAAAAATTGTCCTTACTTTCAACATTTAACGAATTAACTCATAAAGTAGAATCCAATCATAAATAATCTCAAAAGTAAATAAGCATGATTAAAATCGGTAGATTTATATTGTTAACTTTTATGTTATCAAGTTGGAGTACAGCTTTTGCTTATTCTCTAGATGAACAAATTAATAATTTAATCTCACAGCAATTAACCCAGATGCAAGCAACAAATAATGTTGAAGATATTATTATTACTTATACCACACCAAAACCAAAATTGAGTTGTGATACACCAATATTAACACTATTAAATAAAAAAAAACTCTGG
The DNA here is from genome assembly GCA_945271295.1 of uncultured Gilliamella sp. Taxonomy (GTDB): domain Bacteria; phylum Pseudomonadota; class Gammaproteobacteria; order Enterobacterales; family Orbaceae; genus Gilliamella. The sequence continues at coordinate 56,777 of CALYPG010000011.1, read as the reverse complement.
GGAAATGTTACTATAAGTGCACAATGTGATAATAAAACCAAGTTTATACAAATAAATGTTGTCATTATGGGAAGTTATGTTGTTGCAAGCCAACCTATTAGTGCAGGAACAATTATCACAGAACAACATTTACTGAAAAAATCCGGTCGCTTAGATACTTTACCAGCAACGGTTATTTTAGATAAGACACAGGCAATCAATCATATTGCTTTACGTAATATTAATCGTGATGAACCAATAAAATCATCATCACTACAAAAAAATTGGCATGTTAAAGCAGGGCAAATAATTAAAGTAATAATTAAAGGCGATGGTTATCAGATAATTACTAATGGTAAAACACTTAATAACGCTATATTAGACGATCATATTAATATTAGGCTCGAATCTGGTAATATTATTGAAGGTATCGTTACCACCGAAGGAGTAATAATTTTTAGTAAATAATATTAATGATTTTCCTAATATTGCCGATAATTAAATAAAGACTTAACCCTATCCAACATTGATCAAAGGAATTTTTATGAGTATCGATCCCACAAAATCCATTATTGCAATATCGAGGTTACTTAATCGAGATGCGATAAATGAAAGACAAAAAAGCCAGACTACATCAATGTCAAGAAAAAACAACTCTTCGGTTGGAACTAATGTAAGTTTGAGTCAAGGCACAATGCAACTCTTACAATCAACCGAAAATGATATTGATATTGAAAAAATTGAGCAAATAAAACAAGCCATCACCAATGGTAAATTAGTTATTGACCCTCATAAAATTGCAGATGAATTAATTGAACAGATGATTCAAGATTTCAAAAATATTAAATAGCAAAATAATTCGTAGTTTAAAGGGGGAATAGTAATGTTAGAATTAGATAATATCTTAAAAAAAATATCAGCAATGTTACACATTCTTTCAGAAATTCTACATACTGAACAACAAATATTAATTGAAAAAAGTTCAATCAGTCAATTGAATGAAGTCATAAATAAAAAAAGTCAATTACTTATTGAATTGAAATTGCTTGATGAAAAACGAATAGAGATAAGTAAGCAATGCAATATTAAAGCACCTTATAGCGAAAATCCATCGTTAGCTACACAATGGGAATCAATAACTGATACAACAAAATCCTTAACCCAAATAAATCATGATAATGGTTTGATAATCCAAAATCGTATCGATAAAACCCAGCAATCAATCAATTATTTCAAAAAAATAAACGATCCAGTCGTCTATACAAATAGTGGTTATCAGAAAAAAGAAGTTATTTCATCTAAAAGAGCTAAAGTTTAATTGCTGTTTATAATTCGCTTCACAGCAAACGAGATAAATACAACTTAAAATATCGTCTTTTCAAGCTAATAACTTTTCATAGTTGGGTTCATACTGTTATATATGATAAACCCTAATTTGATAGTTGAATTTTATTTAAATCCTCATGGCTGAAGATAGTGATGCAGATAAAAGTGAACGCCCCTCCCCAAGTAAAATAAAAAAAGCAAGGGAAAAGGGACAAATTCCTCGTTCACGAGAATTAACTTCATTGGTAATTTTACTAATAGGTATTTTTTTATTTTGGTTTATGGGAGCTAATCTTGTTACTAATTTAACTACCATTATAAAAACAGCTATGAATGTTTCATTTAGAAATGACGATGATAAATTAATAATCTTCAATTTGGTTAATTTTACCACAGCAGGTTTTTGGTCTATATTTCCAATTTTTTTGGGGTTAGTTATTGTTGCAATTTTAGCTCCGCTTTGTTTAGGCGGTTTACTTTTTACTATGCAATCAATTAAACCGAATTTTGGGAAATTAAATCCAATTGCTGGTTTTGGTAGAATATTTAGTGTCAGAATTTTTGCAGAATTATTAAAAAGCATACTGAAAGTTGTTTTAATTTCTTCAGTTTGCATGGTATTTATAATCAATTATTTTCCTAATATACTCGTTTTACCTAATATGTACTTCAATAATGCATTAGCAAAATCGATGCAATTAATTATTTTATGTGGAATATTTTGTGTGTTATCTTTAATTCCAATGGTTGGTTTTGATATTTTTTATCAAATATGGAGTAATTTGAAAAAATTAAAAATGACCAAACAGGAAGTGAAAGATGAATTTAAAGAAGAGGAAGGAAATCCCCAAATTAAAGGGCGTATTCGACAAATGCAACAAGCAATCTCACGACGTCGAATGATGAAAGATGTGACCAAAGCAAACGTTATCGTTACCAACCCTACTCATTATGCTGTAGCTTTACAATATGATGAAAAAACCATGATTGCACCGAAATTATTAGCCAAAGGTACCGATAAAATAGCTCTACGTATTAGAGAAATCGCTAATGAACATAATATTCCACAATTAGAAGCGCCGCCACTTGCTCGCGCTCTATATCGCTATGGTGAAATAGGTCAAACAATTCCAACAGAATTATATACTGCTGTCGCTCAAATTTTAGCTTGGGTATATCAATTAAAACATTGGTATAAATATGGAGGCGATAAACCAATAACGCCGAGTAATTTACCCGTTCCAGAGTCATTATCTAAAATAAATAAAGGCAATAACTAATCTCATGATTAAATCCAAACTACTTACGTTATTATCAATTAATACCTTAAAAAATGGTCATTATCAAATCTTAGCTGGACCACTGCTTATTTTATTAATTCTTTCAATGATGGTATTGCCATTACCGGCATTCATTTTGGATCTCTTTTTTACGTTTAATATTGCATTATCTATTATTATATTAATTGTAGCATTATTTACTAAGCGAGTTCTTGATTTTGCCGCATTCCCTACTGTCTTGTTATTTGCCACTTTATTAAGATTATCATTAAATATTGCATCTACTCGAATTGTACTACTTAAAGGGCATACCGGTAGCGATGCTGCGGGTCGAGTCATTGAAGCATTTGGTCACTTCCTAGTTGGTGGTAATTTTGCCATAGGTATCGTGGTGTTTGTGATATTAATTATCATCAATTTTATGGTAATAACAAAAGGTGCAGGAAGAATAGCTGAAGTTGGCGCACGCTTCGCTTTAGACGGCATGCCAGGAAAACAAATGGCAATTGATGCCGATCTTAATGCTGGTTTAATTGGGGAAGATGAAGCAAAAGCACGGCGAGCAGAAGTCACGCAAGAAGCTGATTTTTATGGTTCAATGGACGGTGCTAGTAAATTTGTACGTGGAGATGCGATTGCGGGATTACTGATAATGGCCATTACTATTATTGGTGGATTATTGGTAGGCGTTGGCCAACACGGTATGGCACTATCTGATGCAAGTAAAACATACGTGTTATTGACTATTGGCGATGGTCTAGTTGCTCAAATTCCATCCTTAATTATTTCTACTGCGGCAGGTGTTATTGTTACACGAGTAACCTCACAAGATAATATCAGTGAACAAATGCTCAAGCAGTTATTCAATAATCCACAAGTATTAATTTTAACCGCTATAGTAATTGGATTGCTTGGGTTAATCCCAGGTATGCCAAATTTAGTTTTTTTAACCTTTACCGGAATTTTAATAATATTATCTTGGTGGCTAGCTAAGCATAAAAAAACCGAACCAAAAACCACAACTAAAAAAACTAGTGTAAAAGCAACTACCCCAACAAACATTGAGGCAACTTGGTCAGATGTTAGTATCGAGGATATACTTGCAATGGAAGTTGGATATGGACTTATACCAATGGTTGATCAAACACAAAATGGTGAATTACTTGGTAGAATACGTAGTCTACGTAAGAAATTTGCACAAACACTAGGCTTTTTACCGCCTCAGGTACATATTCGGGACAATCTTTCATTAGCACCTTATCAATATAAATTCTTTATAAAAGGTGGTGAAATCGGTAACGGTGAAATCATCAATAATAAATGGTTAGCCATTAATCCTGGTAATGTTACCGAAACAATTGAAGGCATACCAACAACTGAACCTGCTTTCGGATTACCAGCAGTATGGATAGACGAAAGTAATAAAGAAAATGCACAAATTTTAGGTTACACAGTTGTAGATAACAGTACCATGATTGCAACCCATTTCAATCACTTATTACAGACGTTTGCTAGTGATTTATTAGGCCGTTCAGAAACACAAGAATTACTGGATCGAATTAAGCAAGAAATGCCTAAATTAGTAGAGGACTTTATTCCTGGTGTAGTGACTTTAACCACTTTTCATAAAATACTGCAAAATTTGATTGCCGAAAAGGTTTCAATACGCGATATGCGAACTATCATTGAAACCATATGTGAGCATGCCCCAGTACAAAATGATCCTTATCAATTACTAAGTTATGTAAGAATAGCGCTAGGAAGAGTGATTACACAACAGTGGTTTCCAGGTAATGACCCAATAAATGTAATAGGCTTAAATGTTAGTTTAGAACGACTGTTATTACAAGCTTTACAAAATACTAGCAATCTAGAACCAGGTTTAGCTGAACATATTATTCAACAAATAAAACAAGCAATTACCCAACAAGATGCAATAGGTGCGCCACCGGTATTATTAGTTAATCATGCATTAAGAACAATGTTATCGGAGTTTTTACGACACTCTTTCCCTCAATTAGTGGTATTGTCAAACTTAGAAATTACAGATAATCGAGAAATTAAAGTAACATTTCAAATTGGAGCAGAATAGTTAATATTAACAGATTAAAATTCGATAATTTAATAACCCTAGAGATTAAAAATTGGCATTTCAATAATGCCATTTTTATGATAGTTACTGAGTGCTAACACAAATTTAGAAATGAAAATTAGATCTAACATCTGTATTTCAATTGAAAAATAGTTAGGTATGAATTAATCAAAAATCTTGAACGATAATATTAATCTGTATGAAGCATTTTTTATCAAAATAAAATAATCCCCCTTAGATGAATAAATATCTATGTTTATTTATCATCTAAGGTAACGTTCAAACAACTTATTTACTAGCAACAGTAAAACGTTGTTTGATATGTTTAGGATGCTCAGCTTCATCAACCATCGCAATGGCATAATCAGCATAACTAATTTGGCTTTTACCTTGGCTGTTAACCATAAACTGTTCACCACCAGCGGAATAATGACCGGTTCTGACACCATCGGCTATAAATTCAATCGCAGGGCTTAAGTATGTCCAATTAACATTGTTACATTTTTTAAGTTCATCTAACGCTTTTGCCATATTGGTAGCTAATGGTTTAAATTCATCAGGAAACTCTGGTGTATCAACTAAACGAAGAGTGTGTTCAGGATTCACATATAAACTACCCGCACCACCAACAACCAATAACCGATTTGGTTTACCACTTAAAATATCAGTAAGATATTTTAAACTTGTTTGATGTAATGGAAGAGATTCTAATGTCCATGTAGCAAATGCATCAACTATTACGTCAAAAGGTTTTAAGTCATCATAGGTGAGTTGAAATAAATCTTTGACCAACATTTTTGCTTTAGGATCAACTTTAGCATCAGCTCTACGTATGATCGCAGTAACATCATGTCCACGTGAAAGAGCTTCTTTAACAATCAAACTACCTGATTTACCATTAGCACCAATAACTGCAATTTTCATTTTTTACTCCTTTAATATTGTTTAAATTAAAATTCTATTTTCTTCCAATAAAGGTTTTTGTGTTCAAATATTGAACATTAATCTGATGTTTTTAGCTTAATATGATAAGTTTCTATTGTAAAGTAGGTACTTAATAGTAATATAGTTTCCATTAAGATACTATTATTGAATTTAAAGGATTTTTAACATGTTAACCATTGAAAATTTACCACTTTGTCCAGTTGAAACAACATTAATGCTAATGGGGGATAAATGGAAAGTCCTTATTGTCCGTGACTTACTCACAGGGACTAAACGCTTTGGCGAGTTAAAAAAATCTCTCAACGGGATTTCGCAAAAAGTATTAACCCAACATTTAAGAGCAATGGAAAAAAATGGCTTAATTAATCGCAAGGTCTACGCCGAGGTCCCTCCGAAAGTTGAGTATACACTTACAGAGGTTGGTCAAAGCTTAAAACAAGTACACGATGCGATGTTAGCATGGGGAACAGCATATAAATCAATGAATAGTGGCCATAAATAATCACTATTCATGAAAATTACGAAAAAGGAACGATTGCAAATCAAAAAAACGGGAACTTGCTTCAATTCCTAAATCAAACATAATTAGCCATCATATTCTCTACAACCAAAATAAAATTCACCTGGTTTTGAGTCATCATCTCGACCAATAATGATAGTTTTTGGAAAAGGATTTTCAGCAGTAGCTGGAGCTGTATATTTATAATAGCTACTAATATCTCCCCATGAAAGTTCTTCTTTTAAATCTGTAGGTACTGGCTTAGCACCAATAGATTTTGCAAACATATCCATGTCGCCTTTAGCGGTAGCATAAAAGTATGAACCACTATCACCTAAATAGCGAACACGAGGTACAGTAACATTCAAAATTTGAAGTGGTTTTGCAAAGTAATATTCCAATTCAATCAGCTCTTCATCTAAGTTTTTTACTTCAACGTTTTGTTCATTAAGCCATTTTACGACTTTTGGTTCACGACCATCAATCGGCTCGGCTTGACATAATAATGCAGCTTCAAATTGTGACTCAATGGTAGTGGGTTCCGAAGCATATCCCGAAAAACTGAAAATAAGCAGCGAACTGCATAAAAGCTTATATATTGTTTTCATCTATTTTCCTTATAAAGTAATAAATTAAAATTATTAATATTTAGTGAGTTATATAAAATTGCTTAATCACCTAATGCAAGTCGAAACTTAACGTTCAAAACGTATCACACTAACATTAAAATAAACAATAATTTTTTAAAATATAGATTAACGTCACATTTTAAATAAATAATTTATTTTACCAATTAAAAACCACACTAAACTATATTAATTTAACGCAAGACAATAAAACCATCAAAGCTGATTTATTAGCTTTATTGTCTGACTATAATCCCGCATAACCAAGATGAATATCGCTATTTTTTTGAATCTATATTAGTATGATTAAATTGATTTTGATTCAGTGAAATGATTATGAGTAAGTCATCAAGCAACTTAACGATTAAAGATATTGCCAAGCTTAGTGGTGTAAGTAAATCGACTGTATCACGAGTTATCAATCATGATCCAATGGTTAAAGAAATCACTCGTAATAAGGTGATGTCCATCATTGAACAATATCAATTTACGCCTTCTAAATCAGCTAGAGCCATGCGTGGATATGGTAACAAGGTGATTGGTATCATTGTTACGCGCCTTGATTCAATGTCAGAAAATCAAGCCGTTCGAAGTATGCTACCCATTTTTTACCAGTGTGGTTATGACCCCATTATTATCGAAAGTCAGTTTAGTGCCGATAAAGTGAAAGAACATCTATCCATGTTAAAAGAAAAACAAGCTGACGGCGTAATTATTTTTGCTTTTACAGGGTTAGATAGTTCGTTATTCTCATTTTGGCAAAATAAGAGTGTAATAATGGCACGGTCATTTTCAAATTATACTTGCATTTGTTATGATGACATTGGTGCCGTAACCACAGTACTTAACCACTTATATTACTCACAGCAATATAAAAAAATTGGTTTTATTGGCATTGAGCAACAAGACCAAACCACTGGCGCATTACGTTATCAAACCTATTTAGATTTTTGTGCACAGCATCAAATAATACCAAATGCTTGTTTAGGTAAATTGAGTTACCATTCTGGTTATCAACTAGCTGAATCAATATTGCAACAATCGCCAAGTGCTATCGTCTGTGCCACTGATGCTATCGCTTTAGGTTTAAATAAATACTTACACGAAAAACAGATTAATCAGATTGTCGTTGCTAGTATCGGACACAGTGAATTGCTTAATTTTCTATTTCCCAAAACGCTCTTTATTGAACTTGGTTTTGATAAAGCAGGCATTTATGCCGCTCAAGAATTACTCAGCATGTTAAAACATGAAAGCACGATTAAAGCCATCACGGTTCCTTGTCAGTTAATCAATTAAAAAATGACGGTAACATGTCAATATCACCAATAATTACATTAAAAATTGTGAATTCAATCACAAAAAGGGAACGTTCCCATTTATTGTTTAATGAATTCAATTTATGCTTAAACTATTAATTTTAAAATAGCCGAATAATTGAAGAAGCAAAAAGGCGGAATTCTTCATGATAAGGAGTCTTTGTTATGGCTAAAGAAACAAAAATAGCAACCGAATCAATACTACAATTGATCAATTACATTGGTGGAAAAGATAATATTGCCAGTGTAACTCATTGTTTAACCCGGTTAAGATTTGCCTTGGTCGATCCCAAGATAGCTAACGTCGAAGCCATCGAGGAATTACCTTTTGTAAAAGGTTGTTTTAATAATGCCGGCCAATTTCAAGTCATTATTGGTACCGATGTCGAAAGCTATTACAAATTGTTAATTGCGCAATTGAACTTTAATGAAGCGACAAAAGAACAAACTAAAGCAGCCGCCAAACAGAATATGTCACTTTTTGAACGATTAATTTCAAACCTAGCCGAAATTTTTGTACCATTATTACCGGCTTTAATTGCTGGTGGTTTATTATTAGGTTTACGCAATATTATCGGTGACATGCCAACCATTGACGATAAACCACTTATTGAAAGCTATCCTTGGTTAGTCCCTATCTATAATATCCTTTGGTTACCTTGTGAAGCAATTTTCCATTTTTTACCGGTGGCAATTTGCTGGTCTACAGTCAAAAAAATGGGGGGATCACCTGTTTTAGGAATTGTACTTGGTATTACCTTAGTTTCACCCCAACTGATGAATGCCTATGATCTGGGTAGCAAGATACCTGAAGTCTGGGATTTTGGTTGGTTTAGTATCCAAAAAGTCGGTTATCAAGCTCAAGTCATTCCTTCGATTTTTGCTGGTTTAGCATTAGGTTGGATCGAAACCCGCTTACGAAAAATTATACCTGATTATCTTAACTTGGTGATTGTACCAATTGTGTCACTACTGCTTTCGGTGTTTTTAGCTCATTTCCTGTTAGGTCCTTTTGGCCGTATGTTAGGTAATGGTATTGCTTTTATTGTTAAATATTTAATGACGGGGGATTATGCCTTTATTGGCTCCGCCATTTTTGGTTTTTTCTATTCACCACTAGTTATTACCGGCATTCACCATACCACGCTTGCGATTGACTTACAGATGACCGAAAGTATGGGCGGAACGCCTATTTGGCCAATTATTGCGCTATCCAATATCGCTCAAGCATCAGCCGTTGTCGGCATTATATTGGTCAGTAAAAAACATAATGAACGTGAAGTTTCAGTACCCGCAGCCATATCGGCATATTTAGGTGTAACCGAGCCTGCCATGTATGGCATCAATTTACGTTATAAATTCCCGATGTTATGCGCCATGATCGGTGCAGCTTTAGCCGGATTAATTTGTGGATTATTTGGCGTATTATCTAATGGTATAGGTGTGGGAGGACTACCCGGCATTTTATCAATTAAGCCTATTTATTGGTCAATCTATGCGTTGGCTATGATTGTGGCGGTTGTCGTTCCAATTGTTTTAACATCGATTGTTTACAAAATAAAACAGAAAAAAGGCACGCTCGATATTTAGTAAATAATATTGAATAACAGTTAACCGTTCTTATCCTTGAACGGTTAATCCAACAACTAATTAATAATAAAGAGTAAGCAATGAATAAAATCAATATTCCTTGGTGGCAAAATGGAACCATTTATCAAATCTATCCCAAAAGCTTTCAAGCCAGTGACATGGGATCTACCGGCGACTTGTTAGGCATTATTCGCCGATTGGATTATCTAAAAAAATTGGGTATCTGCGCCATTTGGTTAACGCCTATTTACCCATCGCCACAAATCGATAATGGTTATGATGTTTCCGATTATTATGATATTGATCCTGCCTACGGCACCATGAGTGATTTTGAATTACTGATTCAACAAGCTCATGAACGTGGCATCCGCATTATGATGGATATGGTGCTTAATCACACCTCGACCGAGCATCCTTGGTTTAAATCGGCCTTAGATAAGTCTAATCCTTACCGATCTTTTTATATTTGGAAGGATGCGAAAGCAGATGGCAGTGAACCCAATAACTGGCGTTCAAAATTTGGGGGTAAAGCATGGCAATGGCATGAAGAATCAGGGCAATACTATTTGCATTTATTTGCTAAACAACAAGCAGATCTAAACTGGGAAAATCCAACTGTTCGAAATGAGCTTAAAAAAGTGTGTCAATTTTGGGCAGATAAAGGGGTTGATGCTTTAAGAATGGATGTGGTGAATTTGATTTCTAAACAACAAGATTTTCCTGATGATATCAACGGTGATGGTAGGCAATTTTATACCGATGGCCCAAGAGTACATGAATTTTTGCAAGAAATTAGCCGTGATGTCTTTAAACCGAACCAATTGATAACCGTTGGTGAAATGTCATCAACCACCCTTGAACATTGTCAAAAATACGCTAGCTTAGATGGTAAAGAACTGACCATGACATTCAATTTTCATCACCTAAAAGTAGACTATCCGAATGGTGATAAATGGACGCTTGCCAAACCTGATCTGATTGAGCTTAAAAAAATTATGGGTTATTGGCAAAATGGCATGCATAATAAAGCTTGGAATGCGATTTTTTGGTGTAACCATGATCAGCCACGTATTGTCTCTCGTCTTGGTAATGAAGGCCAATATCATACTCAGTCCGCCAAAATGCTCGCCATGTTACTCTATGGTTTACAAGGCACGCCTTATCTTTATCAAGGTGAAGAGATCGGTATGACCAATCCGCATTTTAGTGATATTTCGCAATATCGCGACGTAGAAAGTATCAATGCTTATCAAGAAAAAATAGCCGAAGGCATGCCTAAAGCAGAAATATTGGCTATCCTAGCTAGCAAATCTCGGGATAATAGTCGAACTCCAATGCAATGGGATAGCTCCGCCAATGCCGGTTTTACCAAAGGTAAACCATGGATTGAAATATCAAATAATTACCAGCAAATCAATGTAGAATCAGCGCTTAAAGATCCTAATTCAATATTTTACTGCTATCAAACGCTAATTAGATTACGTAAAGAATATCCGATTTTTATTTTTGGTGATTATCAAGACCTCACCCCGGATATTGCTGATTATTGGTGCTATCTCCGCAGTTGGAACAATCAAAAATTACTGGTGATAATCAACCTGACCGATAAAGCCGTTAAATGGCAATTACCGCAAGCATTACAAACAAGTAATTGGCAAAGATTGTTAAGTAATTACCAAAATCAAACAGCGATCGGAGAGGAAATAATATTAAAGCCTTACGAGGCGATGTATTTGTTGCATGAAAATAATTAGCTATTTTTATAATACTAAAATTAACTCATAATTGAATGGCTATATTAGTTCTAGCAAGTTATTTGTCTACCTGCCGATGCAAACAATAAATATGTTTACCCTGTTTATCGTTTGCAAATTTTTGGTTATGGGCTAATGCTCGTTTAAGTTCTGAGGGTCTTAAGCCAAAACTTGCCACACAAGTTCGGCTAAAGTGGGCTGAATCGGCAAAGCCCATATCATTAGCTAAAGTCGTTAACGTTGCTGACTGGCCAAGCGTATTAATGACATCGCGCAATCTTTTCCATAACAGATAACCTCGAAAATTAATTCCCAGATTTTCTCGAAATAAATGTAAAAAACGACTTTCGGATAAATAAATTTTGTCAGCAATTTCTTTTGACGATATCTGTTTTACCGGTAATAACGAAATTATTGAGGTCGCTTTAACAATTCGACTATCTTGCCGGCAAAAGCAACTTGTATTAGGGCGATATAATAAATTAACAATACGCTGGATGTCGAATAACTGTTTATCTTCAATAGTATGTATAAAATATTGTGCCAGTATTGAGGCTTCTTTACGGGATAAACAATAAATGGGATCGTTTTCGGTAAAATGTGACAACAAATGAAAATAAGGCGCGTCGGGTTCGAGTAAAAAATTGATAGCACAGGTTGCTGTAGTATTTAATTTATGCGATAGATTGGAGCGAATAATAAAACCAAATCCACGATACTTGTTATCTTCTGTGTCTAAATTTAAAACAATATCGTGCAATGATATTGTTAATTGCAAACAAGGATGACGGTGAAAATCGGTACTAACATTATGCAGAAGGTACAACGTCGCTGCGTCTTGTTCATACAATTTAATCACTGAATCATTATGCAAAATGCGCTCTCCTGCTTATTTTATATCTGAATAATATACCGCTGATTGATACTTTACACCTGTCACCAAATAACATAAACATCACGTTGATTTAATTAGCTCTGTATCAATTTATTTTAATCCTAATCGAAGATTTTGCTAACCATACTATGCCAATTAAACCTAAAAATATTACACCATATAGCCAAAATATTTCATTAATGGCAATTAATAATCCTTGATTGGTAATCTGCTTCGTCAATATAGCTGATACTTGCATATTAGATATGTCTTGTTGATTGAATTGTTGATAAGTGTAATTTAATGCTTGGGGATTCTGATAAATGATATCAGTCAATTGACTGTGATGAATGGCCTCACGACGTTCCCATAAAGTAGCGGTTATCGAGGTACCGACTGATGTCGACAAGGTTCTAAAAAAGTTAAAGACACTCCCCGCAACCGCTAATTTATGAATAGGAATATCCGATAAAATAATGATATTTAATGGCATAATAAAACATGCTATCGCAAACCCTTGATAAAACTGAGGCCATGCTGCATCGGCAAACGTCATGCTGGGTTCAAATGTATATGCTCGCCAAAAAAAACAAAGTGCAAACACAATAAAGCTAAACGTCACCACTTTACGCATATCGATATCTGAAGCAAACCGACCAATTATTGGCGCAAGAAAAATAGGAACCAAGCCAATCGGTGCTAAGACCAAACCTGCGTAAGTTGCCGTATAACCAAAAACACGTTGTAATAATTGTGGTTGAACAACCAGCGTGCCAATATGGAGTAAAAATGCCAAACTAATACAAATTGTCCCTATGGTAAAATTTCTTGATTTAAACACCGATAAATCAATAATTGGATAATCTGCTGTCTGTTCCCAAACGATAAAGTAACTAATAAACACAAAAGCCAGCACCGAAAGCACAATAATTTGATTAGAATTAAACCAATCAAGCTCTTTCCCTCTATCTAAAACGAGTTGTAAGCACCCCACGCCAGCTATGAATAAAGCTAATCCAAGCTTATCAATGGGTAATTTGGTGGTAGCTGTTTCACGCTCTTTTAATAAAATGTGGACACCAAACCAAATGACGATTCCGAAAGGAATATTGATTAAAAAGATCCAACCCCAAAAATAATTGTCACTAATCCAACCACCTAAAATAGGGCCACAGATTGGCGCAATAATAATTGTCATTGACCATATAGCTAATGACATATTTTTTTTAGCCGGTAGACAATACGCTAATAGCAAGCTTTGCGAAAGCGGGATAATTGGTCCTGAAACCATACCTTGCAATAATCTTGAAAAAATCAGCATGGCTAAACTATCTGAAATACCACAAAGCCAAGAAGTTACTACGAAAAATAAGACAGAATAGGTAAACAATTTCACTTCACCAAAACGTTGAGCTAACCATCCAGTTAACGGGATCGAAATGGCATTAGCTACCGCAAAAGAGGTGATAACCCACGTTCCTTGCGAATTTGAAGCACCAAGATTACCCGTAATGGTAGATAACGCCACATTAGTAATCGTTAAATCCAAAATCTGTAAAAACGCAATAACCGCTAATAAAATAATCAGTAGGATAAATCTGATACCGGTTAGAGGTGATAATGACGGCATGCTCTGCATTATTGAACAACCTGTGTCGCGTAAAAATTGGTTTTTACAATATCATCAATGAGTTGCGCAAATTCACTTTCATCAAAGGAAAGTGAATCCGTTTGATATTTTATCGTCTTAGCCGGAATATCGGTCAAAAGTTTTCCCGTAGTATCATGTGTATCCACATTAACATGCATTGATAAGCCTATACGTAATGGGAATTGTTTAATTTGCGCTTTGTCTAATTCAATCCGTACCGGTAAACGTTGAATCACTTTGATCCAATTGCCTGTCGCATTTTGTGCTGGTAGTAATGAAAAAGCGCTACCGGTTCCCATCGCAATGCCACTTATCTTTCCTTTAAACTTAACTTTTTCACCATAGTAATCACTTTCTAAGGTAACCAGCTGACCGATACGAATATCGTTTAACTGTACCTCTTTGAAATTTGCTTCTACCCATATTTGATCCAATGGAACAATAGCCATTAATCGCTCCCCTTTGGTCACTTGTGTGCCAACTTGGACACTTCGCCTTGCGACATACCCTGTTACTGGTGCAGTGATTTTGGTTCGTTTTAAATTAAGCCACGCTTGCTTTAACTTAAATATTGCTTGTTGAATACTGGGTTGTTTTAATAACGGCGTTTGCATTAGTAATGCATTATTAATTGCTAATTCATGCTGAGATATATTTAAATCATTGATTGCAATATCGACATCTTGCCTTGCATGAATAATCTCTTCTTGTGAAATCATCTTTCGTGACCAAAGATTCTCTCGACGTTCAAGATCTTGCTTAAGTTTGTCTAACGTGACTTGTTTTAACTGAATGCTGGCTGAGAGTTTTTCATTTGTGATCTGAATTTGATGCATCTCTCTAATCGCTTTGATTAACGCATTTTTGGCATAACCAAAATCATTTTCTGCATCAATAGCATCAATCGTTGCTATCACAGCATTTTGCTCAATAAAATCGTTATCATCAACATTAATCGCCAATATTCGACCATTTATTTGCACATCAACCGGGATTTGATTACCCATCACATAGGCATTATCAGTAGACTCAGAAAATCGACAAAACATAAACCAATAAACACCATAAGCCAAAGCGAATAAAATAAATAATAGCGTTAATATAATCAGCTTCTTTCTACGTGTAATTGGCAACTGTGACGAATCTATTTCTCTATCCATACTTTTACCCATCTTACTGCAACATGATTAATGAGATTAAACAGTAGTATTAGATAGATAAGTGACTTTGTCTTGAATAAAGTAGCTAACCTGATTTTAGATTAATACAATAGACAGTAAAGGGCGATATTTATTCGCCCTGATTAATGATATAGCTAACTTGATTCGCTTCTGTTTGTTGTGGGATTTCCCATTTATTGAACATTGACTGAAGCTTTTTATTAGTTAAACTGGTATCTCGTTTAGTATTCCGACGATAAAGTTCTTTTTCGGGTTGTTCAATGTACACAATTTTCACATTGGCATGATAAGCATACAATAAATCTAAAGCCTTTTGACGTATATCGTGTGATAAGTGCGTCGCATTCCAAACAAAATCTTGTTTAGCGCCTAACCACTGTTTAACTTGCTTTAATACATATTGAATAACCTTTCCTTCATTTTCACCGTGCTTTAATTTAAGCGCAATTCTTGCATCATCATAAGATGCAACAGGTAATAATGGATAATGCTCACTTACCCAAGTATTTTTACCCGCAGCGGGTAATCCCGCCATCATAATCACATTCGCGCCACTTTGCGGATACAACGTATAATCGGGCAATACATTCGCACCACGAAAGTACTGAACGCGAGTATAATTATCAGCAAAAACTCTTGGTTGATGTAGACACCCTTCTTCCTGAGCAAATTGTTTGAATAATTCTACTTCATCCAACAGTCTATTATTATCAGCACAAATTCGTCCTTGTATATCTGCTTTCGCTTGCATACAAAGCATCCAAATCGGTAATTGCCAAGATAACCGATGCACTAAAAACGCTGGCGTCATATTTTGTTTGAGTTCAGCTAAGGCAAAAAAAGGAACTTGGTGCTCACAAATAATGCGACATATCTGTTCTCTTAATACAAATGGCACCCCCATTCGCCACAGAAGCACTCGGCTACGAATTTCACCTTTTTTTGCATGCCGTGGTTGACTTATTTTACTCGTTACAGAATCAATTACGGTTGTTTCTGGTTTGGCAATATCATGTAATAACGCGGTCATAAATAACACAAACTGTTCATCTTCAGTTAGCTGTGAAAATTCTGTTTGGCTTATTAACGCCCTTAATACCATTTGGGTATGCGTCCACACATCACCTTCACCATGATAAAGCGGATCTTGTGGCGTGGTTGTAAGCGCGTTAAGTTCAGGAATAACCGTTAACCATTGGTTAAAATCATCTTGTGCTATACTGTGTACAACAAGTTGTTTTAAATCTTGATAATTCATACGTTATTCCCTTATATTTAATTTATTCCAATTGACTATCAATGTAGGCGAGTAAATATCAGCCCCACTGGTTAATTGATTTGGAATAAATGGCTGCTCAGCATGATGCTGACCCGCGTCCAAAATTGCTTGCACAAAATCTTGCCTAACCCATTTTAGTCGTCCAACTGTATGTTCATCTGTTTCTATTTTGAGGTATAACCCTTCCATCAAATCAGATTTATCGCATTGTTTCCATGCTTTAGTTAGATCGAGTTTTTCACGTTGGATAATTTGCTCAAAACAGCTTTTCCATGTGGTACTTTTAGCTAAAGAGTAGGTCACTAATGCCAGTAAATCACTCTGTTTGGCTGGCGCTATGCCTGCATATAAAACAGGGACCGATAATATCGGGCCGTCAACTAATAAAGCATGTCGCGCTTGAGTCGATAAAAAACACTGTTGTTGCCGATCCCAAATATCGAACTCACAAAAATAGTGTGGTAAAGCATCATAAAAAATTGAGTGCTTTTTATGTAACCATTCACCATACATAATATAGCGATCTTGTAAATGATCTAACAACCAATGTTCATGTGCTTTTGCCCAGTGCTTCAACAAGTTGAACTGGCGTTCTCGCCCACCACCCATTAAGTAGTGTCCTCTTGATTGCAGTAACAATTCACCACCAGCAGAAAAGCTAATAGCACAGTTTGCCCCATCAAGTTTTTCCTCAACCACAATATATTGACTCGCTAACTGTTTATAAGCTAACTGACCTTGTTCGCTATCACCCGGTTGCAAGCGAGAACCTTGTAAATGTGGTGTTCGTGGGTATTTAATTAATTGTAAATTTTGAGTATATAATCCCGTTGTCATAATGTTTTCTCCATAAAAAATAAAGGAAAACCGACAAGGTAAAGAAATCTATAGATTGAGAGGAATTAAGCATGCTTAATAAACATAAGCATAAAAGAAATATAGAAGATCACCGTGTCGGCGTTAAGATAAAAAGTAAGTTACAGGCATTTTGCCACCTCATTAAAAGTTATATGTTTAAAAAATCGGCGCCATTATTATGGGTTGATTATAAATTGTCAAGTATAAAGTTAACGAGATAGATTTTAACAACCATCGCATGGTATTAAAAAACGATCTGCCAATTAAATTAAAAACGTTGATGGTATTTATAAAGTTAGAATTAATTGACTACTTCTTTTTTTGAAAAATAATTACAACAAAAATTAACCATATAATGACTTTCGCATATTAACCAATATCCGTAAAACTTTATCTGAATCAGGTTGTTCGGGTAATGTTGAGGTTAGTGATGCGGTTTCAATTATTATTGTTCAAGTTCGGTGAGTTTTTGTTTTATTCGCTGTTCCATTTTCAATCATGTCTTTATTATAGTAATAATGCTACGATTATAATTCCTGATAACCAAAAAAGTAAAATAACAATATTAGCCCTATCTGTTGTTTTTGTTTTTTACCTAAGAGATTAAAATAATTATGGATCTAACTAAAATTCAAGATGAGAATCGCCGCCGTTTAGCTATTTTATTAAATAACATCCCTCATAACGAAAATCCACCAGATTGGAAAAAAGTAACAACCTTAGCTGTAGGTGGTTTAACAGATATTGGTTTTTCTAAAATTACTAATCAATTACTAATTATTTCGCATAGTGGACGTAGCCTGGTTAATTGTTCTAACGGCGAAAAAATAGCCCGTGATTATGACGAATATGGCGATTGGTATGATGCGATTAATTTAACTAGCCAAGGAATTGGTTGTCTTGCCAGTGAAATTATTATGATTGCCGGTTTGAATGGCGGTGGTTTACCGACTTGTAATCAATATAGGGAATGCCTTGAATTAACGTCTTTACAATGGCCTATAAATGATATTTATTTTTGCCCTAACGGAAAATCAGTTCTTATTGAACATTTGCAAACTAACTGTTGTCGTATTTTTTCTGACCATGTTCTTTGTTATGGATTCTCATGGGATGGCAGATTTATTGCTATTGCAACCTCAAGTGATGTGACAATTTGGCGACGTTTAGAATAACGACTAAATGAATCAATTAAATTAAATATTATTTATCAATTTGTATCACCAGTTTTAATTAACAAAAATCTTAATCAATAATTTAAACGGCATAGATTCCTGAATAATTTTAACAAACAATACAACCTAAAAGTCAGCTTGCGGAATTGTTTGTTTAACAACTGCCCAGCCTAAACAGAATATGCTATATTATTTTTCGAGTGATTTTATAAGGTAATAAGATGGATATTAAACTAGCCAAGCACGACAAACGCTATATCGAAGGTACGGATGATGTGTATAACATTATGCAACGTGTGTTATTGCGTGAAAACAAGATCGACCAAGAAAAGGAACACCTTTGGATGATTGGTATGAATCAAGCTGGTTATATCCTGTATATTGAACTCATTGCACTTGGCACCTATAAATCGGTCGATGTTGAGCCAATGAATGTATTTCGTGTTGCGGTAATGAAAAACGCCTCACGCGTGATTTTAGTTCACAATCATCCGTCAGGATCGCTGACTCCGTCAGATGCCGATAAAGATATCACCGACAGATTAATTCAAGTCGGCCGTATTTTAAATATCGACCTTGTCGACCACCTCATTATCACCCCAAAAACCTATATCAGCTTTGCTTGCATCAAACTCATGGAAGAACTCGAACAAAGCCTAAAATACGTCCCGACCTATCAAGTAGTTGAACGCATCCGCCGGGAAGAAAAGCAAATTGCTAAAGAGAAGTTAGCGGTAGAGAGGGATAAAACAAAAACTGCTAAAGACAAAGCAAAAGCGGAAAAAGCACAAAAAGAAGCAGCACTAGCACAAGCCAAAGCATTAGCAAATGCACTACTTAATAAAGGTGTTGATATCGAAACTATTGCTAAAATAATGGAAATCACACCGAAGAAAGTTGAGAGGATTTTAGGCAAGCAACACAACTAATAAAAAACTACCTAAATCAGAATTATTTAATAAAGAGTAAAGATCAAGTCTATTTACAAACAATAGATATTACTACCACACTTTATGCCTGGATTAATCGTATTGTAATCACCAAATTGATTCGTTAATCCTTGTCAAATTTAAATTTTTGATTACATTCAAAGGATAACTATAAAGTAAAAACCGTACCAATTAGATTGGTGCGGTTGTTATTATTATGCTAATCATTTTCTTAATAAGAATGGAGCAATTTAATTTTATTAAAAACTAACTCTGCCTCAGTCCAATTTTTATTTTTTATCGCTGAATCAACTAAACCTTTTAAGTGGTCAGATGTAAAAACTTCAGAATCTTTCATCTGATTTGCTAAGGTAAACGCTGCTAATAGTTGCTTTGCTACAGCTCTCACAACAGGAACGGTAACAGAATTTCCAAACTGTTTGTACATTTGGCCGTCAGATACAGCGTTAATAATATAATTATCCGGAAAACCTTGTAATCTGGCACATTCTCTCGGTGTTAATTTACGAGGCCTTTTTCCTAAGTCTGATTGGTCAATTAAAATTTCACTACCATCTTTATAATAACGAGCACTTAGAGTATTAGTATATTCACTGTTTGAATTAAATAAACTATAACCAAATCCATTACCTTTTTGGGCATGTTCTTTTTTTCTTCGTTGATGACCATCCCATAGTTTTTCAGAAATAGTATATTTATCATCAAGTTCATTATCAGTTTGAAGAATGTCTCCTAGCTTTGTTGGAATACACGGAGGTTGCGGCCATTTAAATAAATTATTAAAATCAATATGATCAAAATAATCCCGGTCAAAACCAACAATGAAAATTCTTTCTCTATTTTGTGGTATTCCAAAATCAGCTGCTCGCAATACTTTATAAAAAACCTGATAATTCAATTTACTCGATAAGGCTTCTTTCGCCTCCTCAGACAACGGGATATCATCAGGAATATGGCCGATATTATTACCTTCTAAAATATTTAATATTGTTTTTAATGTGTTACCTTTATTATGGCCTTTTAGTTGTTTAACATTCTCAAGTAAAAATGCTTTCGGCCTTTTTTCAACCAGAATCTTTTGAATTTCGAAAAACATTGTGCCTCTGGTGTCATTAAATCCTTTTCTTAATCCCGCCTGAGAAAAAGCCTGACAAGGAAAACCTGCTAATAAAATATCATGATCAGGAATGGCTTTTGCAGCTATTTTAGTTATGTCTCCACTCGGTACCTCACCAAAATTAGCAGTGTAAGTTTTTTGAGCAAACTTATCCCATTCTGAAGTAAACAAACATTTTCCACCTAGTTCCTGAAATGGCAACCGTATACCACCTATCCCAGCAAACAAGTCAATAAACGTAAATTTTTGAACAGTCGACTCTTTTTGTTTAAAAGGGCAATTATCATGTAATTGGCTAATCAATTCTAAAGTTGCTTTAGACGGTGTGTGCTCACCTTTTTCCCAACCTCGTACGGTTCTCTCTCCATTTTCATTCATACCTAATAATCGGGCAAAATCTTTTCGGGTTAGTCCTATTTTCATTCGCTTTTGTTCAATAAATGATGAAATTTCATTCATATGTAGGTATCCTAGTACAATATTAATTAAAAAGTGAGTTATCCGTTTTATTCCCGGATAATAGCACTGGATATTTAAACAGTCAATATTTTGCTGTAAAAATGGGATAGATGAAATATGTTAAAAGATCTTAATAAAGTTATTCTGGAATGCCAACAAAAATGGAGTACGCTCCCAAACTACAAAGAAATTAGATTAGATCAATTATTTAAAGCCCTGCTCAATAAGCATGCTACAGAATATTTTAAACAAACTAATAAAAAGGAAACACATTTATGTATTAATGATTACTCTATTATCTATACTAACAATGAGAACCTTCGAGCTAATTTCTCTACAACCTGCCTCTATTATGCATATGCTTTTGCCCCTTTTCTTGAAGAATTAGAAAAATATAAAAACGAGTTTGATAATATCATAAATAATATTTCTAAAAATAAACAATTAACTCCAGAAGATAAAAATAATAAAGATAAATTTTTAGGAAAACTACCTTGTGAAAATTGGGAAAATCTACCTGAAGCAAATGATTGGGTTGATGATATCAATAAAGAGTTTAATAGCTTAAATGACAATGATAGAAAATATTTAAGTTATTTCATTTCTAATCCTAAATGGTGGATAAAATCAACAAAAATATCTAAGGGTAAAAAGTTAAATAGAAGTGATGTTATTCAATCTGCCTTGTTGTGTGCTATGAATGTTATACATGCCAGCTCAGATAAAATATACGAGATTGTGAAAATTTGCCTAAATCCTGAGCTCAAAGAGGCACTAAAGAATTTAATTGATAAAAATGAAATTGATATTGGACGTAATATCATTTTTTATGGTGCCCCCGGAACTGGAAAAAGTTACCAAATAGATCAATTAACTAAAGGTGGAAATTGCATACATACTGTTTTTCATGCTGACACTCAATATAGCGATTTTTTAGGCATGCTTAAACCAACGATGAATGATAATAATGAATGTAGCTATCATTTCATGCCAGGTCCGTTTATTCAATCCTATGTTAATGCATTGAAAAATCCTCAAATACACCATTATTTGGTTATTGAAGAAATTAACCGAGCTCAAGCAGCAATGGTATTTGGTGAAATATTTCAACTTCTTGACAGAGATGAAAATGGGGTTGGTTATTACGAAATTGAATCGGCAGATCAAAGCTTAGTGGAGTATTTGATAAATCAAATTGGTGGTTATCCTGATAATAAAGTTAAATTACAAATGCCAGGTAATTTATCTATTCTGGCTACCATGAACAGTAGTGACCAAGCTGTTATGCCTTTAGATACTGCATTTAAAAGACGTTGGGAATTTGAATATATTCAAATCAATATGGATAAAGCATCAGATAAAATTATCAATATTCCAAATAATAATCAAACATTTGGTGTTACCTGGAGAAAATTAGCAACAGAAATTAATGAACGCTTGTCAGAATTTAATATTCCGGAAGATCGTCATCTTGGACCATTTTTTTTATCAACTAATGAAATAAATGAAAAAGGCTTAACTAATAAGCTTTTTATTTACTTATGGGATGATTTATTGAGACATCAAGCCAAAACAATCATTTTTGATTCAGGCATAAGAACATTTGGGCAACTTATTAAGTGTTTTCAAGAAAAAAATGATATATTTTGTCCTGAATTACAACAAAAATTGTTCTAGTTATAAAAATATATTTTGACAATTACAATGAAATTTGAATTTATTACTGATCGAGATGATATTTCTGACTTACCATCAGTTTTAAGAAAAGAAATAAATCAACGCGGTTTGTTTACTGCAAAAAATAGCAATAATGTTTCTTTTTGTGGCATGATAATAAATTATGACACCGTGTATATGTTTATTCCAAGAAGTTCTGATTATTCCCAAATAAATAAAATGGAATTTGCTTGTTTATTAATGTCTATGCTAGAGCGGTATGCAACACAAAATAAATCCCACATAACATCAGATGATGAAGAAAACATTGAAGTTGGTTTGTGTTATCTTACTCTTGCCAAAGAGCTACTTTCCGATTACCAAACTTATGGTTTGTACAAAAAAGTATCTAAAAAAGAATTAATTAATGCAGGTAAAATAAACTGGAAAAGGACATTTCAAAAAGAACTTCCTATTTTTATACATTCTCATACTCCATTTTATCTTGAATATTATGGCTATAAATTTACAAGTTTTCATACCCATGAAATTTCTAAAATTCACGCAGAAATAGTACATAAATTAGATCACAGTTTAAGCTGGTGGTTGAACAAAAAAGTAGGTTTATTAATTGCCCCTGATTTAGCTAAATTTGAAAAGTCCACTTTAACCATCGAAGAAAAAATTTACATTTTAAATAAAGAATTAAATCAAGCTTATTCAGATCGAGAAATAAAATTACTAAAAAACCTTATTACTTTTTTAAGTCAAGAGCCAGGTACTGCATCAACTATACTTGTTTTAGGAATTAAAAAGTTTGAACAACTTTGGGAAAATATGCTACGCGTTGTATTAAGAGGAACAAATCAAGCTAATGATAATCGGCTTCCATTTCCTGTTTATAAGCATACAACTAATCATTTATCAGATATTAAAAGACCAGGAATGAAATTAGATATTTTCATCAAAGATGATAAATTACTAACTGGCGCAGTTATTGATGCAAAATACTATGATGCTAAAGATAATAACAGCGAATCGCTTCCTGCTTTGGGTGATATACTTAAACAGATTTGCTACCTTAATGCAGTACAGTTAGTGCATCGAAATTTAATTAAAATAGATAATATCTTTATTTTCCCCGGAACTCATAATACTTTTTCACACATAGAATTTAATCACAAGCAAATTGCACAATCAGAAATATTAAAGGTATTTCCACATATAAAATGCGTTTATTTAAATCCTGTAGATGTTATTAAAGCTTATGTTAATAATCAATATCTTGATAACCTAAGAACTATTTTATTGTCAGATAAGTAAACAGAGATAAATTTTAATGGTTGATGTCCATTCTAAAGAGATTAGACGTAAAAATATGCAAGCAATAAAGAAAGAAAATACCTTTATTGAGATTCGCATTAACAATTTATTAAAAAACTTAGACATTCCTTTTGATGTTCAAATCAAAGAATTACCAGGAAAACCCGATTTCGTTATTGAGCAATATAAAGCTATTATTTTTGCTCATGGCTGCTTTTGGCATAAACATGACTGTAATCAATTTAAATTACCCAAAACAAAATCTGAATTTTGGCTTAATAAAATTAATGATAATTGCAAACGTGATACAAAAAATATACAAGAATTAGCTAAGTTAGGCTGGAAAATATTAATTATTTGGGAATGTGCTTTAAGAGGAAAATTTAAATTAACAGATGAACAACTTATAGACAGGATTGAAGAATGGTTATGCTCTCATACAAAAAATGCTGAAATTGATACCGATGGACTGAAAAGTTTCAGATAAATTTACTCAAATATCCCCAAAATATCTCCGGATTAAATTTCAAAAATCTTTGACTTTACAAATATTATTTATGAATTTAATTTTATAATTATTACTCGCATATTTATTAGTCAATTTTTAGCGTCAATAATCGCTAGCTCTCGGGCATTTTGTTGTTTGGTGATGTCCAGGACGTGATTGGCGGCGTTGAATGCAATCATAGCGCATTGAGTATTTGGCGATTTGGTGTAAATCGTTGTAAACGCTCAATGCCCCAACTATTTTCCTTAAGAATTTTGGTCGTTTAATAACGCAATCACGCGTTGTTTTATTTCTTCATTCGGTTCAATTTTGGCTAACTTTTTGAGCTCATTTTTGAGTTCAGTTGACCAAATTTGCCGATCCCAACCTTCAATAGCGTTCAATGCCATATTTCGATTTCGTATCACTGGGCTGTTTAAACCAATTAATATTAAATCTTCACCAATGCCCGGAAATCGATCAAGTTCTTGCAAAATAAAATCCAATACACTATGCACTTGATATTCCATACCCAATCCAAGTTCTAACGCTGGCCCGGTTGCTATTAATGAAAAATCATTTTGCTGTTTTGCTAATGTAATAACTTGTTCAATTCGAGATCTATCATCAGTTTTCATCAGGTAAAACCACTGGTCACTATGATGATTTTTTTGATGATCAAAACGGGCATCCCATGCATCAAAGCCTAATTGGGTGTAGAGATCAGCTGCTAACCAAAATTTACTGCTATCAGACGTCACTAAATCTTGTTTAACCAATGCTAACCATTTATCTTGTTGGATAAAGTCATTCGCTTTTGCAATGATTTCGTTTTTTGTCTTTTCATCCCAATTCGGGTAGCTTTCATCATCCATATTGTTAACAAAATCACGAATAATCAGTACTGAGCTTAAAATAGAGAAATCAACTAATGACGGTAGTTTAACTAATTGTTTTACATAATTTAAACAAACGGTAGCACCTTCATTATAATCATGCATATCTTCAGCTGGTCCACCCATTATTAGCGCTTCTAAAATATCCCCAATGCAAATGAGTAAAGGCAGATCATCAACATCATGTTCTAAAACCTGGTTTAATTCGCCTGCGGTTGCGCAGGTATAAGCAAGGTATTCATACATCACACTATTTCGATAGCCTTCCCTTAGTAACCAGTTTTTTACCTCCTGAGATGGGTTTCTTGCTAATCGCTCAACTAAATGAATGCGCCCCCAGCTATGGACTTTTTTGGCTAAGGTAAGTAAGGCACTTTCAACTTCTTCAGGTGAAGATAACGTATTTTGTAAAGCCACAGCCGAAAACAACGTAAACTCCTCATGCATACCCAACAACAGAAATAATTCTGTCTGTTCGGCAGTAAAACGGCCTAATACGGCAATACTAAATTTAACGATTTCACGATCAGGGCTATTAGTCGCTAACCAATAGATAAATTTATATAACTTATCAAAATCAACTTCAATTTTGATTATTGCATCGTTTAAATCATCAATAAAACTTAGGGTTCCTTGCGTTTTGATTAAAGTATAAAGTTGTTCGATATCGTGTTTATTTGGTTGTGCCGATATGGTTGTAAGCAATGCTATAATTTGTTCAACACAATTTTGCTCAGATGGTGCGCCGCCATGATGATTCATGACCCCATCCATCGCGCCTGCCGCCCATTTTAATTCTGAATCATTAGATGATTCATCAGGAAGTGTTTGGGCTGTTTCAGGTAGTTTATCTGCATCTTTATAAGGCAGTAAAAACTGATAGATACTTATCAATGAATTATCCCATACAATTGGGAACGGTTCATTATCCTGATGAACAGCTTTTTTGTCAGTAAAGAAGTTTTTTATCCAATTTTTCATTTGTTTTCCTTTCATTATTATTTTTATATTTTATGTTAATACTGTTATGTTAATACTTAGTCATCTAAATCAAAATGCAATAAATAATGGTCATTTTGATAAACCAACAATAAATCACACCATTGTGTTGCATACCATATTGGTGGGGTTGTTTCGATTTCGTATAGATAACATTTATTTAATTCTAAGGGGGACAATATATCAATAAAACCTGAAACGCCCCAATTATTGTTTTCTTTATGTAAGGTTGGCGAATAGTTTTGCTTAAAAAACCATTTATCAATTTGCTGTATAAATTCATCAATCGTGATCGGTTTGGGGTTTATCTGCCATAACTTAGTGTCGAAACATTGTCCTTGCCCATCGGTAATGGATTGAAAGTGATGGGTTAAGGTGTCAGTAAAATTCCCTTTATTATCCAGTAAGTTCATTGAATAATCACAATAATGGTTAAGCCCAGCATTTAAACAACGTATTGCAGTTAGATATCCATTTATGCAATCAAGATTTAGCATACCTTAATCTCCATCAATATCGAGGATTGCTCCTCGATAAATTTTAGCCTTTTACACACACCACTTGCCGTAATTGATGCATGATCTCGACCAGTTCATTTTGCGCAGCCATAACGGCATCAATATCTTTATACGCCATTGGGATTTCGTCAATCACGTTGGCATCTTTACGGCATTCAACATGCGCAGTGGCTTTGATTTGATCTTCAACAGTAAATTGTTTTTTCGCCGCGGTTCGGCTCATTACTCGCCCTGCACCGTGCGAACAAGAGCAGAAACTCTCTTCATTACCCAGTCCACGCACAATAAAACTTTTAGCGCCCATTGAACCAGGAATAATCCCTAATTCGCCTTTACGCGCTGATACCGCACCTTTGCGGGTGATAAACACATTATGCCCAAAGTGATGTTCTTTTTGCACATAGTTATGGTGGCAGTTTACTGCTTGCAAATGAGTTTCAAATGGCACATCAATGACACTACGTAGTGCGGTAATGGTGTTATGCATCATTGCTTCACGGTTTAAACGCGCAAACTCTTGCGCCCAATTCACCGCCATAAGGTAATCATTAAAATGCTCGGTTCCTTCAACAAAGTAGGCTAAATCTTTACTTGGTAAATAAGTATCAATAAAGTATTTTTCCATCTCTTGTTTCGCGGTTTTAATGAAGAATTCCCCAATAGCATTACCAATTCCGCGCGATCCACTATGTAACATGATCCATACCATTTGATTTTCATCTAAACAGATTTCAATAAAATGGTTTCCGGTTCCTAATGTACCTAAGTGACGGTAGTTATTAGTATTTAAAAACCGCGGATATTTTTCAGTTAATTTTTCAAAACCTGGTAAAAGTTGCTGCCAATATTGCTCAACAATTGAAGGCGGATTTTGCCAGCTACCTTTATCACGGCTCGAACCTTTTGGACTTAAGCCATTTGGTACGGCTTTTTCAATTGCTAAGCGTAATGGTGCCAGATTTTGCGGTAACTCATTAGCCGTTAATGAAGTTTGTACTGCCATCATACCGCATCCAATATCCACCCCAACCGCAGCAGGGATAATGGCGCCAATAGTTGGAATCACACTACCAATAGTTGAACCTTTACCAACATGAACATCTGGCATAACTGCAATATGACTAAAAATAAAAGGCAACTGCGCTGTTTTTAATAATTGCTCTTTAGCTTCAGGCTCTACCGGCACACCTTTTGTCCACATTTTTACCGGTAATGAATTTTCGGTTTTTAATACTTCATACTGAATCATTTCTATTTTCCTTTTTAATCCCGTGCAGATTTAATCTACACGGGTTGTTATTTCTATTTTGCTTGAATATTTACTAGACCATGTAACACTTGATCAAGTCCACCCACAACCGAGATTTTATCGATACGTTCAGCGATACGTTCTAAGGTTTCCATCTCTTTTAAACGTAATGCGACTGGATTATTTTCCATCACTTTGGCGGTGTTCAATAATGAGCGCGTAGCGGATGTTTCTTCCCGACGGCGAATCACATTTGCTTGAGCTGATTTTTCAGCCTCAACAACTTGCGATAAGATTGCTTTCATATCGCCTGGTAAAATAATATCTTTTACGCCAAGTGACACCGTTTCTAAACCAAAGCCTTGTAAACGTTCTTTAATATGTTTGGTCACCACTTCATCGATGATATTTTTATTCTCCAATAACTCATCAAGTGTCCGTGTACCAATGGCTTCACGTAATCCAAACTGTAATTCACGATATAATAACTCCGCTGGACATGCCGTTTTTTCAAAGGCGGTTAATACGTTAGTATAGTGCCAATTGGCGACTAAGTTTATCCGTAAGCTTACTTTATCTTTGGTTAAGATCTCTTGTCCTGCAACGTCTAATGCTTGTAGCCGAGTATCGACTATATCAACCGATATTTCACGGTTAAAACGCCAATAGGCAGTGATTCCAGCGGTTAATAGTTGCTCAATGTGACCATTCACTTTTAATACGCCAACATGGTACGCTGGTACTTGGGCAATCAATATACTGTTATCACCAACCACTTCTTTTTGGCGTAATTTTGGTTGTAGTAACTGTTGAACAATCTCACCACTTAACGTATAACCTTGGTTTAAATCAACCGTAACCATATGTTGTTTATGGCTATTTTGCCAATAAAGGCGTTTCGTCCCTGGTGACAATATTTCGACCAATAGATCGTTTTCATAACGTAGACCAGCCTGATTGGCACCGACTTCCATCTGTAAACAAAACTGGGTCAGTTGTTCTGGTATACGCTGTTCAATCGCATCAGCAATACGCTCATCAATGTGGTTTTCCCGTAAGTTAAATTTACCTAATACAATAGTATGTTTAAATTGGCAATAACCGACTATCGATTCTGGTGCAATAATCTGTATCAATTGATTATCCACAAATAAGGTACCAATTTGCTCATGTATAAAATAATGTAGTATCAATTTTTCAATATTTACAATGGCGTTATTACTATTTTTAGCTTCTATCAATTCTTGCGCGATATCAGTTGGCAATGCATAACCCTGTTGTAGAGCCACTTTTTTAATCGCGTGCGCTTTGTAACTTTTCCAATATAGGCATTTAGTGGCTGGTAAAATCACTTCCACCAACTTTTGTTCTTCATAACGTAAGGCTATTTCGTTTTCTGCCACATCCACTAAATAGCAATGTTGGTTAATGATTTCCGGATAGAAGTTGATTAACTGTTCGGCCATATTAACTTCAATTTTTGGCGATGCTAAATTTATCAATTGGTAACCAATAGTATTTAATGGATTAAATATTCGGTGTATACCCGCGGTTAATACTTTTTCAATTTCATTATTTTTATACAGTACCGCGATCTCATTTTTTTTAACTTTAATTGTTTTTATCATTTTACTTTTCCTTTCTAGCACAATCAGCAACCGTATTTAGCACAATTAAAACGGGCTAAGTAACGAAATCGTAGGGGGAAGGTTAAAAGCAATAAGACAAATAACGCAACGCTTATTGGTATTTAACATTCTGCCTATAATCCAGTTTTTTTACCTTGCTAAGTTCAAATAACTTAACAAGTTAACCGGTTTAAACTGGTGGATAAGTTTGAAGTGCGACTGCTTTTTACTCTTCACTTATCCAACACGGTCACTGACTGTGTTTATTGCTTCTTTTTATTTATTGGTTTTTGAAGTAGGACTCGAACCTACTACATATCGATCCCGTGTCGATTGTTCTACCTGATGAACTATTCAAAAAATGCTTTTACACAGCAACCTAATCACACGTTAAGGCATACATGTTGATAATCTTCAGAACTTTTATCCTCATGATAAATTCATAAAGTATTCGCTATGCACCTTGCTGTTATAAAAAACAGCATCTGTTTGCTTAGGTATAATAAATATTGCGAAAAGCGTGCCAATAAATAAAAAACATCAAAATAAAAACATAATTATTTGATTTATATATGAATAAAAAATAATTTGGTTATTGAGTTAGATTGATGATGGCTTTTTAATTGTTTATTTTTTATAATTTTATCTATTTATTTATAAATATTTATAAAGCAATGAAAAAGAATATAGTTTTTGGTTTTTTAGGTAATGTACTG
Source organism: uncultured Gilliamella sp. (assembly GCA_945271295.1). GTDB lineage: Bacteria > Pseudomonadota > Gammaproteobacteria > Enterobacterales > Orbaceae > Gilliamella. The sequence continues at coordinate 26,351 of CALYPG010000011.1, read as the reverse complement.
GATCAACGCGGCAAAGGGAAAAGGCGTTGGCGACAATGGCGACCGACTATTGATTTATGTCATCAACCTAATACACCATTTACTCGGTTAGAGCTACTCTATTATCAAAACGATTATCATCTGCTTTGCGAAATCATTAAAGATATTAAAATGTTATCACCGCAAACCGAAGTACGCCCCATAGCGGTGAACATTGAAGATCCTTGGGATTTTGAACAAGTTTATACTTGTCTGTTTGATATTGCCAAAAATTACACCTTCAATCCTGAGCAAGAAGAGTATTATTTGCATATCACCACCGGTACCCATGTTGCACAGATTTGTTGGTTTTTATTGGCTGAATCACGCTACTACCCAGCTAAATTATTGCAAATGTCACCACCACCCAAAAAAGAACTCGCCGATGAAAATCTAGATTTAAAAGAGAAGGATCTCATCGCGCTAACGCCATGCGGTAAAATGAATATTATCGATTTAAATTTACATCGTTATGATAAAATTCTGACCCGTTTTCAACAATATGCTGATCAAGCAACTGACCTTTTAAAATCAGGTATCGCAACGCGCAATCAACAATTTAATCAGATGATTGCTGAAATTGAGCAAGTGGCAAGCAGGTCGCATGCACCTATTTTATTATGTGGTCCAACCGGCGCCGGAAAATCATTTTTGGCCAAACAAATTTATTTACTTAAGCAAAGTCATCATCAAATTAACGGTCAATTTGTCGAAATAAATTGTGCCACCTTACGTGGTGATAGTGCCATGTCGACGCTATTTGGTCATGTTAAAGGCGCATTTACTGGCGCTAATTTGGCTCGCACCGGTCTGTTAAAAAGTGCTGATGGAGGGTTACTGTTTTTAGATGAAATCGGTGAACTTGGCCTTGATGAGCAAGCTATGCTATTAAAAGCCATTGAAGAAAAGCAGTTTTACCCATTTGGTAGTGACGCCCCAATACAAAGTGATTTTCAACTCATCGCTGGCACCAATAAAGATCTTAAATTGGCAATCAACCGAGGGGAATTTAGAGAAGATCTGTTTGCGAGAATTAATTTATGGAGTTACAAATTACCCGGACTGGCTGAACGTAAAGAAGATATCGAACCCAATATTGATTATGAACTGGCGCGTTATGCCAAAGAATACGGCCTAATGCCACGCTTTAATCAAGAGTCACGCAAGGCCTATTTACAATTTGCCACTGCCAATGAGGCAGTATGGCAAGGCAATTTTCGGGAACTCACTGCCTCAATCACTCGCATGGCAACACTTGCTCCCCAAGGCAATATTAGCTTTGGGCAAGTCGAACAAGAGATTAAACGCCTTAAACAGAACTGGCATCAAAACGAAATTTATGATGAGTTAATCCCAAACGAAATAGATGAATTTGATCGTTATCAGTTAGAAAAGGTACTCGAAGTGTGTCGAAAACACCCAACACTATCTGAAGCTGGTAGGCAACTGTTTGCCGTATCAAGAACCAAAAAACAACGCAGTAACGATGCCGATAGATTAAAAAAATATCTAGCTAAGTTTGGATTAAGTTGGGAGATGATTAATAAGCCTTGATAAATTTATCAGTAAAATCAAATGAGTAACAGGAAAGATTTTACTGATAACCGTATTTATCCATTTAAACTGATTAAGCGAGATTGTTGATCAAATTGAGCCACAATACGTTCTTGCCCTTTTATCGCAACAAGTGTGCTATGATCAGTTAAATCGCTTGGTTCAATTTGATAATCTTTTGCAATCAAATAGTATTTAAGAGCCTGGTAATGATTAACATCAAAGTTGGCAATAAATTCCGAAAACGTTTCACAAATTTGCGTTTGATTACGTGTGTTGTGATCAATATGATCTCTTTTTACCGTCACCAATGCAATTCCTTGACCAAAATCAGCAAGATAAAACCCATTTGTATCAAACATTCCAGCAGCAATTGCACCTATTTTATATAAATCTGCCTCTGTAGCAACAAATTGACCAACCGTGAATAAGTCTATGTTATTTTCTTCACCATAGTGTTTTAAACTCAATGCTTGCTCAATAACTGGTGTGGGTAACTGCGATGCTTCATTATTCCAAGACCAAAGCCATGTTTCAGAAGATAAAGAAAAGCTACCTAATAATTGAATTGAAAAGGTAATATCTTCATCAAAATGAATAACACCTTGATCGATATCAATTTGCCAATTACTATCACCAATTACATCATAGAAAGTAAATTGTTTTTCAAAACCATAACAGCCAAAACGCTCTAACAATTCTTGTTCAGATTTGCATGGTGTTATCATAACTTGTTGTATTCCCATCATCATTCCTTATATTTTCATCTTTAATTTTTGTGTTTTTAGTTTAACACCCATATAAAAAATATTATATTACTTATATTTCTATATGTTCCAATATAACTAAACTTGTTTATGAATAATTATTTAAATAACACAATAAACATAAGTGCTGAAAAAGCGAAAAGCGTGCTGATTTATTTCCATATGATTATCGTTTCTTTGAAAAACGGGATATTTAGTCTAAAACACAATATTTATTGATCCTTTACATTCAATAAACTCTTGTATACAATACCGCCGCTTTCCTGAATAGTGCTGCTGCAGGAAAACAGTAATTATCTTCTCAATTTGAGGAGACAGCTTTTTATTGTTTTCTAGGTGGCGATTATGTCTACATTTACCCGTTTACAAAAACGTTTATCCCGACTCGGGATTGAAAGTCATTTTAATGATGATGTTTATACTTTAAATAAAGAAAATACCACAGCTCAGGTTTTATTACCCAATCCTTTACCATTAGAGGAAAAAGCTGTTGAACAACTACTGAATTTTGCTTCAGTTAACATGCCCAATAGTCAAGGTAAAGTCTGCGCAGCAAGGGCTACGCCGGATTTTCATCCCGGTGCAATTGCGCCGGTTGGCAGTATTGTTGCAACAACGCCAGATTTAATTATCCCTGCGGCAATTGGTACTGATATTAATTGTGGTATGCGACTTTTTACTACTGGTTTAAGCTATGAGCAAGTTAGTGAACAAAAAGCCGCGATTATAGCGCATTTAAAATCGGTATTATTGCAAGATGAACGTGATGTGCCTGTTACCCCAACCTCTTTTCATGCTTTATTTGATGAAGGTATTGCAGCATGGTTAACAGCATTACCACAGCAAGGCTTATGGAATAGCGTTAATTATGAGCGATTACGAGCAGAGCTCGATAAAATATCTGGTCATCAATTAATTACAGCCGATAGCAAATATGCACCCGAAGCTTTTTTTGAAAAGCGGGACATTATCCGCCCGGCAAGCTTAGGTACAGTAGGTTCGGGTAACCATTTTGTTGAGTTACAAATTGTTGATGAAATTTTAGATCGGCATTTAGCTTATCAAATGGGATTACACAAGGAAGCAATTGTGGTGATGATCCATACCGGATCGCGTGATGTCGGTTTTTATATTGGTAAACGCTGGCAAGATAAAGCCAAAGCGTTATGGCCAGCAGACCACAAATATCCTCAATCAGGTCTATTTGGTTTAGCGGATGATAATGCTGAAAATTATTTACAAGCAATGGGCGTTGCAGCGCGTTATGCTTGGATTAATCGGATTGTTATTACCGAATTGATACGTAAATCGTTATCAACTCTCTTTCATCAAGATAATAGCCAATTAGTGGTTGATATTTCGCATAATATTATTTTACCGGAGCAAGGTATGCATATTCATCGTAAAGGGGCAACGCCAGCTTACGCGGATCAAATCGCTTTAATTCCTGGTTCAATGGGCGATTATTCTTATCTCGCAATGGGTAAAGGTAATCCTGATTGGTTATGGTCATGCTCGCATGGTGCTGGACGGGCAGAAAGAAGGCAAACGATGCGTAACCAAAAAGCCGAATCAAATCAGGCTAAGTTACCATGGCAATGCATCACTTTAAAAGAAGAACGTATGCGCGAAGAAGCACCCGCAGCCTATAAACCCATTACCCCAGTAATTAAAGCACAAGAAAATGCGAATCTGATTCAATCGGTTGTAAAACTCAAACCTTGGATTACATTTAAGTGTTAATGTTAATGATAACAGCACCGGCCAAAGCTAGTGCTGTTATTTAGATATGCCTAATTGAATACCTAATCAAAAAATGATAGATAAAAATGGTATCTTGTCTATTGATAATCTTCATCAATATTATTTATAAACCAATAGGTTAATTAAAGCATATCAATATCTAAAATAAGGACATCAACTTTACACTAACTGAATTTAAAATAACTACATTACACAATATTAAAATGTGAGAAAATAGACGATTATTACATAACAAAATACCGGTATGTTTAAATTATAAGGAATGAATTATGAGTTTTGATATTAACCAACCAGTAACAAACCCAAAACTAATAGATGCATGGCAGTCATTTGATCAACAACCAACAGTAGAAAAACAAAAATACCTTTTTGAACAATTAAAAGAAGCTAAATTATTAGCGCCAATCATGATGCAAATACCCGACAATGTTGAAAGGAATGATGACAACAGCATAACCTTGCAACAAGGCACAACCCTTTCATTTGTTACAATCACTAATGTTGATAATGAAAACTTCTTTCCCGCATTTACAGATTGGGAAGAGTTAAGGAAATGGCAAAACAACGAAAATCAACAAACTTTAGTAGTAGATCTAACCGATTATCAATCATTACTAAACGACTCTGAACAATGTAATGGTATTGTTATTAATCCTTTTGGCAAAGGAATGCAAATTAACCGCGCCATGTTAGAAACCATCCTAGCAAACAATAGTTCGGCCTCGACTTTGACAGAAAACGAAGTTTCTATTCCTGAAGGTACTAAAGTCCTCATCGGTACCCCAAAAGAATATCCTCACCAATTAGTTGATACAATCAACAAATATTTACAAACTAAAGCTGAAGTTAACTGTGCCTATTTGAGATTACTGATTCAAAACGAACAACAAAGTTTTTTAATCGTGCTGGATATAAATAAAGGCATTGATCCTAAAACCATATTTAATGAATTGGGCGAAGTTATTAAACCGTATCACGTTAAAGATAAATTTATTGATTTTATTCCAGCCGATACCACTTTTGGGCAAGAAGCCATTAAAGGAGAAAAACCGTTTTACCAAAAGAAAAATAAAGGCTTTTTTAATCGCTTATTTGGCAAATAATTTATATGGTTAGTACTTATTTAACTTATGGTTTATTAATCAATTTAAATATTATTCAAGATGATTTTATTATTGCGTTTTATTGATAAATAACACGCAATGAAAAACAAACACCTTAAAATCAAACTCTAAACGGTATAGATTCCTGAATAATTTTTACAACAGATTAATGATAAAGGTGACATGGCTTAATGTGTTAACCATCGGCAGGTAAAGACATTGCTCCAATCTTAATGCCTGTCTAACCAGATTTGCCGGCAACGTTGACGTCGCTTTACTCGGCAATAATTCGCCAACAGGGCAAATCCTTGTTGCTCCATTATCCATAAAAAATAGGATTGCCATTTAGCGGCGGTATCAGTATTAATCCCCAATTGCTGGTTAGCGGTTTTACAGGTCTCGCCTTGTAGCAATAAATCAACAAAAGGCAACCACAACTCGCAATGAGATAACTGATGCAGTTGATATTTTTTTAGCGGATTAAACGTCCGTCGGCAGCTACGGCACCGAAAGTTAAGGCGGTGACCAATACGCACAGTGCTAAGTGATCCACAATAATCACAAGGCATAACCGATGTACTAAGTAGCTCCGTCAGCCATGACTTAAATGCTTGTGATTGCTGACTAACCTCGTCAGGGACGGTTTGTGCAAGGTCGAGTACCGCTTGATAAAGTTCAGGTTCATGCTGTGCCAGCAATTGCCGAATAACATTATCCCGCCGGCGAGCTGCTCGCGGTGACAGGTCGAACTGAGCAGCAATAAAACTGTGGGGCTGAGCGGTTAAGGTGAATGGGGCAATATCAATCAGTAATGAAAACGGCTTAAGGCGGCGACATAATGGACTGGTTTCAACTAGCGCCGGCAGCAGCACTAAAAATCGCTCGGCAGCAGGATGTTGCTCACTAGGTAAAATAGCATGATACATCGTTACACTCCTTATAACGGCATAGACTCCTGAATAATTTTAACAAACATTATAACCTAAAACGTGAACCGTTGGAATTTTTAGCGTAGAATTAATCAGCAAATCAGCAAGTTTCTTGGAAAAGACTGCTTTACCTATAAAACCAAAATCCGATTTCATCAATTTGAGATAGATATGGCATATACAGACCTGATTTTTGACCTAATTTTCTAAAAATGTGGTCAAAGAGATTGAAGACAAAAAAGGAAAACTCAATGAAAATCATTAATTTATTGATTGTATTGCTATTTAATTTGATAGGGACATTACTAAGTTTGTGCTACAATTATCAATGGATTCCCAGAGAAAAAGGGGTGCCTATAACATATTATGGTTTGCTTTATTTCTGTTTTATTCTCATCTCCATTTTTATTTTAAATAGAATAAAACAACCATTTGCATTAATCTTCTTAGGTGTGCGTGTTGGTATTTTAATTAGCTTTGTGTTTTCAATTATTGGTCCACTCCTATTCCATCCTATCGCATTTTTACAAATGCATAATAATATTTTTCTCACTATTATTATTTTTTTGTTTTTATCATCACTTACTACCCTCAATTTTATAATATATCCGGCAGTGTTATTGTGTTGTCATTACTCAATTATTGCGATACAAAAACTAAGGAGTAAGATTGCGTTGAAGCAAGAATAAATAGTGAACCTCACCAAATATAAAAACCCGATAAACTCACCGAGAATAATCCCCAAACCTTACCAACTAAAACCCGTCTAACGATTTTTATATAAGTGCAATCACTCAAACTAGCTTGTTTTTTATCTGTTTCATATAACATAAAAGAAATTGAATCAATATTAAACAAGATGTTGTTATGAGTAAACAGGTAGCTATTCTTGGTGATTATACCACTACTGGTGGCAGAGTCATTTCAGCATCGAGTCAAGGTTTTTGCGCAAATCAAGGTATAGCTTGTATAGGCGATTATGTGTCCTGTCCTAAATGTGAAAGTGTCGGGAAAATTATTGAGGGTACTTATAATTATATTGTTGCTGGTAAACCAGCTGCTTATGACGGTTGTATTGTTGCATGTCGATGTTCTCCGGTAGGTTGTAATAAAATTATAGCAACTAAAAGTACTATTTTTGTTGATGTGGAAAAAGAAAACAGCAATTTTATCAATATGACACATACCTCGGTAAAAAATGAAATGTATAATAATTTAAATAATAAAGCCGTAAAAGATACTCAACAAGAAGTAGAAGCATATTTATTTACTGTAAGAAATGACATTTTAGGATATGGTACTCATTCTGCACTATACATTCATATTAAAGGCAAGACACCTTTAATTTTTGATCCCAATGGGGATTATATGCGGCAATATCGAGGACAAGCGGAAGCTTTTTATGATGATGGTAGTATTCCTTTTTCAATAGCAGAGTTTGTAAAATACCATGCAAAAGCTGGCGATTACGTTTCTCAACGCGAAATTACTTTAACACGAGATCAAGCGCTTAATATTGAAAAAAGAATTATTAATGGTAATTATGCAATTGCTCCTTTTTATTTACCATATTGCGCATATGCCGTTTCATCTGTTCTAGATGAATATGGTCTACAAGAACTTTATTATAAGCCAGGCTCTTTGGAAGAAGCGGTCAAAGAGATTGAAGACAAAAAAGGACAACCTAATGAAAATAATTAACTTATTGATTATATTGTTATTTAATTTGATAGGTGCCTATCTAAGTTATGAGTGGTGTTATCGAGCGATTATCGCAAAACATCGTACACCAGAATTATATTATTTGATATGTTATGGTTTGTGTTATTTCTGTTTTATTCTGATTTCAATCTTTCTTTTAAATAAAATAAAACGACCACTCGGATTAGTCATTTTAGGCGTGCCAATTGGTATTATAATTCCCCCAATGCCACTTATTGTCTCAATATTAGTTATGGAAGATACTAAAAAAGTGGTTTTTAATCTAGATCTTATTATGGGATTGTTGGGTATCACATCAGCGGTAACCCTCAATTTTATAATATATCCGGCAATTTTATTATGTTGTCATTACTCGATTATTGCGATGCAAAAACTAAGGAATAAGATTGCGTTGAAGCAACAATAAATTATGCCCCTTCGCCAGGTATAAAAAACCGATAAACTCACCAGGAAGAATGCCCAAACCTTACCAACTAAAACCCGTCTAACGATTTTTATATAAGTATAATTCCTCAAGTTAGCTTGTTGATATTAAATAATTTATGGTTATTAAATCAATAAATAGTTATCAACGTCTATTATCCGTTTTGATTAACAACTGCCAAGCCTAAACAGAATATGCTATATTATTTTTCGGGCGATTTTATAAGGTAACAAGATGGATATTAAACTGACCAAACACGACAAACGCTATATTGAAGGTACGGATGATGTTTACAATATTATGCAGCGCGTATTATTGCGTGAAAACAAGATCGACCAAGAAAAGGAACACCTGTGGATGATTGGTATGAATCAAGCGGGTTATATCCTGTATATTGAACTCATTGCGCTTGGTACGTTTAAATCGGTCGATGTTGAACCGATGAATGTGTTTCGTGTTGCAGTGATGAAAAACGCCTCACGCGTGATTTTAGTTCACAATCATCCTTCAGGATCGCTGACTCCGTCCGAAGCAGATAAAGATATCACTGACAGATTAATTCAAGTTGGACGCATTTTAAATATCGACCTTGTCGACCACCTCATTATCACCCCAAAAACCTATATCAGCTTTCGTGGTACTAAGCTTATGGACGAGTTAGAACAAAGCCTAAAATACGTCCCGACGTACCAAGTTATCGAACGCATTCGCAGGGAAGAAAAACTGATTGCTAAAGAGAAGTTAGCGGTTGAAAGGGATAAGACGAAAACGGCTCAACAAAAAGCAAAAGAAATAAAAGAAAAAGCTGAGACTGAAAAGAAAATACTGATTAATGCATTGTTGGAAAAAGGGGTTTCGGTTGAGGATATTGCTAAGATTATGGATATATCTGTAAGAAAAGTTAATAAGATATTGGGGAAAGAGAGCTAATTAAAAGTTCTTGAGCTCTCTATTTCTGAGAGTTAATTATTCTTCTTCGCCATAATAATAATTTTTATCACCTTTTTTAATAAATATTTGTTTTTTGGGAGCTAAGACTCGTGAGCACCAAGCAGATACTTTCTGTCTTGTACAACCAACTGAATCGGCAATTTCTACAGCTGTCATTGCTTCATCTGGTTTTAAAGTAGCTATTAATCCTAAAATTTTGACCTCTACTTCCGCGAAATTACCTTGAACAATTTCAAATGATTGATGAACAATTTCGTCTAATACACTGTCATCTTCAAAACATCGTTTTACTTTTGCTTTAGCTACATCTTGTTCTGCATATATAGCATTACATATTGGGCATTTATAACTTTTTAGTTTTGTACTGGTAAAATAACTATCATAGTCTGCTAAAACTGTATCATAAACGAATCTTATTGCAGTATATTCATCTTTATTTTCTGCATATTTGATATTAAGGTCTAAACAGATATCAAAATCAAAAGCATATAAATTATAATTACCACCATACTTTGAAGAACGCCCTTCTTCTAATAGGTGAATTAAAAAATTTTCTTTAAATACATTAAAATATTCTTTTCTATTGGGATCAATTAACATGTGACTTGCAGGTCTGGTCGGGTTTTTTTCTTTTTCCTTAATAGCTTTTGCTGTAAGGGCATTCCATAAGTCGTTGTAAAATCCTGGTATCAATCCTCTTTTAAGAGCACCTTCATATTGTTTCTGATATGTTCTTCTAGCTGAACGTATTCCATAATTAATTTCATTAAGCCCTATTTTACAATCAATACTCTCAGCTTGTTTCCAAGCATTTTGAAGAATCATTCCTACAGTTCTTGTTACTCCTATTGACTCTCTGGCAATACGAGCAATAATTTCTGTCTTATTACCCTTTAAAAGACTATCAAATGTAATTTGGGGAAGATAAGCATCTAATCGTTTTTGAATCAAAAGTGGGATTGTTTCTTCCAATTTTTTTAATGCAATTGACAATCCTCCTAAACGTTCAACATGTTCATTGAGGTCAAGTGGAATAGGGAAAATATCTCGTCCAATTATGATTTTATCACCAAAATCAAATCTATCTGTAATGACACCTATTTTTATAAATAAATTTGTTTTAGAACCAAGAAAACTTTTTAAAAGTCTTGAAAATTTAGCTTGATATTCTGAATTTAGATCGGAGAATTCATCAAGAAATAGATATGTATAATCTATCTTAGATTTTTTCAAAATATCATTAATTTTGTTCAAAAATTCTTGAACATTAACACCTCTAGTTTGAATATAAGTTTTACTATACTCATTCAAATTATTTTGGCCGGCTTTACCAGAAATATTTAAATCTTTTAAGGAGAGGTTTGCTTGAAATGAATTTGTGTCAGATGTTGCACTTTTAGAGGTAATATTTTCATCTCTTGAGCGTGACAACAAATTGCCATTAATAAGCATTTTTTCGATATACTCAAGGTCATCTAATGCTGGATTGTCCTTTTTGAAAACTAAAAGTGTTTTTTCGTCATAAAAAGATTCAAGTTGTCTTTTTAAAGAATCGATAATTTGCCTTACAAAATGAACTTCAAACAATTCAATATTGTCACTATCAAATAAATCACCACAGCTACTAAGATCAATGTATATAGGTAAAATTTTTCTTTCTAAAAAATCAGAATTATTTTTAAGCGATTTTAAACATTCGTAATATCCTTTTAAAAGAGCTGTAGTTTTTCCTGTCCCTCTCCTACCAGATATATAACTATCTTGTTTTTGAAGAATACTAGCAGTGGTATTAAAAATATCTACATAATAATCACTCAACTCCGTCAACTCATTCACTTTATCAAGAGATAAATAATCAGCTCTTAACAATGAATCAAATGCTTCTTTAATTTTATTTTTGACCTTTTGTTCCATGCTTTAACCTCCGTACTAAATTAATAAACTAGTTATAAAGCGACATAACATGTATGCTGTTTAATTAAATAAATTATATAAGATTTTATATGAATTACTAAATAAAATAGATACATTAATAGAATGAAAAAGAAACAATTCATCCCTTTACATACCAATTGCCATAATTAGTGCACTACCTTAACCAGCTTATTATGATCAACAACTCCCGTCCCCCCCCCGATACTTCAAATCAGGCTTTTAATCCACTGCTGAGCGTCAATAATCGCTAGTTCTCGGGCATTTTGTTGTTTGGTAATGTCGAGGATGTGATTGACGGCGTTGGCGGCTAGTTCAAAAGAGGTTAATTGGAATTGTCAATTAACTAAATACGCAGTAAATAGGCTACAAATTAAATCCCCCACGCCCAATAGACGATGTGGAAAATCATACAATAGTCGAGCCAGATGATAGCTTTGCGATGACGTGGCTAATATTATTTCAAATAACTCAGTTGTTTACCGGCATGCATAATATTCTTAATTAATATAGTTTGTAATATACCTATCATAAATACTGAAAATTAATTATTAATATTTCAGTATTTATGGTTATAAAATGACGGTTTATTTTTAATATTATTTATGAATATCAACCTTAATATAATCTGAGCCATTACAAAAATAAGTTGTCATTTGAATATTACTTTTATCTTTTTCAAAATAAAATGCTCGAAATTCTTGTTCATCAACTTTCAAATATCTGGCTGTATCGTTAGGCACGTTTTTTATAATCTTGTTATCACATTTAAAATAAAGTACTGTATCTGCATCATAGGTTTTAGAAATAACTACATCAATAATAACTATTGCATTGAAAATAATTAAATGACAAGGTAAAACAGCACTTATACATACAAGAAAATAAGTTATAAAAGATATTTTATTTAAAAGTTTTTTATTTTTTACTAAATCTACCAAAAAAATGACTATAAAAAGTAAAGCTGTACTTGCTATTAAAATGAAGCAAAACCATTGTAAACCTTGTGTTATAGTAGGAACTTGCTCAGGTAAAACCGATATTGTATTGGTGACAAAACTTCGTCCACGAGTTTTACTAATGAAATCTATTACTAGATATGTAAAACTTAATATGACTCCCAAAAAAGTACCAAATTTAATTTTATCAATAAAAGAATTAATTCTTTCTTTACCTATATAAATTATTAATATCGGTATAGTTACTAAAATTTGTAATATAAAAAATACTAAACTAGAGAACCCAGGTAATTTAAATAAATATGAAAGGGAAGCTAAAATACAAAATATAGCTCCCCAACCAGATAAAGTTAATATTCGATGTAATGTTTTTGGAGAGGAGATTTTTTTCGTTGGTATAAATACAATTTTAAACCAATTTTTTGTAAAGTCTTTCTGTTCTTTACTCGCAAAAAATAAATAATAAATTGTAAACACTATACCTATAATGGCATAAGAAACAATAAAATAGAGAGCCTCAACATCTCGCTTGCATACAGTAAGAATAATTACGCTTACAATATAGGTTAGAGCTACTACCCAAAATAGAACAGGATATTTTAAAATATAATCTTTTAATTTATATGACTTTTTCATTGTTTTTTCCTTTCAGTTTATTTTTCGTTGCACTATATTAGCTTTAATTACATATAAAAACGCTTAACTAAACTAACCATAAAAAACTATATTTTTTGCACAAAACAGATAAATATTGTTGCTTATAAAAGTATTTGGCTAAATTGGATTACAAGTAAACACCTCTAAATATCTCAGTCCTACAACACCAACTCCGTGCCCCGATACTGCAAATCAGGATTTTTGATCCACTTTTGCGCGTCAATAATCGCTAGTTCTCGGGCATTTTGTTGTTTGGTGATGTCCAGGACGTGATTGGCGGCGTTGGCGGCTAGTTCAAAGGCGGTTAATTGGGATTGTCCATTAACTAAATGCGCAGTAAACAGGCTACAAATTAAATCCCCCACCCCCAATGGACGGTGTGGAAAGTCATACAATGGTCGAGCCAGATGATAGCTTTGCGATGGCGTGGCTAATATCATTTCAAATAACTCAGTTGTTTTACCAGCATGCAGTAAATTTTTAACTAATATGGCTTGAATCGGCTGGTTTTGCAGTATCTTTATGGCTTTAAGCACATCGTTAAAAGTCTTGATTTCAAGATTTGATAATATTTGTAACTCTAATAAATTAGGCGTGATGTAGTCAGCATGTTTGATTGCTTGCTTAGTGAAAAAATCAATAATATTTTGCGGTAGTGAACTGCCTTTATTGATGTCGCCGCCCATAACCGGATCGCAAACATAAATAGCATTAGGATTATAATATTTAATCTTTTTTACCGCTTCAAGGATCTCTTCACCCTGTTCGGCAAGGCCGATATACCCCGAAATAATGGCGTCAATGGATGACAATACGCCAATTTTTTCTAAACTATTGACGATTCTAGTGATTTGCTGAGCACCCAGCACAATGCCATCATAATCCGGATACACCGTATTACTTGATAACTGCACGGTATGGATCGGCATCACTTCGACACCTTGTAATTGCATCGCCAGTGTCGATACTTTATTACCAGCATAACCATAAACAACATTCGATTGAATGGATAAAACGGTTTTCATATAGTTGCCTTATTACTCATCATAATAGTGATAGTGACTTAAAAGATAGATGCAGATAATTGATATCAGTGCTAAACCACAATAAAACAAGGCCAACGGTAACCAAAAAGTTTGGTATGCAAAAATAATATAGCCACCAATCATTGGGATTAGACTACCAAAAATCGCCGCACAGCCTTGATAACTCATTGACAGCCCAGTATAACGCATTCGGGTAGGGAAAATTCGGCTTAAATATCCCGCTATCACACCATAAAAGCCGCTGTAACAGATCACATTTAACGAAATACCAATAATAAAACTAGTTTTTGTGCCTTGCTGAATAATCGGGAATAATAAGAATACCGATGCCATCGCCAAGATGGCAGAGCAAATTAAAAAGCGTGTTGCCGAGTATTTTTCAGCAAAATAGGAGATAAAAGGTTGTGCAACAAAATGGACAATGGCAATCCAAAATAGCGCATCAACAATCATGCCTTTCTCAACACCCAATGCCAGCGTGGTATAACCTATCATTAAGGTATTGGAAAAAATCCCACTAAATGACAGCACATTGGCACCAATCGATAAAATTAATAGCGGTGTGGCTCGCTTAAAGACTTCAATAATTGGAGCAGATTCTTGCTTTAAGTTTGCTTGTTGTTTGCATGATTCAACAAACACAGGCGATTCAGTTAAGGTCACTCTGGCAATAATACCAATAATTAACAGAATAAAACTGGCTAAAAAAGGAATGCGCCAATAGCCACTATTAATTAGCTCCGCAATGGGTAAGCGAATGATATAAGAAAAAACCAGTAAGGCTAAAATATTTCCGGCCGGGCTGCCCCACTGGGCAAACGATGAAAAGAAATTTTTCAAGCCTTTTGGCGCATGTTCATTGGCCATCAAGACGGCACCGCCCCACTCACCACCAACGGCAACACCTTGTAAAATGCGCAAGGCTACCAATAATATGGGCGCGAGTATACCCGCTTCTTGGTAAGACGGTAATAATCCCACACAAGTAGTGGCAATCCCCATTAATAATAAGGTAATAATCAGCGATTTTTTACGCCCTAAACGGTCACCAATATGCCCAAATAACAAGGCGCCGAAAGGACGCGATAAAAAACCAACCGCAAAGGTAGCAAAAGCCCCTAAAATTTGCACGAATTCATTATCCGCAGGGAAAAATAGTTGCCCAAAAATCAATACCGATGCCAACGCATAGATATAAAAATCATACCACTCAATGGTGGTACCAATAAAAGCAGCAAAAGCCACTTTTTTAGCCGATGAATTAGACATAAACAAACCTTGGTTAAACCAATAAGTATTCTATGTGAGTAAGGAGTACGAAACTAACATAAAACAACCAATATCACAATTTGTTAACTGCAAAGAGAAGTAAAATTATATAAAAAGGGTTGGGGTGTACTGATATTTTAGATAGAACCAACTTAATTGATAATAATGACAAAGCGTTATGAGGTATGTTTTATCATTTTATACCTAACTAGTAAGCATTAGATGATAAAACATACCACTACCTTACTAACCTTTATTCGTAAAAGAATAAGAGATTAGCTTGCGCTGTTATGATTCCCCTCTACACAGAAACACGCAATTTTATGTTCGTTATGATTAATAAGCTGAGGTTGTTCAATGGTACAACGTGGAAAAGCCAAACGGCACCGAGCATTAAACGCACAACCCAAAGGAGGATTAAGCGGGCTTGGTAACTCCCCTTCTAATTTAATTCTATCTCGCCTAAGATCTGGATTTAATCTTGGTGTGGCGGATAATAGAGCCTGAGTGTATGGATGTTTAGGATTGTGATAGATTTCATCTTTCCGCCCTTGTTCTACACAACGACCTAAATACATCACCATTACGTCATCAGCAATATGCTCAACAACTGAAAGATCATGAGAAATAAAAATATATGATAAACCGAGTTCTTGTTGTAGATCCATCATTAAATTTAGCACTTGTGCACGTACAGAAACATCTAATGCTGAAACAGGTTCATCAGCAACCACTATTTCAGGATCAAGCATTAATCCCCTTGCAATAGCAATACGTTGACGTTGCCCACCCGAAAACATATGTGGATAACGGTTATAAAACTCTTCTTTTAATCCCACTTTTTGCATCATTGATAGTACTTTTGCTTTACGGTCACTAGCTGTTAAATCAGTATTAATAATAAGTGGTTCTTCCAAAATAGAACCAATTTTTTTGCGTGGATTCAATGATGAATATGGATTTTGGAAAACGATTTGGATTTTTTGACGACGCAATTTTTGTGCTTGTGGATCATCATCTAATAAATTTTGATCCTTAAAATAAAGTTCCCCCGATGTAGGCTTTTCAATCATGGTCAATAATCTTGCTAATGAGGATTTACCACAGCCTGATTCACCAACAATTGCCAACGTTTTGGCTTTACCTAATGTAAAAGATACCCCATCAACGGCTTTAACTTGTTTTGGTTCAGCAAAAAAACCCGTTTTAACAGGATAATATTTGGTCAAATTGCGGGCATCAAGCAGTAATTCGTTATTTCCAATATTGTTTGCCATATTATTGTTCATACTGTGGTATCCCTTCGCTCGATAATGGATAATGACATTTTACTTGCCTAGTTGCAGAATAATGAATTAATGCAGGTTCCTCGGTATAACAACGTTCGGTAGCATAAGGACAACGAGGATTGAGTAAACACCCCGTTGGCCTATCATATTTGCCCGGAACGACACCCGATAATGATGCTAACCGCGCTTTATCTTGAGTAAATTCAGGCAACGAGCGTAATAATGCTTGTGTGTAAGGGTGTAATGGTATTTTAAAGATAATTTCAGCATCACCTATTTCAACGACCTGCCCAGCATACATTACAATAATTTTTTGTGCAGCCTCTGACACTAATGCTAAGTCATGAGTAATAAGCACTAAGGCCATATTATTTTTACGTTGTAACTCAAGCAATAACTCGATAATTTGCCCTTGAATTGTTACGTCTAGTGCGGTTGTTGGTTCATCAGCAATTAAGAGTTTTGGGTTACATGCAATTGCTATTGCGATCATGACACGTTGGCTCATGCCGCCAGATAACTGATGCGGATAAACGTTTAATCGATTTTCTGCATCAGGAATACCTACTAATTTAAGCAATTCAATCGCTCTGGCTTTGAGTGCTTTTTTGCTACCGCCTTGGTGGATTTTCAAGGTTTCAATGATTTGGTAACCTATGGTAAAACATGGATTTAAGCTAGTCATTGGATCTTGAAAGATCATTGCGACATCAGCACCCACGATTTTACGCCGCATTTTGGTTGAGATCTGTTGCAAATCTTTGCCATCAAAATGTAATGCATTTGCACTGACTTTACCGGGAAAATCAATTAATCCCATTATGGCTAATGAACTCACTGATTTTCCTGAACCTGATTCACCAACAATGCCAACAACTTGTCCTTGTTCAACATCATAACTAATGTGATCTACCGCTTTAAATCCACAAAATTGAACAGATAATTCTTTTACTTCTAATAATGCCATAATTAAATCTCCATTACTGTTTCAATTTAGGATCAAGCGCATCTCGCAAACCATCGCCCATTAAGTTAAAGGCTAATACTGTCATTAAAATGACTAAGCCAGGAAAGGTAACAACCCACCATGCTGATTGAGCAAATTGCAATACATCAGCAAGCATGGTTCCCCATTCTGGTGTTGGTGGCTGAGCCCCCATGCCTAAAAAACCTAATGCAGCCATGTCTAATATTGCATTGGAAAATCCTAATGAAGCTTGAACAATTAATGGTGCTAAACAGTTTGGTAAAATATTGATAAACATCTGCCGTAAGGCGCCAGCCCCAGCAACTCTGGAAGCAATAACATAATCTTTATTAATTTCAGCAAGTGTTGCGCCGCGAGTTAAGCGGACATAGTGTGGTAACGCAACAAAAGCTAATGCTATTGAGGCATTAACAATAGACGGGCCAAATATTGCAACTAAAACCAGAGCAAGTAATAAACTGGGTAAGGCAAGCATGATATCAACAGCACGCATAATTATGTTGTCTAAAAAACCGCCTACATAACCTGCTATCAAACCCAATGTAATCCCTAAAATCAGTGAGATAATAACAACCAAACAACCAACTAATAAAGACAAACGAGCACCATAAATGAGTCTGGATAAGATATCTCGCCCTACATCATCTGTCCCTAATATAAATTGCCAACTGCCACCATCCATCCAAACTGGTGGCGCTAATAATGCTTCCCTAAATTGTTCAGAAGGTAAATGTGGCGCAACAAAATTAGCAAAAATAGCCAGTAATACCACAATAACAATAAAGGCTAAACCAACAACCGCACCTTTATTTTGTGAAAAATAAAACCAGAACTCACGCATAGGCGTTAATGGTTTAGGGGCAACCGTACTGGTTTCTTGCGTATTGGTTGCTTCAGTAATAACCTGTTTATTCATCTGTAAACACACTCTTATTTATGTCTAATACGGGGATTGATAACGCCGTACAACATATCAACCAATAAATTCACCAAAATAATCATGCCTGCAACAATTAACACGCCACTTTGCACAACAGGGTAATCTCGACGTTGTAGCGCTTCGATTAACCAACGCCCAATCCCGGGCCATGAAAAGACGGTTTCGGTCAGTATTGCACCTGCAAGCATTGAACCAACTTGTAATCCGATGACAGTAATCACCGGAATCATAGCATTACGTAATGCATGGATAAGGACAATCCGTATTCTGCTAACGCCTTTAGCTCGTGCCGTTCGGATATAGTCTTCACTCAATACTTCTAACATAGAAGAGCGAGTCATGCGCACTATTACTGCTAATGGGATAGTACCTAATACAATTGACGGTAAAATTAAGTGGCTAACAGCATCAATAAAATCTTCCTTTTCACCCCATAAAAAAGTATCAATTAACATAAATCCGGTTAAAGGTTGACTGTCATCTAAAAAAAGCATGTCACTAACACGACCTGATACTGGGGTTAAATTTAAGTGGACAGAGACTAACATAATGAGCATCATTCCCCACCAAAAAATTGGCATGGAATAACCCGTTAAAGACAGGCCTATTGCTGTGTGATCAAATATTGAACCGCGTTTCACTGCTGCGAGAACCCCGATGGGGATCCCGAAACTAATGGCAAACAGCATCGCACAAAATCCGAGTTCAAAAGTTGCTTTAAATCGGGGAACAAATTCATCCCATACCGGGATTTGGCTTTTAAAAGAAATCCCTAAATCACCATGCAACATTCCAATAATGTATTGAAAATATTGCTCATACAGCGGCTTATCTAAGCCTAATTGAGTCATTAATTCGGCATGACGTTCTGGCGATAGACCTCGCTCTCCAGCAAGAACGGTAATGGGATCACCCGGAATAAGATGAACAAAAATAAAAGTCAGCAGTGTAATACAAATAAAAGTCGGAATAAGTACGCCTAACCGCTTTAAAATAAATTGAAACATGTAGTGGCTCTTAAGTATTGCTTCTAAATTATAGTTTATAAAATAGATAAAATTTATGTTGTTATTAAAATAAGATATTTATGATACTAAATTCAGTTAAACCCAACGCCGTGATTAACCACACATTGTATGGTTAATCACTAGAAATGCTATTTTTCAATAGAAACTTGGTTAAAGTTATGTAACGCTAAAGGATCCATAATATAGTTTTTAACCTCTTTACGTACTGGCATATAAACCATTGAGTGAGCAATCATTAATGCAGGTGCTTGGTCATGCATCTCAACTTGTGCTTGTTTATAGAGCTCAACCCGTTTTCCATGATTTGGTTCAATTCGAGCTTGTTGTAATAAATCATCGAATGGTTTATAACACCAATGTGAATAGTTTTGACCTGATTTAACCGCATCGCAACTCATCAAAACAGAATAAAAGTTATCAGGATCGCCATTATCTCCGGACCATCCCATTAACACTGCATCATGTTCACCATTACGAATACGAGATAAATACTCGCCCCATTCATAAGTAACAATTTTAGCAGTTACACCAATTTTAGCCCAATCCGCTTGAATCATTTCAGCCATACGACGTGCATTTGGATTATATGGACGTTGTACTGGCATTGCCCATAAATTGATAGTAAACCCTTTATCTAAACCTGCTGATTTTAATAATTCTTTTGCTTGTGCTGGATCGTAAGGGTAATCTTTTACTTCATCGTTATAACCCCACATTGATGGTGGAATGAAGTTTTTAGCTGGTTCAGCAGCACCTTGGAAAACCGCTTTAATAATTGCATCTTTGTTCACTGCCAAATTTAATGCTTGACGAACTTTTAAATTATCTAGTGGTGGCTTATCCATATTGTAGGCTAAATAACCAATGTTCACGCCTGCCATTTCTTGAACAACAATATTATTGTCTGATTTCATTCGTTCAACATCTGCTACATTTGGATATGGCATAGCATGACATTCTCCCTTTTGTAACTTAGCATAACGAATTGCAGCATCTGGCGTAATTGAAAAAACTAGACGATCAAGTTTAGCTTTAGGGCCAAAATAATCTGGATTTGCTTTATAAAGGATTCTTGAATCTTTTTGATATTGAACAAAAGTAAACGGACCAGTACCAACAGGAACTAAATCAACCTTTTCGGGGGTACCATTTTTAAGCATGGCATCAGCATATTCAGCTGATAAAATTGAAGCGAAGGACATTGCTAAATCAGCTAAGAAAGGCGCTTCTGGTTTGCTCAACTCAAATACGACCGTATGATCATCAACCTTTCTAATCTCTTTAATTAAATCTGGTAATCCCATACTATCAAAGTAAACATATTGACCACCAGAAACTTTGTTGTACGGATGATTTTTATCCTTTTGTCGCATAAATGTAAAAAGAACATCATCAGCATTTAAATTGCGTGTTGGTTTAAATTCTTTATTATCATGCCATTTAACATCATCACGTAAATGGAAAGTATAAGTTAACCCATCTGGGCTGATATCCCAAGATTTAGCTAAAGCAGGTTCGATTTCAGTAGTACCTAATTTAAATTCCACCAAACGATTATATACAGGCACTGCACCCGCATCCATTGAAATACCACTTGTCACTAACTGTGGATTAAATGTTTCAGGTGAAGCCTCTGCACAATAAACTAGCGTCCCTGCAGCATGAAGTTGTGCACTAGCGAGCATAGTTGCCAGCCCTGCGCCCAACAAGAATTTACGTTTATATTTCCTTAGATTACTCATAAAATCACCCCAATTATTTAATTGTATTAAACCTATTTTGTAACACTTAAACAAAGCTGAGAACGTCGTATTTCTGATATTTTTCAAAAGACAGATTTAGTAAACATCTAAATTTTTACAACAATTAACTTTTACCTTGATTAAATCTATATTTTTACCATCTATCGCACAAATATAGTGCAAAAATGCACCATAAATAAAACTACGCTATGGCATAGGAATTTACAATAACATTCCATTTTTTTGAACATAACTTAACATGAGTATAACAACAGTTAAGTACGATGTAACAGATAAATATGCAAAAATTACGCCACTTTTAATTCATAAATCCATATTAACGAAAATGTTAAAAAAGAACATACTTATATGTTCTTTGAGTTAAGGTATGAATCTCAACTTATTACAGTATTTGTCACTTACTAATTGATTTTTAAAGAATGTATTATAATTAGTGTAGATAAAATAATCATCAAATTAATCATGTAAAATTAGCTTTTTTGCTTGATTATGGTTGATTTCAGTTAAACTTTATTGCGTTGTACAACAAGATAGATAGTTTTAGACATAAAAAAACCTGCTAAAAGCAGGTCTTAAATTTTGATAATCATCATGCACTCAACTCTTTAGCAAAGTGCATGGTAGTAGCCTTTATAAAAATGCAAAAAAGCAAGTTAAGTTCACTATTGTTTTTGTCTTGGTGATGCTAACCAAGCAACAATAATGAGCAGAATAAAAGCAATACCTAGCATGTTAAAATAATCAATGGTTGATAACATATAGGCTTGAGTATTCACTATATTTTCTAATTTTGCGTAGCTTTCAACTGATTGCCCACCTAATTGATTTAGGGCATATTGTGTGGTTGGATCATAAGGCGTTATGCTTTCGCTAAGATAAGCATGATGTAAACTGGCATTCCTCGTCCAAATCCATGAGGTTAATGACGCTGAAAAGCTACCGCCTAAGGTACGTAAAAAAGCCGCTAAGCCTGAGGCTTCAGCAATTTGATGCTGCTTAATATTGGATAAAATAATAGACATTACCGGCATAAAAAATAGTGCCACGCCAAGCCCCATAAAGAGCTGAACAAAAGCGATATGCTGATAATTGACTTGCGTGTTAAATCCCGCTCGCATAAAGCAACTAATACCAATGGCGATAAACGCTAAACTAGCCAATAAACGCATATCAAAATAATGTGCGTAGCGCCCTAAAAAAGGCGTTAATAAAATAGGAATAAAACCAATCGGAGCTGCAGCCAAGCCTGCCCAAGTGGCGGTATAACCCATTTGAGTTTGCAACCATTGCGGTAACAGCAAGTTAATACCAAAAAAGCCAGAATAACCACATATCAATAAAAAACAACCAATACTAAAGTTTCTATTAATAAACAGTTTTAAGTTAACAATAGGGTTTACATCGGTTAATTCCCAAATGATAAAAAATGCAATACCAATAACGGCAATTACAGAACCAAATATAATAAAGTTTGATTCAAACCAATCCAGATCATTACCTTTATCTAACACAATTTGTAGCGCGCCAACACCAATTACCAAACTGATTAATCCAATATAATCAATGGGTAAACGCGAAGTTATTTGTGGTTTAGCTTTCATCTGTTGATAAGCAAAAACAGCTGCAAAAAGACCAAAGGGGATATTGATAAAAAATATCCATGGCCAAGTATAATTATACGAAATCCAACCACCCAATATTGGCCCGGCAACAGGGGCAACAACGGTGACAATACTTAAAATAGCCAGTGCCATACCTCGCTTAGCGGGGGGATAAATGGCTAATAAAAGAGATTGTGCAATTGGATAGAGTGGCCCCGCTACAGCACCTTGCATGCAACGAAAAACAATCAATTCTGTCATACTGGTAGCAATACCACATAAGAAAGAAGTAATAACAAATAGCAGTACCACACCAATAAATAATTTAACTTCGCCGACTCGTCTTGATAACCAGCCAGTAAGTGGGAGAGTGATGGCATTACATACCGCAAACGAGGTAATAACCCAGGTTCCTTGTTCAGAACTAACGCCCAGATTTCCTGCAATAGTGGGTAATGCCACATTCGCGATTGTGGTATCAAGCACTTGCATAAAGCTGGCGAGCGAAATAGCAATTGTGGCTAAAACAAGGTTCGCGGGTCTAAATAAAGCTTGTTGTGAATTCATCATTGTTTATTTATCTGTATTTGCGTTTTGGGCAATAATCTGCTTAATCATGTTTTTGGCTGCAACCAGTTGTTGATGATAAATGTCGGTTGAAAATACCGGTGTAGCAGGTGATTGCTGTGCCAAAACCGCTCCATCTTGGTTGTGTAAATCAACTTTTACATCCATTGATAAGCCTATTCGTAGCGGATGCTGTTGCAGTTCTTTAGGATCTAATTGGATTTTAACTGGCACGCGTTGTACTATTTTAATCCAATTACCCGTGGCATTTTGAGCCGGAAGTAAAGCAAAAGCACTGCCTGTACCCGCACCTAAACTTGCAATTTTGCCGTGATATACCACATCACTATAGATATCGGCTTTTAAAGTAACCGGTTGGCCAATACGCATATATTGCAATTGGGTTTCTTTAAAATTGGCTTCAACCCATACTTGATCAAGTGGGATAACCGCCATTAACGGTTTACTTTTTTCGACATGTTGCCCAACTTGAACGGAACGTTTAGCGATATAACCTGAAACTGGCGCAATTAAATCACTTCTTAACCAGTTTAAGTAAGCCTGTTCTAGTTGCGCCGATGCGGTAAGAATATCAGGATGGGTGTCAATCTTGGTATTATCAATTAACACCTTATTACTTTGCAGTTGTTGTAAGATGCTATTAAAATTAGCCTGCGCTTCTTGGAGTGTCGCCCGTGAATGTGTTAGCTCTTCATGAGATATGGCACCTTGTGCAATCAGTTTTTTACGGCGTTCATAATCTTGTTCCGCCTTCTCTAAGGTTGCTTGACTACTATTAAGCTGCGCTTGATAGCTATCTACTGTGCGATATAAGCTCCGTACTTTTCTTACACTATTAGCTAAATTAGCTTTAGCTTGTTGCAGCGCTATCTCGGTATCATTAGGATCGAGTGCCACAAGGAGTTGCCCTTGCTTTACCAAATCACCATCATCGGCAGTTATACTCACTACTGAACCGTCAATCAACGGCGTGATTTGCACAATATTACCATTTACATAAGCATCGTCAGTGCTTTCATACCATCGTCCATAAAACCAATACCACGCGAGGATGATTAAACCACTTAATAAAATAATCACCAGTAAAATAGTGAGCGTTTTTTTGCGTTGTTGTGTCATTTTTTGTTTATCTTTTATTTGTGCTGTTGTCATTTAGTTCATCTATATTGTTATGTTCAAAGTTGTTGGCTAAATAGCCGTTAGTGAGTAACATTTTTTTAAGCAATGCTTGTAATTGCATTATTTCTACATGACTTAATTGGCTGGTTAATTGATTAAAGCATTGACCAAAATTGGGAGGATTTTTTACTTATTTGTTCACCTTGTTGAGTTAATATGATGTTAATTTGCCGTCTATCTTATTTACCTCGGATGTGAATTAAAAACCCTGGTTGTTCTACGATCGAGCCAACGCCTTATTGCTGCATTATCAATAGGTAATGCATGACTAAGTGCCATCGGTGTTATCAAATTTCTAAAAACAATATGAAGTAATGTTTTATACTACGCGGATGTCAGTCCATAAGGCATGGCATTTTGATCAATGATTTTATCTTTACAGTTATTGGCAAAATGCAGCAATTGACCTCAAATGCCCCGTTTGGCAATAATTTCTGAGGTGTCATACATAATCTTCAATTCAAAAAAATTATGGAGGCGACAATTTAATTAACCCGTCAATATTTGTCAAGTTAACGATATGTTAAGTGATAGTAAACGCAACAATTTGGATGCAAATAATCTCCAAAATTTGAAAGGTAACTTACTTACCTACCAAGAATGTCCGATTATTTGATGAATTGCAAGCGTACTTGACGAATTAGTCCAACAATTATTACCAAAAAAGCTTTAGACATAAAATTGGTTGAAGCAGGCCTTAGAATTTGGTGATTAATAATGGATGAAGAATCGAAAATACGAGTTAAGTATTGAAGTTATCAAGTTGGGGGGATTTTAGGTAGATGATGTATCCGAGGTTGTATCCCAAATTTAATCTCTGAATATAAGATAAAAAAGCACTTATATCCAGCTAAAAACTCAAGAATTTTTAACTAATATAAAATTAATATATCTAATATCTAACACAAAAAGATTAAAGAATTAATCAACAAGGCTTGTAAAATACGGTCGCAGTTGGTACAAGTTAATTATATTAGCTCAAATTTAAGCGGACAATCATGTCGTTTATGAGCTATATTATGTAAATCTTCAAACAAGAAGCAGACATTAAAAACCCCGTAATTTATCAAATATAAAGCAGGGTCGACTAACTTAAGAGAAATAAGTTATGACGAAAACTGAATATACGACAATACTACAAAGTATCCTTAATATGCATACGCAAGATGCTATTGCTAAGATTAATAGTATTAAACCTATTCTACCCGAAAAAGCTAGATCGGTTGAAGTTGGTATTCATCCGACTCAGGATGAAGAGGGTATGTTTTCTATCATGATTCACCTTATCGGACCAGATCTATACGTGCTCAATAAAGCTATAGAACCGTATCGTGAACTTTTTGATGTGAAATTTATTGAGAATAAATTACAACCAGAAGTACCTTTATTTGATCCTTATGAAACTCCATTTTCAGTCAATGATCTAATTGTTGAAGTTAGCATTGACTGGCTTAAACAGATATGGAATTTGTCAGGGGGGCTAGGCATTCCGGCATATGCATTTGGAGAAGAGTGCTCTAAACCCGAAGGGATTGTCCCCTTGATTTGCTGAATAAATCTCAAAAGGCAATTTAAGAATACACACCATTATCGAACCAAATGTATCCACTTTTATATCCATTTTTTAACTTGATTTGGGTTGATTTTGGTTGAAATCATTTGATAAGAAAAACTCATTGCAAGGCTTATTTGAAAAGGCTTTAAGCATAAAAAAACCTGCTGGAAGCAGGCTTTAAAATTTGGTGATTGGTAATGAACACTGAGAGATTGATGATTTAAAACTCAGTAGCTGCACCTAACCTAAACTATAACAAATATCAACCTGCTTGAATTCAAGTACTAAGTGCGAATCTTAACTAAAATAATGGTGACAATAAAAA
>CALYPG010000010.1 GCA_945271295.1 uncultured Gilliamella sp. | reverse complement strand
TCGCAAGTGCCCACACAGATTGTCTGTTTCTTAATTTTTAAAGAGCTGACAGCTTTTTTACTTAACTTTCCTCAACCTTTCCGTTGATTCAGTTTGCTGTCTCAAGGGTTGCGTATGTTACTCATTTCACCTGCTTACGTCAACCCCTATTTTTGCTTTTTTAAATATTTTGAATTGATTGATGACTTTTTACCCAAACTCTTATATTACAACTTAATTTCTACTTGATTTGCTACTTTGATAGCTTTGTTAACTGCTTCTTTAATATTTATTGCTCGAGCCAATGCAACACCCATTCGTCTGGTACCTTTTACTTCTGGTTTACCAAATAAACGTAAATCAGTTTGTGGTTCATTTAAGGCCTTTTCTATATTAATAAATGAAACCTGTTTTGAAGTGCCATTAACTAAAATAACTGCTGATGCACTAGCGCCAAATAATTCAACAGAAGTTATTGGTAATCCTAAAATAGCTCTAGCATGTAAAGCAAATTCAGATAAATTTTGTGAAATCAATGTCACCATACCTGTATCATGAGGGCGTGGTGAAACTTCATTAAACCAAACTTGATCACCTTTCACAAATAATTCAACACCAAATACTCCTCGCCCACCTAATGCCTCAGTTATTTTGATAGCAATTTCTTTAGATATAGCTAAAGCTGCTTTAGACATATGTTGTGGTTGCCAAGATTCTCGGTAATCTCCTTTTTCTTGGCGATGACCAATAGGTTCACAAAATGCCACACCATTAATATGTCTAACAGTTAATAGCGTAATTTCATAATCAAAGTCAATAAAACCTTCAATAATAACTTTTCCTTTACCGGCTCGACCACCTTCTTGAGCAAGTTTCCATGCGGCATCAAGATCAGCGTCATTACGTAATAAAGATTGTCCTTTTCCGGATGAACTCATAATGGGTTTAACTAAACAAGGAAAACCTAGTTCTTTAACTGCATTTTGATATTCAGCTTCAGTCGAAGCAAATTGATAGGGTGATGTAGGTAAATTTAGCGTTTCTGCTGCTAGACGGCGAATACCTTCTCGATTCATGGTTAGTTGTGTCGCTTTTGCTGTTGGAATAACCGTAAATCCTTCTTTTTCAAGCTCAACTAAAGTTTCAGTTGCAATTGCTTCGATTTCAGGAACAATATAATCTGGTTTTTCAGCTTCAACGACTTTTCTTAAAGCATTACCATCTAGCATATCAATAGTATAAAAGCGATGCGCAACCTGCATCGCAGGTGCGTTAGCATAACAATCTACAGCAATGACCTCACAACCCAATCGTTGTAATTCAATTACAACTTCTTTAGCAAGTTCACCGGCACCACAAAGTAATACTTTTGTAGATGATGGTGATAATGGGGTACCTAATATGGTCATAACTACCTCTAACACTTGATCTAAATATTGTATAAAAACAAAAATCGGGATAATTATCCCGATTTTTTAATATTCAAATATTATACTTGGTAAGGATCTCGTAAGATCATAGTTTCATTTCGATCCGGACCGGTTGAGATAATATCAATCGGCGTCTCGGTTAATTCCTCAATTCGCTTAATGTAAGCTTTTGCAGCCTGTGGTAATGCGTCATAACTTTTAATACCAAAGGTTGATTCGCTCCAACCCGGCATTGACTCATAAATAGGTTTAACTAAGCTCCATTCTTCAGCTGCTGCTGGCGCAGTTGTTATCACATCTCCATTTGGCAATTGATAACCAACACAAATTTTCACTTCTTTAAGCCCATCTAACACATCCAGCTTAGTTAAGCAAAAACCAGAAACTGAATTGAGTTGTACTGCTTTGCGAATAGCAACTGCATCAAGCCAACCAGTACGACGACGACGACCTGTTGTCGCCCCAAATTCGTTACCTTGTTTACAAAGATATTCACCTATATCATCAAATAGCTCGGTTGGAAAAGGTCCGGCACCAACACGGGTAGAATAAGCCTTAACAATTCCTAATACATAGCCAACATAACGAGGACCAAATCCAGAACCCGTTGCCACACCGCCAGCAGTAGTATTAGAAGAAGTAACAAAAGGGTAAGTACCATGATCAATATCAAGTAAAGTACCTTGTGCGCCTTCAAACATGATTTTTTCACCCTTTTTACGGGCATTTTCTAAAAGTGCAGGAATATCGGCGATCATAGCTACAAGAACATCAGCAATGGCGGAAGTATCATCTAGTACTTTTTGATAGTCTACTGGTTCAGCTTTATAGTAATTAACTAATTGGAAATTATGGTATTCCATGACTTCTTTTAATTTTTCTGCAAATGCTGTGCGATCGCGCAAATCACCAACACGAAGTCCCCTACGTGCAACTTTATCTTCATATGCTGGCCCAATACCTCGACCCGTAGTACCAATTGCTTTACTACCTCGAGCTTTTTCTCGAGCCTGATCTAGTGCAATATGATAAGGAAGAATTAAAGGACACGATTCAGAAATAAGCAACCTGTCTCTAACAGGAATGCCTTTATCTTCTAGTTCTTTCATCTCTTTCATTAATGCATCAGGACATAGTACTACACCATTTGCGATAATACTGATTACATCATTACGTAATATTCCTGAAGGAATCAAATGTAATACCGTTTTTTCACCATTAATAACTAATGTATGACCCGCATTATGTCCGCCTTGATAGCGTACTACATATTTGGCTTTCTCTGTGAGTAAATCAACAACTTTACCTTTGCCTTCATCACCCCATTGTGTACCTAGCACAACAACATTATTACTCATAGATTATTACTCATTTGGTTATTTTTTATTAGATTTTAATTTCATATACTGAAAAAATTCACTATCAGGACTAATGACCATAACATCATTACCCATAAAACTTTGTTCATAAGCTTTTAAACTTCTGATAAAACTAAAGAACTCTAAATTTTTACCAAAAGCATCTGCATAAAGTTTAGCTACATTGGCATCACCTTCTCCACGAATAGTACGTGATTGTCGTTGAGCTTCTGATAATATCTTTGTAGCTTGAAGCGTCGCCCTAGCTCGTTCTTCTTCGGCCTTTTTAACTCCTTCAAATCGCTTATCACGAGCAATAACTTCACGTTCCGATCTCATCATTTCATAAATCGAGCCAGATACCGCTGGAGGAAAGTTAATCTTTTTTATACGTACATCAATCACTTCCACACCGAATGCTTTTAAACTAGTTTTACTATTTCCAGGGTCTTTTTTTGCTTCAGCAACAAGTTTATCAATAGGCACGTTATCAACTGTTTCTTGAGAAGTACCATTTAATGCATCTTTAACTCTAATCATTAAAGAATTTCGTGATTTGGTATCGGCATTAGAATCGTTAATAATATCTTTATTATTTAACTTACCGATTTCAGCTCGTAACCGACCGTTTAACCTAGCTAATAGTAAATCTTGAACATTATTACCACCTGCTATAGTTTCATAATAACGATTAAAATCAATAATCTTCCATTGTACGAAATAATCAACAATCAATTCTTTTTTTTGTACATTAAAAAATCTTTGTTCAGAACTATTGATAGTTTGAATTTTGGCATCGATAACTTTGATACTATCCATACCAGGAATTTTAAAATGCAAGCCTGGCTCAGATAATCCAATAATTTTATTAAACCGTAACACAACACCCCGGTAACCTTCTTCAATGACATAAGCACTTGAAAAAAATACCCCAATTAAAATTAAAACTAGAGGGATCAATAATTTACGCATACTCATTTTTCTCCTTATCGTCCCATAGTTCGTGTAGTATTACCATTAATACTACCTTTATTAGTGGTAACACCATTTTGTGATTCTGGTGTTATTTGAGGTGTGCTTTTTATCACATTAGAAGAACTTGGTATACTAAAATTGTAGTCACTATTTGAATTTGATAAGTTCATAGAATCCGAAGCTTGTTCACTTTTATCTTTCAATAATTGTTCTAATGGCAACACCATCAAATTACCATTTTTATCATTGACAATTACCTTATTAGTTTTAGCTAATATTTTTTCCATAGTTTCAATATATAAACGCTCTTTAGTAATTTCTGGTGCCGCTTTATAGTATGGTAATATTTGTTCAAAGCGGGCAATATCACCAGTAGCTTCAAGTTCAACACGAACTTTATAAGCATTGGCATCGGCTAAAATTCTGGCAGCACGACCTTCAGCTTGTTGCACTAACTGCACTTTATCGGCTTCAGCTTGCTTAATTGCGCGTTCACTATCACTTTGAGCACGAATAGCATCTTCATAGGCATCTTGTACTTCTTCAGGTGGACGAGCAACTTGGAAGTTCAAATCAACAATACTAATGCCCATATCATAATGATTAATAACATTCACTAACTCATCTTTAGTACTAGATTCAAGTGCAGCTCGCCCATCAGAAATAATTGCATCTATATTAGAACTCCCAACAGCTGTTCTTAGCGCACTATCGGCCGCTTGATCTAAACTTTTTTCAACATTAGTTACATTAAACAAGTACTTTATAGGATTACTAATTCGATACTGTACATTCATCTCAACAAAAACTAAATTTTCACCAGTGGTAGCGGTGGTGACAGTGGTAGCAGTGGTAACAATAGAGCCGCCTACGTTAAAATTACGCGTACCTTGAGTATCAACGATATACACTTTATCGATCAATGTTGGCTTCCAATTTAATCCTGGTTGAATAATTTCAGGTTGAACATGCCCAAAGCGAGTAATCACGCCACGTTGACTTTGGTTAATAGTATAAAAACCACTTACTCCCCAAACGAGGATTAATACAACAATAACCGCACCAATAATTTTAGAGGTATTCATAGGCAATTTAACTCCTGACGAACCACCATTATTATTGCTCAATTTACCTTTATTTAAGAGGTCTTTAATCTTATCCAATAAACCAGCCGATGAACCGGAAGGTTTTTTGTTATTATTACCCCATGGATCGTTATCTTGTCCGTTATTTCCGGGCTGATTCCACGCCATATTTTATATGCTCCATTTAACAATTAGTTGTTATTTTGCGTATTAATTAAGTATAACAGATCTGGCTCTTGTTTACAGAGGCGATTCCATTCTATTGCAGGCATTCTCACATCTAAGTGAAAACTACCATCTTCATTAATAAATTCATGTTCTACCGCATTTAGTTGATAAAGCCGGCTTCTTAATCTTGCTAAATAAGTAGGTAAATTTAAATGACATATTTGAACTTGTTTAGCAAGCCGTTCTTTTAATGCAATAAATAGAAGATCTAATCCTAAACCATTTTGTGCGGAAATCCAAACACGAATTGGCATACCGTCTTCATCACGATCAATACATGGCTGCTTGCCTTCAATTAAATCGATCTTATTCATGACTAACAAGGTTGGAATATTATCAGCGTCAATTTCAAATAATACTTCATTAACTGCCTGTATATTATCTAATATATTAGGATTAGCAGCATCAACTACATGCAACAAAAGTGTAGCTTCTTGTGTTTCAAGTAATGTCGCTTTAAACGCAGCAATTAAATCATGTGGTAAATGACGAATAAAACCAACGGTGTCAGCAAGGACGACGTCACCAACATCATCAACAACAATACGCCTCAATGTTGGATCGAGTGTGGCAAACAATTGATCAGCGGCATAAACATCAGCATTAGTTAATACATTAAATAATGTGGATTTCCCCGCATTAGTATAGCCTACTAATGATACGGTTGATAAATCAGCTTTATTTCTTGATTGACGATTTTGATTTCGTTGTTTTTCAACTTTAGCCAGTCTGGATAAAATCAATTGGATTCGTTGGCGAATTAATCGCCTATCTGTTTCTAATTGAGTTTCACCTGGTCCACGTAACCCTATCCCACCTTTTTGCCGTTCTAAATGAGTCCAACCACGCACTAAACGTGTCGATAAATACTGCAACTGCGCTAGCTCAACTTGTAATTTACCTTCATGAGTTCTAGCACGTTGTGCAAAAATATCTAAAATTAATCCCGTTCTATCAACCACTCGACATTCACAAAATTGTTCAAGATTACGTTCTTGAGTTGGTGTTAATGAGTGATTAACTAAAATTACCGACACATCTAGCTCTTTGACTTTTTCGGCAATTTCTTGTGCTTTACCTTCACCAATAAAATATTTGGCTTGTGGTGCTTTTCTTGAGGTAGTTACGATATCAAGAATCTCAATTTGAGCTGAAGATACTAAAACTTCAAACTCTTTGAGATCCTCAATATCGCTTTCTTGAGGGAAAAATACATGGACTAATAAGGCTGATTCACCGCCTTTATATCTTTCAAACAATCAGACTCTCCACTGAAATTATCAGCTTTCGCTTGCCTCTTCAGGTTGAGATACCAATCCAGAAATTGGTCTTGATGGTACAACTGTTGAGATAGCATGTTTATATACCATTTGGCTGACTGTGTTTTTTAATAAAATCACAAACTGATCAAATGATTCAATTTGCCCTTGTAGTTTAATACCATTAACTAAATAAATTGATACTGGAATATGTTCGCGACGTAGCAAATTTAAATAAGGATCTTGTAATGACTGCCCTTTTGACATGAGTATTTCCTTTAAGATGAAATAAAATAAATAAAATGAAGAAATATAATTGTACTCGCAAAAAAACTTTATCTAACTGCGACACGCCAATATATTATCTCTCAAATTAACATAAAAAGCACCTTTCTTGAACCTATCAAGCAAAATTAATGCACAAATAACTAAAATTTAAATTGATTAATGATAAATAACTTAAAAAAAATATAAAAATATCATATCAATATAAATCCTTTTCACAAAATAACAATTATTATTTGTAAAAAAATAGTTAAAAACTATATTTTTTTATCTAATTAGATTATTACTATAAGTTAAAAATATTTTTAAATATAATATCTATATTATCACTATTTAACCATGTAATAGGTTGCTTCCATCCACGCAACCAAGTAATTTGCCTTTTGGCTAATTGCCGCGTAGCGCAAATACTTTTAAATACCATCTCATCGTAGCTAGTATCTCCATTTAAATATTGCCACATTTGCCGATAGCCTACACAGCGTATAGAAGGTAAATTTAAATGTAGATCAGATCGTTGCATTAATGTTTTTACTTCTTGCTCAAATCCTTGTTCCAGCATTTGCAAAAAACGTTTCTCAATACGCTGATGCAAAATAGTTCGATCTTCTGGCATAATAGCAAACTGCATAATTTCATAAGGTAAAGCTTCACCGCTATCTTGAGTTAATTCAGTCAAACTTTTACCAGAAATTAAATAAACTTCTAAAGCTCGATTAAGGCGCTGAGGATCATTGGGATGGATTCGGTTAGCTGAAACAGGATCAACTTTTTTTAGTTCCTCATGAATAGCTTGCCAACCCAATCTATCGGCTTTTTCTTCAATCTGTTGACGGATTTCACTATTAGCTGCCGGAAGTGGTGAAAGCCCTTCAATTAAAGCTTTAAAGTAAAGCATAGTACCACCAACCAGAAGAGGAATCCGTCCCTTTTTTAATATCTTTTCAATTTCAGTAATTGCATCTTGTCTAAAATTGGCAGCTGAGTAACTTTCTGACGGATCGCAAATATCTATCAATTGATGCGGATATTTTTGTTGTTCTTCTTTAGTGGGTTTTGCCGTGCCAATGTCCATACCGCGATAAATCAATGCTGAATCAACACTAATTATATCAATTGGATAACGCTCATAAAGATTCATAGCAATAGCAGTTTTACCTGATGCAGTTGGCCCCATCAAAGTAATAATTTTTGGTTTATTCATGATAAAAATGATTGCGTAAAAAATGAAAAATCAATCGAATGTAAAAAGGTATCTTGTTGTAATAAGTTAATATCTATTTGCTCTAACTGCGCCAATAATTGAATAGCTTTAGCTACATTCCAACTCACTTCATTACCAACATCACTTTGACTTGCTAACCAACTGGCTATTTGAGTTGGATCTAACACTTCATTTTCTGATGCTAATATAAAAGCGATTAACGCAGGTAATAATTGCTGCCAATTCATTGTCCGTAGCATTTTAGGCACATTTTGTAAATGTAATTTTGCTTTTTCAACATGGAAATCAAAACCTAAAAATAATAACTGTGGTTGATAGTTAGTAAGTACTTGTTGCTCGTTATGGTTAATTAGAATAGTTAATGGGATAAGTAGTTTCTCCGATTCTTGCATTAGCAACTTAATTGATGTCACTTTCTGTTGGGCAATCGGCAATTTCATTATCATTAATTGTTGTTGATTATTTTCACACTTTTCTAACAAAGCAATATCTGGCTGTATAATTGTTAACACACGACCAAATTGCACTAATGATGAACGATCAATATGTTGTTGTAACGATTGTAATGGCGTGTGCCGTTTAGGAAATAATGATTCAATTACTGCTTTTTGTGGTTCAGTTATTTGATTATCATCCAGTGAAAATAATAATTTGTTAGAATCAGAATTTTGCGTTTCTGAGGTATTAACTACCTCAATTAACCGACCATATGCAGTATTCTCTTTTACGTGATTGATAGCTTTTTTAGGTAATTGGCTGGTTGATAAATAAGTTTTATCTTTAGGTTGTTGATTAAAAATATTCTCACCAGCGGCTTGCCGATTAGGTGCTATGACCGTCTTATCATCAGCAATGGATAAATTAGATTCTAATGCCATTACAATGGCTTGATAGACAAAATCATGCACTAACCTTGCTTCATGAAAGCGTACTTCATGTTTAGATGGATGAACATTTACATCAACTTGCTTAGGATCGAGGTGTAAAAAAATAACATAACTTTGTTGTTCATTGGTTCGACTAATATAGGCTTGACGTAAAGCATGATTAAGTAATTTATCTTTAATCACTCGACCATTAACATAAAAATATTGTAATTCGCTTGTGTCACTGCTAGCAACCCAACCTTGAATCAATAAATCATCATGTTGCCAATCCAATTTCACCGCTTTTTGCATAAAAGGGCGCCCACATACTAATTCAACTCTTTTTTCAAGTATTGAAGAACGATATTGTTTTACCAATTTACCATTATGTTGCAAATTGAAAGTCACATCCGGACGAGCAAGCGCGATACGTCTTACAAATTCTTCAATATGCATAAACTCGGTTTTTTCTGTCTTTAAAAAACGACGTCGAGCCGGCGTATTATAAAATAGATCTAATACTTCAACTGTCGAACCAATAGGATGTGCTGCGGGTTTAATAGTTGGAATCATATCACGCCCTTCGGCATACACTTGCCATGCTTCGGATTGTTCTGCGGTACGTGAAGTTAATGTTAATCGAGAAACCGAACTAATACTTGCCAAAGCTTCGCCTCTAAACCCCAAACTGACAATGGCATCTAAATCATCTAATGTGCTAATTTTGCTTGTGGCATGACGAGCAAGGGCTAATGCCAATTCATCTTTAGCAATCCCACTACCGTTATCTCGAATACGAATTAATTTACTACCGCCTTGTTCAAGATCAATATCAATTTGGGTACTACCAGCATCAAGGCTATTTTCAACTAACTCTTTAATGACAGAAGCAGGGCGTTCTACCACTTCGCCAGCAGCAATTTGATTGGCCAATTGCGGTGATAGAATATGAATTGCCATTAATGTTGTTCTCCAAACTTAGGATTTTGTCTTACGTAATTTTTTACGCCTTGATAGATCGCTTTAGCAATCTTGTCTTGATGTGCGTTGCTGGCTAATAATTTTTCTTCACTTTCATTTGAAATAAAACCAACTTCAATCAAAATTGATGGAATATCAGGTGATCGTAATACGCCCAAACTTGCATGTTCTGGCATACGTTTATGCAGCTTAATTGTGCCCGTCATTTCTTTTAATACTTGCATTGCTAGTTCATAACCAACACGTTGAGAATAAGAAAATTGTAAATCTAACACCGCCTGACTTAAATGAGGATTGTGATCATCACTTAGTGCATCACCGGCGCCCCCTAATAATTGCGATTGTTTTTCATCTTGCTCAAGCCAGCGTCCAAGTTCCGAATCAGCGCGTTTGGTTGAAAGCACCCAAAGAGAAGCGCCAGTCGCACTGCGATTAGGTGCCGCATCAGCATGAATTGAAATTAATAAATTTGCCTTATTTTCACGAGCAATTTCAGAGCGTCGGGAAACAGAAATAAAATTATCACTATTACGCGTTAGCACTCCTTTAAAATGGGGATCTTTATTTAATAAATTGATTACTTTTTTAGCAATAGAAAGCGTAACTGTTTTTTCATATAACTTATTTTTACCTATTGCACCAGAATCTTTACCACCATGACCAGCATCAATAGCAATGACCACCTTACTAGCGTAAATGGAACTACAAAATAGTAATAACATAAAAAAAGTAAGTAATTTTTTCATTTATCTCATTTCTTATTGTTAGTCATTATTGTAAAAAATTAATAATAGTTTGACCTTTTTCACTTTTAGCCTGTACAGAAACTGTACGTTC
This sequence comes from uncultured Gilliamella sp., assembly GCA_945271295.1. GTDB lineage: Bacteria > Pseudomonadota > Gammaproteobacteria > Enterobacterales > Orbaceae > Gilliamella. The sequence continues at coordinate 81,877 of CALYPG010000010.1, read as the reverse complement.
AAGTGCAAAATAGGTCAAATGAATTTCAATATCAGCATTTGGTAATAAACCTTCAGCTTGCTGTGGCCATTCAACAAGGCAAATAGATCGTGAAGAAAAATACTCACGAATACCCATAAACTCTAACTCCTCTGGATCAACAAGCCTATATAAATCAAAATGATAAACTGAAAAATTATCAAATTGATAAGGTTCAACTAAAGTATAAGTTGGGCTTTTTACTGTACCTGTATGACCCAATTGTTGTAAAAATCCACGACTAAAAGTCGTTTTACCGGCACCCAAATCACCAACCAAATAGATTACAATTGCACAATCATGTTTAGATAAATAATTTAAACAACAATTTGCAATCTGTTTACCAAATGCAATAGTTTCTTGCTCATTAACTAAAATAATAGGTTTCATGATGGATTTTTTGCTCAATAAATAGTAATTATTATATACTAATTACCTTTAAAGATGAACGAAACAACATTTACTTAAACCTTGACAAGAAGTTTCAGGTTAACCATACGTTTAAGTATAATAAAAAGTGTGAAATTATGTTACATACCATTACCACAGCTAATCATTCGCTAATTAATCCCCAATTAATATCAGCACAAGATGCGGTATTATTTTGGCAAGATGGCGTAATTATTTCACTGCAAAATAATTCATTATTGAATGTTATTTTGGAAAAAACCACTAACTGCTATATTTTAGACAGTGATATTATCGCTCGTGGACTTGAACCATTTATCGATCCAAGACTTAAAATTATCAATATGCAACAAGTAGTTGAATTAACAACTCAGTATTTCCCACAAATGAATTGGGATTAATTATCCGAAAAAATAAAAAATACATTACACTAAATTGCAAATTTTTATACCCCAGTTTAATATATTTTTATTTGATTTAACTTAAAATGGCAAATCTATTAACCTTAACGGAAAGTAATGAACTATTGAACAAAGGCGAAGTACTTGCCTATCCAACTGAAGCTGTTTTTGGACTTGGTTGCGATCCCGATTGTGAATTGGCAGTATTAAAACTGCTCGCATTAAAACAACGAGCCATTGAAAAAGGGTTAATTTTAATTGCCAGCCAATATCAACAATTATTACCGTATATAGATACATCAGCAATCACTAATGAACAAAAACACCAAGCTTTGGCTAGTTGGCCCGGACCAATTACCTGGATCTTTCCTAAAAGGGTAACTACCCCTTATTTTTTAACTGGTAAATTTGATTCAATTGCTGTGCGAGTAACTAATCATCCTTTAGTTAGTGAGCTTTGTGATCTATTTGGTAAACCATTAGTTTCAACCAGTGCTAATCTATCTGCTCATGTTCCATGCAAAACAGCAAGCGAAGTAGCAAAACAATTTGGTGAACATTTCCCTATTTTACAAGGTGAAACCGGTCAAAGATCGCTGCCATCAGAAATTAGAGATATAAAAACCGGCCAGATCATTCGAAAAGGATAATCGTTATGCAAAATTTATATATTGGCGTAATGTCAGGAACCAGTATGGATGGTGTTGATATCGCCTTAGTTGATATTACAGCATCACAAATCACCTCATTAGCCAGTAATTGTTATCTTATGCCCACGGATTTAAAACAACAATTACTCACACTTTGTGAAGCTAAACAAACCACATTACAGAATTTAGGCGAACTTGATCATCGACTTGGTAAACTATTTGCACAAAATATCAATCAATTTTTAACAGAGAACAACATAGATAAACATCAAATCAAAGCCATTGGCTGTCATGGGCAAACTATTTATCATGCTCCAACCGGTAGCTATCCATTTACCATGCAAATAGGGGATGCCAATATCATTGCAGCTAAAACAGGCATCACAACTATTGCCGATTTTCGTCGTAAAGATATGGCCTATGGAGGGCAAGGCGCGCCATTAGTACCTGCTTTTCATAAAGCCGCATTATATGATCCTAATATCAATCGAGTGGTACTAAATATTGGCGGAATAAGCAATATTTCGGTATTAATCCCTAATCAACCTGTTATTGGCTATGACACTGGACCCGGCAATGTGTTACTTGATAGTTGGATAAATCAAAATTTGCAAAAACCTTATGATCAAGACGCTATATGGGCAAAAACCGGTAATATTAATACTGATTTACTTAATATATTAATGCAAGAAAATTACTTACAATTACCAGCACCAAAAAGTACTGGACGTGAACTATTTAACTTACCTTGGTTATATCAAAAGTTAACAGGATTTAATCTAAAAGCCGAAAATATTCAAGCCACTTTAGTTGAATTTACCGCTTTAACCATTGCTAATGAACTCAATAAATTACCATTAACAAATAATTTACCTTGTGAGCTTTTAGTTTGTGGCGGTGGGGCAAAAAATCCACTAATTATGCAAAGATTATCAATTTTACTACCCAAATGGGCAGTATTAACTACTGATGAAAAAGGTATAAAGGGTGATGACATGGAAGCTATTGCATTTGCTTGGCTTGCTTATTGTAAACTCAATAATATCCCATCGAATATTCCTGAAGTAACAGGAGCTAGCCAAGCTGTTAGTTTAGGCGTTATTTATCAATAAATAAGCCTAAAAATAACTAATCTGACGATTTTGATTGTTTAGTAAAACCAATCAATTCAGAGATTTTTGTTGCCGATTGAGTAATTTCATTAACCAAATTAGCTTCATCTTCAGCAGTATTACATCTGAAAATAGAAGTGGATAAACTTAATGCAGCGATAATATTACCTAAACGATTATAAACCGGCACCGCAAAACATCTTAAGCCAAGTTCAGATTCTTCATCATCTTTTCCATAGCCACGATGTTTAACTTCATTAAGTTCAGTATAAAAAGCCTCTTTGCTCGTAATTGTTTTTGGAGTATATCGAACAAAATCAATTTTATTAACTAGGCTTTGTTTACTTTCTTCATCTAACCATGCAAGTAAAACTTTACCTAACCCACTAGCATGAATAGTTGCTTGATTACCAATTTTAGATGTTAAACAAAGACTATATTGCTCTGAAGCAACTTTATTAATATAAATAATTTGATTACCTTCGCGCACAGCTAAATGAATTGTTTCTTTGGTTTTATCTCTTAACTTTCTCATTTCTAGATCAGCTATAGCCAAGAAGTTTTGGTGATATAACACACGATTACCTAAATCAAGTAATTTTAAATTGAGCGAATACTTATCTGAATCTTGTTCCTGATTTACATACCCCAATGATTTCATTGTTTGTAAAAAACGATAAGCAGTGCTTTTCGGCATCATTACTTTTTGCGATAATTCTGATATTGCAATGTCTTTGGATTCCGATAATGCTTCTAAAATTCCAAAAACTTTTAATACCGAAGCAACTGATTCTGGTGAACTATCGTTCATAACGACCACAACTCCTTCCTAACATTAGTTATATTTTTGAAATTAATTGATATATTAGAACTAATTGAAAATGCTAGAAGTATATCATAATTAACAATAACTAGTTACTAGCTATTTTATAAAAAATCTAATCTTTGTGGTGTAAACATATCAAGAAGTACGCCGGATTGTATACAAACACAACCATGTTCAATATTAGGTTTTTTATATAATGTATCACCAGCTTTAACAATTTTGGTTTCATTACCAATAGTAAATTCAAATTCACCTGATAAAACATAAGTTAATTGTTCATGAGGATGATGATGCATTGCGCCAATTGCGCCTGTTTGAAAATGAACTTCTACTGCCATCATATTACCATCATGAGCTAATATTTTACGTTTTACGCCATTACCTAAATCAATTAATTCAATATCTGAATTAAAACAAAACATAATGTTACTCCTTAAATCATAAAATAAATAAGAGATAATAAAATATATTGTTATTATCTCTTAAATTGACAAATTTATATTTTTATACAATTAAGGTTGTTTGCCGATATAAGCCAAAATTCCACCATCAACATAAAGAATATGGCCATTTACAAAGTTAGATGCTTCAGAAGCAAGGAATACTGCCGCACCAGCTAAATCATCTGGTGTACCCCATCTTCCAGCAGGTGTTTTTGCGATAATAAACTGATCAAATGGGTGACGTGAACCATCAGCTTGTTTTTCACGTAATGGTGCTGTTTGTGGTGTGGCGATATAACCTGGACCAATCCCATTACACTGAATATTGGCATGACCAAATTCAGAACAAATATTTTTAGTTAACATTTTCAATCCGCCCTTAGCCGATGCATAACCGACAACTGTTTCACGACCAAGTTCACTCATCATCGAACAAATATTAATAATTTTACCACTGCCTTTTTTAATCATTAATGGCAATACAGCTTTGGCCATAATAAATTGCCCAGTCAAATCGATATCAATGATTTTTCTATAATCAGCTGCACTAGTTTCAAGCATTGGCTTACGCTGAATAATACCAGCATTATTCACCAAAATATCGATCGTTCCGTGTTCTTGTTCGATTTGCGAAATGGCTTTCTCAACAGCAGCCTCATCAGTAATATCAAATAAATAGCCGTGAGCATCAATGCCCAGTGCTTTATAAGCATCTAATCCTTTTTGTAAATTTTCAGGTACAACATCATTAAATACAATTTTCGCTCCAGCAGAAGAAAGTGATTTTGCAATCTCAAATCCAATACCATAAGAAGCGCCCGTAACAAGAGCAATTTTATTATTGAGTGAAAATTTATTTAAAATCGACATAGTTATATTCTCCATTATATTTATGATAGATAAACAGTATCTATCACATTTCATTTAAAATGTTAGCTGGCACTTTAGTCAAATAAAGAGCAGGGACATCCTGAGCATCACACGAGTATAAAACATATTGATTATCTGGTGAAAATGAAGGATGAGGATGTGTCACCTGACGGTCTCCATCTAAAACTCGCCAAGTACTATTATGTTTGACAAGCTTATGTGCTGTTTTAGTTTTTGGCGCCAAAATATATAGCCATGGATCATTTTCAATTTTGTAACCATTTGTATCAATTACATCAACAGGGCTTCCTGTTCCATCACCAATATAAAGCGTGCCATCAAAATTACTCATTAAATGTGAGCAAGCTGGCATTTCCATAATTTCTTTATCTTCATCCGTTACTGGATTATATAGACGAATGTAACGCTCTTGTTGTCCTTTCATATAAGATACATAAGCCAACCCCGATCCATTTGGTACCCAGAACTCATGTGTACAACTTTCACCTGGTAAATTGTCATGTGCTTTACGTTCATTATTGCCGTCACGATCAACCAACCATATACGAGCATCCACCAAATCATGAGGACCTTCATGGCAAAAAGCAATAGTATTATCATCAAATGGTCTAAATATAGGATGACCTAGCCATACTTTCTGATCAATAACGATTTTTGCAATACCGGAAGCAATATCGATATTAATTAAACGACAATGCGGATTTTTGTCATAAAAGGCTTTGAATATTGTCCAATCAGTAAGAGGAGTCCAATCTTTTTTATCAATTTCAATTCCAACTATTGCTGTGCAATCACTATTTGCAACCCAAGTGCCATAACCAACCCACTGTTCAGGAACCGTGTAAACATTCTTTTCTTCTAGTGTTTCAAGATTGACTTGTTGTAAATTTCTTTCATTTTTAACATAGTACAAAAATTTATCATCAGGAGATAAAAAACCACCAAAGGTATTATCACCTGATCCTTCTGTTAATTGCTTTGCTGTTTGCATTTCAATATCGAGTAAATAATAGTTACGATTGGTATCAAACTCACCGGCAAAAAGGAGTTTTTTTCCATCATTAGTAAAGCATTTTTGATAGAAATAATTACGATGACATAAAATACCTTCTGGTGTTAACCGAATAATTTCATTTTTTGAATCTTCATCAATAAATGTCGAAAATGATAACCGTACAATATTCCCCTTTGCCATAAAAACTCCTGAATTTAAAAATTAAACATATAACTTATTTATCTATTAATAATAGTAATATAAAAATTTGTCGATTTTTGTGACATTTATCACAATGCAATAAATTTATTAAAACATCGTTTTATTTTAGTTAAAAAAATTGATATATTTTTTTACGGGATTATAATGAAAATAAAATACATTGATGCTATTAACTGCATCAATTTTTATGTAATTCACTATTACTTTTGAAGAATTAGAGGGAAATTATGAAAATAGCACTAATGAATGAATTTAGCCAAGCAGCTAAAAATCCAATCATTTTAAATGAATTGAAAAGTGTAACAGAAAAATATGGACATACTGTATTTAATGTTGGTATGAATGGTGATAACGATAATAAACTAACTTATGTTCATTTAGGTATCATTGGTGCTATCTTATTAAATAGTAAAGCGGTTGATTTTGTTATCGCTGGATGTGGTACAGGGCAAGGAGCACTAATGGCATTAAATGCTTTTCCTGGGGTTAATTGTGGATATTGCTTAGATCCAACAGATGCTTATCTTTTTGCACAAGTAAATAATGGTAATGCTCTATCTCTAGCTTTTGCCAAAGGATTTGGTTGGGGAGCAGAACTTAACGCGCGTTATATTTTTGAAAAAGCATTTGAAGGTGAAAAAGGTTTAGGCTATCCACCAGAACGCCGTGAATCTCAAAATGCCAATGCCATTATCTTAAATGACATGAAGAAAGCAGCAGGAAAACCACTAATAGAATCATTAAAATCTATTGATCAATCATTGCTTAAAGATGCAATTAAAGGTGAACGTTTCCAAAAATGTTTCTTTGAAAATAGTCAAGATGCTGAATTAACCGCATTTATTAAAAGCCTCATTGCTTAATGTAGGCTTGCTTTTATTTTACGATAATTTTTGAATCATACTTTGTGTCATTCAGTTTCTATCTGTTAGAAAGGGATGACACTTTTTCCCGTCGATAAAATCTCTATTCTATACCAGCATTTTTTTCTATTAGAAATAACTATCACACTATTATTCAAAGCGTTTCTATAATTAAAAATTTACTAATAATATGATAATTACAAATAAGAGATAGATTATTGAAGAGAAAGTAATAACTACTTTGTTTAAATAATAAGAGCGATAAAATGAAAAATAGTTAAGAACACGAAACGAGGCAGAATAGTTCCTTATTATATGCAATAGAATTAATAATTCGATGGTTAACAGGTTGTCCTTCAGCCCCCTAATTTAAAACCATTACCAATAATTCCTTTAACAATATTTGGATAAGCTAATCCCCAATCAAAACGTTGTCTTCCTGAATTACAACACCACCCGATCCACCATGCATATCATCATATAAAACCTCTCGTTTATTTCGACCTCCTTGCGTTACACCAAATTTAAACTCATATTGCCAATTATTATCGGTCTTACTAATTAATTTTATTGTATCGCCATGGATTTGATCCATAGATTTCCAATTATGTTCGTATTGGAATGATGTTTGACCTGAGCCAGCAAAGACATATGCGGGAAATGAAGAAATAAACATCAATAAAGAGATTTTTTATTTGATTATGACTCATCCTATAATCCTATTTTTGATATATTTTTTGAAATACTATTTTATATTTTTTATATCGTTTTATTGTAAATATTTATATTAATAAGATCACATTTTCAATAAAAAATAAAAATAAAAATAAATAAGATTATTACACTGATTTTTAACCAATTTACAAATGAGTATCAAAAATAAATATTCATCAAAAATAGATAAAATGTTACTAAGGTCACATTTCAAAAAAATTTTTTAAATTATATTTGAATAAAATTATTATATTTTTAATAATATTTTTAAAACATCATTTCAATATTTAAAAAAAGGAATTAGATTTATGGTTAATAACGAAAGAAAGATAACCACATTAACCCGGTTTTCATATGGTAGTGGAAATTTAATAGGGAGTGGAGCACTTGCAATTAGTGCCGCTTGGTTACTTTATTTTTATACAACTTTTTGTGGACTTTCAGCTATTCAAGCAACGTTGATTTTTTCTATTGCAACATATTTAGATGTTATTTTAAATCCATTAATGGGATTTATTACTGATAATTTTAATCACACAAAACTTGGACGCCGTTTTGGCCGTCGACGCTTTTTCATCTTATTTGCCATTCCATGTATGATTATTTACCCACTACTTTGGGTTGATGGAATGAATTTCTGGTATTACCTTACCACTTATATTCTCTTCGAATTCATCTATACGATGATAATGATTCCATATAATACCTTACCTGTTGAGATGACAAAAAACTTTGACCAAAGAACATATCTAGCTGGTTCAAAAGCAATGTTTGGTAAAGTAGCTAATTTTCTTGCAGCAGCTATTCCTGGTATATTCTTCTATTTATTTGATGGAAAAGACTCACCTACACCATTTTTACTTACTGGTTTAACCTATGCCACTATCATGGGTATTGCACTTATTATGCTTTATTTAAATAGCTGGGAAAAACCTATCGAAGAAATCGAAGATGAAACAACTAAAGGACTTTCCGAAAGCATTATTAAATTATTTTCTGATGTTTTCTCTACATTTAGATTAAAAACGTTTAGAAATCATTTAGGAATGTATCTTTTTGGCTTTGGTGCTGAGTGGCTATTTGCGGCAACATTTACTTATTTTGTTGTATTTAATCTTGGGCAACCTAAAACTTTTGTTTCTGAAATGAATAGTTTAAGTAGTATTTGCCAACTCATTTCAACTGCATTTTTTATGGCTTGGTGTGTAAAACGTGGATTTAAACGTCCTTTTGTTATTGCTATTTTGATTGTTATTTCTTCGGTTATTGGCTATATCGGTATCTATTACTTGAATTTGCCTCATGTAACTTGGATTGTTGTCGGTATCACAATTTGGTTTGGTTTAGGAACTGGTGGGGTTTATTATATTCCTTGGAGTGTTTATACATTCTTAGCAGACATTGATGAAGTGCTTACCGGGAGACGTCGAGAAGGTATTTACGCTGGTGCAATGACAATGGCTGGCAAACTTATGCGAGCAACCATTGTCTTTATTTTAGGATTAGTTCTAAAATTCTCAGGTTTCGTATCAGGTGTCAATGCAGTACAACCAGAAAGCGCCATTACAGCAATCAACTGCGTTTTAATTTTTGGTGTCTGTGGTATGGCTATTTTGGGTATTATTTTTACCTATAGAATGAAATTAGATAAGTCAACACATGCACAAATTATTCAAGAATTAGAGCGGTTAAAAAATGGTGGTGAAAAGCAAGATGCCACACCAGAGATAAGAAAATTAGTTAAGGAATTAACTGGATTTGATTATGATAACTGTTTTGGTAATAACAATGTTGGTTTCAAACATCGATAAATAAGTTAATTAATCTAACCGATAACATCATCTAATTAGTAAAATTAGATGATGTTTTTTTACTGACTATTCTTATAATTATTCTTTAATAATATCAAATTATTCTATGTGGATTTATTCAGTTGTTTGACTGACGATATTACCTTTTTCATCAAAAATAATTTTTTCAATAACAGTCTTATCACCAAGATATTTTTTTCTAACCTCAGCTATTTTTTGGTTATTTTCATTGTAACGATAGAATATTTGCGATATCAAATTACCTTGATCATATTCTGCTATTGTTTCAATCTGCCCATCTTCGTTCCAATTAGTATAAGAACCAGATAAGACATTATCTTTATAATTTTTTTCACTAGCTAGCTTACCATTTTCATACCAGATTTTTGCAACACCTTCATTTTTCCCTTGTTTATAAAATGCTTCTTGTCGCAATTGTCCATTTTGATACCAACGCTGAATAAGCCCATCAACTTTATTATCTTTGTATGTATAGATATCTTCTAGTTGACCATTATCGTACCATGTCTTCCACTCGCCTTCTTTTAATCCATCTGAATTATAAAATTCTTCAGATTTTTTAATCCCATCTTTATTCCATTGAATAGAACTGATTAATTTATTATTTTTATAAACTTCTTCTAATTCCAATTTGCCATTAGGATACCAATTTTGAAATAATCCTTCTTTGATTCCTTTATTGTAGTTCTCTATATATTTAAGTTGACCATTGTCATACCAAACACGATGTACCCCATCGAACTCCTGCTTATTATCATCAATATAAAAAAAACTTTCTTCTGTTTTTATACCATTTTTCCAATTATTGCGTTCTTTAGTTTTTCCATGTTCATAAATATAATTAGTTTCTTTAAAACCGTTTTTATCAAAACTGGCATATTCACCATGTAAACGCCCTTCATCATCATAGTGAGTAAAAGAATAAGGTTTACCTGTTTTATAAAATTGTTCAGATACACCCACTTTCTTCCCATTACGATAAGTTGATTTCTCTGAAATCTGGCCATTTTGAAAATAATCAATATAGTCGCCTTCATAATGACCATTCAAATAAGTATGCTGTCGAGACAATTGACCATTTGCAAAATAATGAAGGCAAGGACCATCAATATTTTTATCTTGATAAAACTTTGGTTGTGCTTCAATGGTGCCATTTACATTATAAATTGTTGCTTGGCCTTCTTTTTTATTATTTTTAAAAGGTACTTTCTCTAAAATGTTATTATCAGAAGAGTTATAATAACTTATAAATATTCCATCAATTTCACCGTTATTATTATAAGGTACCTCTTTCAATTTATTTCCAGAAAGATAATAATACGTTAAAAGGTTGTTAAATTTTATATTATCAAACTTCTGCATAAGATCAGTGCTAGTATAACCTTCAAAAGCTAATACTGGTTTATCAAGCTGTTTTTCTTCTTTATCTTTGAAGTACCATCCTTCTATCTTCCATAATTTTTTATTTTCATCGAATACTAAAGGAAGCTTAATAAAATAATCAGCATCTTTTTTTATTGTAGGATAATAATTATTTTCATAATCAGTTATCCACATAATATCATTGGCAGGGAGATATTTTTTGTCACAAATATCCGCATTACAAACTTGAATATTGGTAATAAAATGTATGTTTTTATTTGTATCGCAGGCTTCAGAAGTAATCAGTAAATATTCTTCATTTTGTATAGCAGGTAATAAACTAGACCAAAATGAGTTATAATATTCATCCTGAGATAAACCTACAGATCTAGCGTTAATAGCTTGGTATTTTCCACCACATGGTATTTTATCTGAAAAAAAGAGTCTATCGGCTAATTCATGTTCAAGTTGACCATTAAGCATTCGTCGAAAAATGGGTTCAGATTCAATGATTTTATTTATTTTTGAAACAAATTGAACGGTATTTTTATCATCAGCTTGAACAGAAAAAATATTTAATGCTATTACTAATACAATTACTGTATTAAAGAACCAACGTTTTGATATAACTATAGGCATTATTAATGACATTATTTTTATATCCTTATAATTTGATATGATTATTTTATTGAGTTCTAATCTTGTTCTAGATAAATATAGTCTAAATTAATCCAAATTTATGTAATGCTTTAGCTATTCCATCATTATTATTTGTATCAGTAATAAATTCAGCTTGCTCTTTTAATTTATCAACAGCATTTGCCATTGCTATTGGATGATCAACTAGTTGAAACATTTCAAAATCATTCATGCCATCCCCAAAAGCGTAAGTTGGTACATTAGTAAAACCTTTTCCTTGTAATAATTGAGTAATACCATAACCTTTAGACCCACCATGATTAAAAACATCAACACAATAAGGTGTGTTACGAATAAAAGTTAATTCAGGAAAAACATCACGATAACCCGATTCACCTTCTTCACATAGTAACAACAACATTTGTATAGATTGTTTTAAATAGACTTGATCATCAACCGGTGGGACGTGTTGTTTAAGATGATGATAAAAAGTCTCTGCTGGTTTTGAATGCTCAGAAACACGTATCATTTCATGATTATAAAAAGATAAAGGTATATTCATTTGCTGCTTAGAAAATTGATAAATCCGCGTTATTAAATCTTTATCAATATTATTAGTGAAAACTATCTCACCTTCATATATAACAGCTTGACCATTCATACCAATTATAGAATCAATCTGTGTTTTATTCATCAAATCAGCAACCTCACAAGGTGATCGGCCGGTTGCAATTACAGGAATAATATTATTTTTTTTTAACTTTGCTATAGCTTCAAGTGAACTTGGCAATACATCTATTTGGTGATTAAATAACGTTCCATCAAGGTCAAAAAAAACTATCGCTTCTGGTTTTTTACTCATTTTACAAATCCATAATATGTTTAATAAAAGGAATAGTTAATTTGCGTTGTTGAGTTAAAGTTGCTACTTCAAATTTTTCCAATAAAGAAAATAATGTGCGCATATCTCGATTAACACGTTTTAATAAAAACAATCCCACTTCAGTTGACAATTGAAAACCACTTAACTGTGCTCTTAATTGTAAAGCTTTAAGCTTATCATCATCACTTAGTTCTTTTAATTGATAAACCTGCCCCCAAGTTAACCTCGATACTAAATCAGGTAAAACAAAAGAAACCTGCTTAGGAGGTGCACTAGCAGTTATTAATAATTTACTAATATTTTTTTCAGTCAAACGATTAAATAAATCAAAAATAGCCTCTTCCCAATTACGTTGACCAGCTATAGCATCAATATCATCCAAACAAACCAAATCATAGTTATCTAACCCCTGTAAAATATCAGGTACTAAATAATTGTGTTTTTTTAATGGAATATAACTAGCTAATTTATTTTGACACGATGCATGTAATAAATGAGTTCTACCTGCAGCACTAACAGACCACATATAGAAAACTTTAAAACCTTCCTTATCTAACAAGGCGCGTAACGAATCAAGCAATAATTGATTATCACCGACATAAAAACTATTAAATGTTTCACTATCAGGAAATAAAAAAGGCAAAGGTAACTGTGAAAGAGTAATAAAATAACCTCACAATAAAAAAATAAGCATGTTAAGTATAAATTTGCTTTTACAAAAATCAATCACTTTTATAGAAAAGAAAAACCTTCAATCAAAAACAAAAAATAACCCAACTAAAAGTAGAGAAATAATGGAATAAGTAAGCTCAAAATACAACTAAAACAGCTCAAATATTAAGCGATCAAACTTTATTTTTGTGGATAACTCTGTTATAAAAGTAGCTAATAAGCTGTTATAAGCATATTAATAACCTTAAAATCTAGATCATATGTGGATAACTAAGATAATTATAAACAAGATCCACTCAAAAAAGATCGGATCAATTAACAGGTTTAGAAGATCAATAACTCAATAAATAATAACCATAAAAACCAGTTATCAACAAAAACGATCCTGACTAATAACTATAAAAATAAAAAGATCATATAAAAGATCTTATTTAATTTAACTGGCGATCAAAATAGATCATTTGACGTAACCGAAAAGATGAGTAAAATTCATTACGCTAACTAAAAGCAGATCAAAATAGCTAAAATAACGATCATCTATATGCCAAACAATAACGAGGATTTCTATGTTTTATCCAGATCTTTTTGATGTCATCATTGTCGGTGGCGGTCACGCAGGCACAGAAGCAGCAATGGCATCAGCAAGAATGGGAAGAAAAACATTACTTTTAACCCACAATATCAACACATTAGGACAAATGTCATGTAATCCAGCGATTGGCGGGATCGGCAAAGGCCACTTGGTCAAAGAGATCGACGCCATGGGAGGATTAATGGCACACGCGATCGATCTTGCTGGGATCCAGTTTAGGATCTTAAACAGTAGCAAAGGACCAGCGGTTAGAGCGACCCGTGCCCAAGCCGATCGATCTTTATATCGTAAAGCTGTTAGAACCGCACTTGAAAACCAAGAAAATTTGATGTTATTTCAGCAAGCAGTTGAAGATGTGATCATCGAAAACGATCAGATCAAAGGCGTCGTTACCCAAATGGGAGTATCGTTTAAAGCTAAAGCGGTAGTACTAACTACCGGTACTTTTTTAGACGGCAAGATCCATATCGGACTTGATAATTATAGTGGTGGGCGTACAGGCGATCCTGCCTCTATAGGATTATCTAAAGCTTTACACCAATATCCATTTAGAATGGGACGATTAAAAACAGGTACACCGCCACGCATTGATGCTAGATCGATTGATTTTTCACAATTAGGTACACAATATGGTGACGATCCTATGCCGGTATTTTCGTTTTTAGGTAAAGCAAGTGAACACCCAAAACAGATCCCTTGTTATATTACCAATACTAATGAAAAAACACATGAGATCATTCGTAACAATTTAGATCGTAGCCCAATGTACACTGGCGTAATTGAAGGGGTTGGACCAAGATATTGCCCATCTATTGAAGACAAGATCATGCGCTTTGCAGATCGTAATTCTCATCAGATCTATTTGGAGCCAGAAGGGTTAGATAGTAACGAAATTTATCCAAATGGGATCTCAACGAGTTTACCATTTGATACTCAACTAGCTTTTGTACGTAGTATGAAAGGACTTGAAAATGCCAATATTGTAAGACCGGGTTATGCGATCGAATATGATTATTTTGATCCGCGGGATCTTAAACCAACACTTGAGAGCAAAGTGATAAAAGGTCTATTTTTAGCAGGACAGATCAACGGTACTACGGGTTATGAAGAAGCAGCAGCTCAAGGTATGCTTGCCGGCCTTAACGCAGCTCGCTTTGTTTATGAACAAGATCAATGGTATCCAACACGTGATCAGGCTTATTTAGGGGTGTTAGTTGATGATCTTTGTACGCTTGGTACTAATGAACCTTATCGAATGTTCACTTCTCGTGCTGAATATCGTTTGATGTTACGTGAAGACAATGCTGATATTCGCTTGACTGAAATTGGCCGCAATCTTGGTATGGTTGATGATTACCGTTGGCAACGATTTAATGAGAAGTTCGAAGCAATAGAACAAGAAAGAGCACGGTTACGAGATATTTGGGTTCACCCACATATTCAATCTATTGACGAAATTAATGCGGTATTAACGGCTAATTTGACCAAAGAAGCTAATGGTGAAGAGCTACTTAAACGCCCGGAAATGAATTATCAAACCTTGAAATCACTATCACTATTTGCACCTGGTTTAACTGATGAACAAGCCGCAGAGCAAGTTGAAATTCAAGTTAAGTATGATGGTTATATCAAGCTTCAAATTGAAGAAATTGAACGCCAAAAACGTAATGAAGAAACATTAATTCCAGCAAATATCGATTATGCAGAAATTTCTGGTTTGTCTAATGAGGTTGTGGCTAAATTGAAACAACATAAACCAGTTTCAATCGGTCAAGCTTCACGGATATCAGGTATAACTCCAGCCGCTATTTCGATGCTACTGGTTTATTTAAAAAAGAAAAATTATGTTAAAAAAGAAACTCACTAATTTAATTGATCAAACTGATCTTAAGATCTCAGATCAACAAAAAGATCAACTTGTTCATTATATTACCATGCTTGATAAATGGAACAAGGCTTATAACTTAACTGCGGTTCGCGATCCCAATGAAATGTTAGTGAAACATATAATGGATAGTTTAGTCGTCTCCCCTTATCTAACCGGTAAAACTTTTATTGATGTGGGAACGGGCCCTGGTTTACCAGGCATCCCTCTGGCTATTATTAATCCTGATAAACAATTTGATCTGGTTGATAGCTTAGGTAAGCGGATCCGCTTTTTAAAGCAGGTTCAGTTTGAATTAAAATTAACCAATATAAATCCTGTGCAAAGTCGTATTGAGGAGTATAGGCAAAAGCAGTTTGATGGTGTGATTAGCAGGGCTTTTGCTTCCCTACAAGATATGCTCAGTTGGTGTAAACATTTACCCGATCAGCAAGGATCATTTTATGCTTTAAAAGCAAATGATCTCGATCCAATTCCTGAAGGGTTTAGCCTTAAACAAAATATAAACTTAACCATTCCTGGATCTAATGCACAAAGATGTTTGCTTATTATTCAGTGATTTTATACTCAAACGTATAGTTAACCTGAAACATCTTTACAATATTAGTTTTTACGTTTTTTCAGGTAATCTTTGATACCATCAACAATGGCTTTAGCTACCTTATTTTGAAACGAAACAGTCTTTAATTTTTGTTCTTCACCAATATTACTAATAAAGGCTGTTTCGACTAGTACTGACGGGATATCGGGTGCTTTTAGAACGGCAAAACCCGCTTTTTCTATCGATGGTTTATGTAGCTGATTAACACCTTTCATTTTATTTAAAATAGCATTACCTAGTAATACACCATTACTCAGCGTTGTTTTTTGCACTAAATCCAAAATCGTATTATCTAAATATTTATCTCCACTCTTACTTACGCCACCTATTTGGTCGGCTTTATTTTGTGTTTGAGCTAAATAACTGGCAGCAGAACTACTTGCTCCTCGAGTAGATAATGAAAAAACCGATGATCCTTTTACAGATCGATTGGTGAAGGCATCAGCATGAATCGAAATAAACAGATCAGCATGTAAAGATCGTGCTTTAGCTACCCGTACTCTTAATGGAATAAATATATCTTCATTACGGGTCATATAAACTTTTATTTGGGGTTCTTTTTTAAGTAAATTGTAGGTTCGCCGCGCAATTTGTAAAACAATATCTTTTTCTCGCGTTTTTTTATAACCGATAGCACCGGGATCTTCACCGCCATGACCTGGATCTAACATAATAATAATTGGTGCATTCTTTTTTTTATTAGTTGGTGTTTTAATTGCAGCTTGTTTTTTATTGAGATCGCCTTTTTTATATTCTTCCAATAAAGTCAATAACGGATCATCATCCATAGAAGTAGATTTAGACGGGTATAAATCAATCACTAACCGATGTTTAAATTCGGCAATCGGAGATAGTGTAAAAATATTAGGTTCAACACCTTGTTTTAATTCAATCATTATCCTAACTGTTTTAGGATCTAGCTGTAGTACACGTATTGATTTTATATAAGGATCATGATTGAGTACTTTCGAGGGAATTGTTTTTAAAATAGTATTTAAGTTCACATTATTAATATCAATAACTATTCGTTCAGGGTTTTTTAGTGAAGAACGTTTATAATTAAGACCAATGTTTGATTCTAATGTGATTCTAGTATAGGTTGAAGATGGCCAAACTCGAACAGCAATAACTTGCGCCATTGTTACAGCAAAGCCAACTCGAGTAACAGACAATAAACAAGTAGCAAGGATACCTTTAATCAATAGGCGTTTTGTTGGGCTAAATGTTTTTGACATACCTAAATTCTTTATTGGTTAACTAAATTAAACGCAAATAATAACATAAAATATTAAGATGTTAAAAAGAATGATTCTCATAATTAGTTGTTTTTTCAATAGATAACTAATTTAGTTTTAATGTCATATTAACGTCGTTTTATAAATAAAACTTCCTTAAATAGGGCCTGTTTAATATTACTTTATCGCTAACAATAAAATTTATAGATTAGTTAATTGATAATTTAATTTGATGCTAGCTAATTGCAACAAAGGTAAAAAAATATAGTACAAGTTTACCTTGCTGTTTTTTATTTTATTATAGACCCTACAATCACAAAGGATTACAATATAGCTCGCTAAAATCGCGGATTTAAAGCCGTTTTCATTTTAACAATTAAATATAGCTGAGTTATTGATGAGCAAGAAACTACATATCAAAACTTGGGGTTGCCAAATGAATGAGTATGACTCAACAAAAATGGCCGATCTCCTTGAATCAACCCACGGTTTAACTTTAACAGAAAATGCAGAAGAAGCAGATATTTTATTACTAAATACCTGTTCTATTCGTGAAAAAGCCCAAGAAAAAGTCTTTCATCAATTAGGTCGTTGGAAGAACCTTAAACAACAAAATCCAAATATTATTATTGGTGTTGGTGGCTGTGTTGCTTCTCAAGAAGGTGCTCACATTCGCAAGCGCGCCCCTTTTGTGGATATCATTTTTGGACCACAAACCTTCCATCGTTTACCGGAAATGATTGAACAAGTTAGAAGTGGTAACGGTAATCATGTTGTGGATGTGAGTTTTCCAGAAATAGAAAAATTCGATCGGCTACCTGAACCGCGGAGTGAAGGTCCAACCGCATTTGTATCGATCATGGAAGGGTGTAATAAATATTGTACCTATTGTGTTGTGCCTTATACCCGAGGTGAAGAAGTGAGTAGGCCTTGTGATGATGTTATTTATGAAATAGCTCAACTGGCTGAGCAGGGCGTGCGTGAGGTTAATTTACTTGGTCAGAATGTTAATGCATACCGTGGATCAACGTTTGATGGTGATATTTGTTCATTTGCTGAATTGTTACGATTAGTTGCTGCTATCGATGGGATTGATCGTATTCGTTTTACCACTAGTCACCCAATTGAATTTACTGATGATATTATTGATGTTTATCGTGACACTCCTGAACTGGTTAATTTTTTACATTTACCGGTACAAAGTGGTTCAGATCGGGTACTAAATTTAATGAAACGAACGCATACTGCAATAGAGTATAAATCCATTATTCGCAAATTACGGAAAGTACGTCCAGATATTCAAATAAGTTCAGATTTTATCGTTGGTTTCCCTGGTGAAACACAGGAAGATTTTGCACAAACAATGAAGTTAATAGCGGATGTTAATTTTGATTTAAGCTATAGCTTCGTTTACTCAGCTCGTCCTGGTACACCCGCTGCCGAGATGGAAGACAATGTCTCAGAAGATGAGAAAAAACAACGCTTATATATTCTACAAGAACGTATTAATCAACAAGCAATGCAATATAGCCGCCAGATGTTAAATACAGTAC
Source organism: uncultured Gilliamella sp. (assembly GCA_945271295.1). Lineage (GTDB taxonomy): Bacteria > Pseudomonadota > Gammaproteobacteria > Enterobacterales > Orbaceae > Gilliamella. Next base: position 63,081 of record CALYPG010000010.1, on the reverse strand, counting down.
AACGTATTTTAGTTGAAGGTCCATCTAAAAAGGATATTATGGAGTTGACTGGTCGTACTGAAAATAATCGTATTGTTAATTTTGCAGGGCATCTTGATATGATTGGCAAATTTGTGGATGTTGAAATTACTGATATCTATCCAAATTCATTACGAGGCAAAGTAGTTCGTACCGAAGAAGACATGGATTTACGAGTTAGTGAATCACCAATGTCAGTTATATCGCGTACCCGTAAAGAAAATGATTTAGGGGTAGGTATTTATCAACCTTAAAACAATGACAGTAAAAAAATTAACTATTTTATCAATATAAATAGTAAAAATAATAATGTAATGGAATAAAGGAAAATAAAATGTTTATTATATTTGGAACTTCTGGACGACACGTTGATGAAACAAGAGGACAGTTCAATTGTCCTTCATGTTGTGCGAACGAAAATATTACTAGTGATGTAAAACAACAACGATATACCGGAGTAAAAGTTGCTAAATATTTCACTTTATTTTTTATCCCTATTTTTAGTTATCAAACTTTGGGTAGATATATTAAATGCAATCACTGTAAATCTGAATATAATGAAAAAGTTTTAGAATATGTACCACCAACATTTGAAGATCAAGTAGCTTCTTATGTAGAACAAGAACTAAAAAGTGGCACACCAATATCAATGCTAGTTAACAAATTAAAATCTCAGGGATTGGATGAGGAACAATCTACCAATGCAGTTAACCATATTGTCGCTGGTAACATCGTTACTTGTCATCAATGTAATATGGATTTTTTGAAGGGTGTTGAAAAATGTTCTTTATGTGAACAACGTCTTAGTGATTGATATTAATTATTAGAGGATTATTTTTTGAATATAGTGACACATGAAACAGTACTTGAACCAGCTGATAACCAAAGGCTTAATAGTCTTTGTGGTCCTCATAACGATAATATAAAACAACTTGAACGTCGGCTTGGTGTCGAAATTAATCATCGTGGTAATTTATTTTCAATCACTGGTGATGTTATCTGTGTCAAAGCTGTAGATGAAATATTACAAACACTGTATAAACAAACTAAAATCAAAAATAACATTATTGAAATTGAACCAGAACAGATTCATTTAGCGATTAAAGAATCAGGTGCCCTTGAAAAAGCCAATGAGCATTTACCTGCTTATATAGATCATCATGGTGGCAAATTAGTGATGATTAAAACTAAACGAGGCATTATCAAACCAAGAACACCTAATCAAGCGCAATATATTGCTCACGTATTAGATTATGACATCTGTTTTGGTATTGGTCCGGCCGGAACCGGTAAAACGTATTTAGCTGTGGCAGCAGCTGTTGATGCTCTTGAAAAACAGCAAATTCGTCGAATTATTTTAACCCGTCCTGCAGTTGAAGCTGGAGAGAAACTGGGATTTTTGCCAGGTGATTTAAGTCAAAAAGTCGATCCTTATTTACGTCCACTTTATGATGCATTATTTGAGATGCTAGGGTTTGAAAAAGTCGAAAAACTTATTGAGAAAAGTGTGATTGAAGTAGCACCGCTTGCTTACATGCGTGGACGAACGCTTAATGATGCCTTTATTATTCTTGATGAAAGCCAAAATACTACGATCGAACAAATGAAGATGTTTTTAACTCGTATTGGTTTTAATTCTAAAGCCGTGATAACTGGAGACATTACTCAGATTGATTTACCTCGTCAGCAAAAATCAGGGTTACGCCATGCCATAGAAGTATTAAGTCAAGTTGATGAAATTAGCTTCAATTTTTTTAATAGTGAAGATGTGGTTCGTCACCCTGTAGTTGCTAGAATAGTCAATGCTTATGAAAAATGGGATGCTCAACAAAATCATCAGCAATAACATATAGAAAGTATCTAAAGGAGTATTATTATCTCTATTGCACATAACAAAAATAGAGCCGAAATTCGAGATCACTCAGCAGAAGCTAATCTGTTTATGCGTAGAGCTCTGTTTTCTTTTGTTGTGATCATTTTATTGGTCATCGTTTTACTTATTAATTTAGCGAATCTCCAAATTTCTAATTTTAGTTATTACAGTACTAAATCCAATAATAATCGTATCGAGATAATTCCTGTTCCTGCTAGTCGTGGTATGATTTACGACCGCAATGGTACCGCATTAGCTATCAATAATATCACTTATCAGCTTAATATTATTCCTGATAAAATTAAAAATATTAATGAACAATTCGATGAATTAAAAAATATAGTTGATTTAACTGATGAAGATATTGAAAATTTCCAAAAAGAGCGTCGTAATTATAAAGCACATCGCCCGGTACCCCTTAAAGAGAATCTAACAAATAAACAAATAGCTCGTTTTGTTATCGATCAACATCGTTTTCCATTTGTTTCAATTGTCGGTATACAACATCGTTATTATCCTTTTGGCGCCTCACTGACACATATTATTGGTTATATTTCTAAAATTAATAATCAAGACAAACAACGTTTAGAGGATGAAAACAAAGCGAGTGATTATATTGCAACGCCAAATATCGGTAAAATGGGGATTGAAAAGTATTATGAAGAGGTACTTCATGGTAAACCCGGTTATGAAGAAGTTGAAGTAAATAATCGAGGGCGTATTGTTCGCCAACTTAACCATCACCCACCTAAAGCTGGTGAAGATATTTACTTATCGATTAATCTCAAATTACAACTTTATATAGAGCAATTACTTGCTGGTCGTAAAGCGGCTGTAGTTGCCATAGATCCTAATAATGGGGAAATTTTAGCATTAGTTTCCAGTCCGAGTTACGATTCTAACCCTTTTGTTAGTGGAATATCTCGTAACAAATACAGTGAATTACTTAATGATCCTGATAAACCATTATACAATCGAGCGTTATTAGGTGCTTATCCACCTGCTTCAACTGTTAAACCGTATATTTCTATTGCTGCACTTAGTGAAGGCGTGGTAAGCCCGAAAAGTGTAGTTAATGATCCGGGATGGTGGCAATTACCGGGAACGGAGAAGCGCTATCGAGATTGGCTGAAATGGGGACATGGCCGTGTAGATGTATTAAAAGCGATAGAAGAATCGGTTGATACTTATTTTTATCAAGTTGCCTATGATATGGGCATTGATCGTTTAAAATTATGGATGAGTAAGTTTGGTTATGGTGAACGAACCGGCATTGATATCTCGCCTAACGAAGAAACACGAGCCGTTATGCCTAGTCGTGAGTGGAAATTAAAACGCTATAAAAAATCTTGGTTACAAGGTGATACAATTCCTGTCGGTATTGGTCAAGGGTATTGGACGGCAACACCAATGCAAATGGCTAAAGCGTTAACCATTTTGATTAATAATGGTAAAACCTATACCCCACATTTTTTACTCTACAAAAAGAGTGATATTTTAAATACTGATCAAAATCAGCCATCGATTAAACAAGATCAATTTAAAGAAACTAATAGTTTAATTGATGTTAATCCTAGTTATTGGGCGATAGCTAAAGAAGGTATGCATCGCGTTATGTTTGGATCGCGTGGGACAGCAAGAAAAATTTATGCCGATGCCAAATATCAAGCGGCAGGTAAGTCTGGTACAGCGCAGGTGTATAGTTTAAAACAAGATGAAGTTTATAATGCGCATAAAATTCCAGAACACCTACGCGATCATGCTTTATTTGTAGCTTATGCACCTTATGATAAGCCAAAGATTGCTTTAGCTATTGTATTAGAAAATGGTGGTGGTGGTAGTTCAAATGGTGGTGCTGTGGCTCGTAAAATACTAGATTATTACCTGCTAGGTGATAATTCAACAGAAATAGATGATTCACCATCAGATAATACAGGACAAGAAGATTAATAATGAATAATATAAAGAAATCGTTTTGGGATAAAATACACCTCGACCCACTTTTTTTTCTATTTATTACTTTATTGCTTAGTTATAGTCTTTATATACTTTGGAGTGCTAGTGGTCAAGATATTGATATGATGCAAAGACGTGTCGCGCAAATATTGCTTGGTTATTTTGTCATGATTATTTTTGCTCAGTTTTCGCCTAGAACCTATGAAAAATGGGCACCTCTTCTTTATATAATTTGTATTGTTATTTTATTATTAGTGGATATTTTTGGTTATACCAGTAAAGGTGCACAACGATGGTTAGATTTGGGCGTATTACGTTTTCAACCTTCTGAAATTGCTAAAATTGCAGTACCATTAATGGTGGCAAAATTTATTAATCGTGAAGGGTGTCCTCCTCCTTTAAAAACCACCTTACAAACATTGGCTATTATCGGTGTGCCAACTTTACTTGTTGCCATGCAACCTGATTTAGGTACTGCGATTTTGATTGTAATGTCTGGAATTTTCATTATTTTTTTAGCAGGTATTGACTGGCGATTTATTGTCATTGCTTTAATTTTAATTGCTGCTTTTTTACCTTTTATGTGGTTTTTTTTAATGTATCCCTACCAACGAGAAAGAGTTTTAAGGTTATTTAATCCTGAAAGCGATCCACTGCGTACAGGTTACCATATTATACAATCAAAAATTGCAATAGGTTCTGGTGGTATAGGTGGTAAAGGTTGGTGTGATGGCACGCAATCCCAGTTAGAATTTTTACCTGAACGACATACTGATTTTATCTTCTCAGTTATTGCTGAAGAGTTTGGTTTTGTTGGTTCGATTATATTATTAGTTTTATTTTTATGCTTAATTGCGCGCGGACTGATTATAGCTTCACAAGCACATACTACTTTTGGACGAATATTAGCAGGCGGTCTTATTTTAGTTTTCTTTATTTATGTATTTATCAATATTGGCATGGTTAGTGGCATCTTACCAGTAGTTGGTGTACCATTACCGCTAATTAGTTATGGTGGCTCATCCTTAGTTGTTTTAATGGCAAGTTTTGGCATTATGATGTCTATTCACACTCATCGATATATGTTAACTAAAAATATTTAACGGAATTTTAATCAATGAAAATAAAATTTAAATCCTCTTTAGCGATATTCGCATTTACCATTTGTTCTTCTGCATCAGCTGAAATAACCTTCTCTACTCCAGCGATACCGCAATTAGATGCCGCAGCTTATATCTTAATTGATGCTAAATCGGGTGAAATTTTAGCGCAATCAAATGCAGAGCAACAGCGCGATCCTGCTAGTTTAACTAAGATGATGACCAGTTATGTGGTAGGTCAGGCTTTACAATCTGGGCGTATAAAAAATGATGATTTGGTTACGGTAAGTAAAGATGCGTGGGCAACCGGTAATCCGGTTTTAAAGGGATCATCATTGATGTTTTTGGAAGTGGGTAAAACGGTATCGGTTGCTAATCTTAATAAAGGGATTATTATTCAATCTGGTAATGATGCATGTATTGCTATGGCAGAGCATGTTGCTGGTAGCCAAGGTGCTTTTGTTAATTTGATGAATGATTATGCTAAAAAAATTGGGTTACAGCATACCCATTTTGAAACAGTACATGGACTTGATGCGCCAGGGCAATATACTACCGCCAAAGATATGGCATTTTTAGGGCAAGCTTTAATTCGTGATTTACCCACAGAATATGCAATTTACAAAGAAAAAGAGTTTACTTATACACTAGCTAAACCCCAATTAAATCGTAATGGTTTGCTCTGGGACACCACTTTAAATGTTGACGGGATTAAAACTGGCCATACTAATGCTGCTGGTTATAACCTAGTGGCTTCTGCTGTTGATGGTAATACCCGTTTAATTTCAGCGGTGCTTGGGGGACGAACCTTTAAAGGACGTGAAGAAGAAAGTAAAAAGTTGTTAGTTTGGGGATTCCGTTTTTTTGAAACAGCTAATCCGATTAAAGCTGGTATCCCATTAGTTAACAAATCAATTTGGTATGGCGATGCAAATAAAGTTCCTTTAGGCGTGATTAATGGTGCTTATCTTACTGTACCGAAAGGTCGTGCTGCTGATGTTCAAGTTCAATATACTGCTAATGATTATATTTATGCCCCTATAACTAAGGGTACAACCGTAGGTAAAATACAGTTTTTACTAGATGATAAAGTGATTAATGAACAATCATTAGTTGCACTTCAGGATGTAGAGGAAACAGGATTTTTAGGCAGTATTTGGGATTGGATATGTTTACAATTTCATAAATTATTTAGTTAATTAAATAGAATAACAGTTCTGTAGGTTTACCTAGCAGAGCTGTTATGGTGTTAGCTATTAACTCCCGGTAAGAAAATAAGTTGTAAAAAAGTTTCAGGTTAGCTATATGTTTTAGTATAAAACAACCAATTATTAATGGGTATCTACTAATATCTTCTATTGTCAATTCAATGATGCAAACTAACTTTTTATACCTAACATTGTGTATAACAAAAATAAAGCTAGTAATCTTTTATAAAATATGGTATAAAACGCGCGCTACTTTTGACTATTTTTTTCAATAGTTGAAACAGCGTAATATAAAATTTAATTATTAAATAACGTTATAACACACACATATCATTACTCTTTTCCGGGGTGCCTTTGGTTCATTGCAATAAGGTCGGTTAAAGCGGATATGTGGAGGCATAACCCCAACGTCAAAATGAGGAAATCATGACTACAGTATCAATGCGCGATATGTTACAAGCAGGTGTACACTTTGGACACCAAACTCGTTATTGGAACCCAAAAATGAAACCATTTATTTTTGGTGCACGTAATAAAGTTCATATTATTAATCTTGAAAAAACAGTTCCAATGTTCAACGATGCGTTAGCTGAATTAAATAAAATTGCTGCTCGTAAAGGCAAAATTTTGTTTGTTGGTACAAAACGCGCTGCTAGCGAAGCGATCAAACAAGCAGCAGAAAGCTGTGGACAATATTACGTTAATCACCGTTGGTTAGGTGGGATGTTGACTAACTGGAAAACTGTTCGTCAATCAATCAAACGTTTAAAAGATTTAGAAACACAGGCTAGTGATGGTACATTTGATAAATTAACCAAAAAAGAAGCATTAATGCGTTCTCGCGAAATGGTTAAATTAGAAAATAGCTTGGGTGGAATTAAAAATATGGGTGGCTTACCCGATGTAATTTTTGTTATTGGTGCAGATCATGAACATATTGCCATCAAAGAAGCTAACAATTTAGGTATTCCTGTCATTGCTGTTGTTGATACAAACTCAGATCCAGATGGTATTGATTACATCGTACCAGGTAATGATGATGCAATTCGAGCTATTCAATTATATGCAAATGCAGTTGCTGATGCGGTTCGTTCAGGTCGTGAACAAAATCAATCGCCTGTTTCTGAAGATAGCTTTGTTGAAGAAGCTCCAGCAGCTGAGTAATAACTCAAATATTTTTAGGGTCGATGTCAGATCGTAACAGTCGACCCCTGGTTATGAAAATCATCACAATGGTTAAATAGAGGATTAAAAAATGGCTGAAGTTACCGCTTCTATGGTAAAAGAACTGCGTGAAAGAACCGGCGCAGGTATGATGGAATGTAAAAAAGCATTAGTTGAAGCAAATGGTGATATTGATCTTGCTATCGACAATATGCGTAAATCTGGTCAAGCAAAAGCAGCTAAAAAAGCAGGTCGTGTTGCTGCTGAAGGTGTAATTATTTCTAAAATTTCGGCTGATAAAAAGTTTGGTGTGATTTTAGAAATTAACTGCGAAACAGACTTTGTTGCGAAAGATGCTGGTTTCTTAGCATTCTGCGAAAAAGTAGCAACAACAGCGTTAAATGATCGCATTAAAGATCTGGCTACTTTACAAGCAAAATTTGAAGAAGAACGTACCGCTTTAGTAGCTAAAATTGGTGAAAATATTAGCATCCGTCGTGTTGCTGAAATCGCTGGTGATGTAGTTGGTCTTTACCAACATGGTGCACGTATTGGTGTATTAGTTGCAGCAAATAGTGGTTGTGACGATGAACTAGTTAAGCACATTGCAATGCATATTGCTGCAAGCAAACCAGAATATGTTAACCCAAGTGATGTACCTGCGAACGTGGTTGAACATGAACGTAAAATCCAAATTGATATTGCAATGCAATCAGGTAAACCACGTGAAATAGCTGAAAAAATGGTTGAAGGCCGTATGCGTAAATTCACTGGTGAAGTATCACTAACAGGTCAACCATTTGTAATGGATCCAAGCAAAACTGTGGGTGATTTATTAACAGAAAAGAAAGCGACAATTGCTACATTTATCCGTTTTGAAGTGGGTGAAGGTATTGAAAAAGTCGAAGTCGATTTTGCAGCCGAAGTAGCAGCGATGTCGAAACAATCTTAATTGTTTTACAAAAACCGCCGTTAAGGCGGTTTTGTTTATCTACAAAATATTTTAAAATTATTAATAGCTAGTCCCCTAGCTTTTTAGGTAATTAAATAACAAATTAGTGAGACTTCATATGGTAACCCCTTTTTATAAACGTATTCTTCTAAAACTGAGTGGTGAAGCACTGCAAGGTGATGAAGGTTTTGGTATTGATGCAACGATTCTTGATCGAATGGCTCAAGAAATTAAAGAATTAATCGAAATGAAGATTGAAGTTGCAGTTGTTATCGGGGGGGGGAATTTATTTCGTGGTGCCGGTCTTGCTAAAGCAGGAATGAATCGCGTGGTTGGCGATCATATGGGAATGCTAGCAACAGTGATGAATGGACTAGCGATGCGAGATGCTTTGCATCGAATTGAAGTTAATGCTCGTTTAATGTCTGCCATCCCATTAAATGGTGTATGTGATGATTACCGTTGGACTGAGGCTATTAGTTTGCTTCGTCATGGTAAAGTGGTTATCCTTTCTGCAGGGACTGGTAATCCTTTTTTCACTACTGATTCAGCTGCTTGTTTACGTGGTATTGAAATTGAAGCTGATGTGGTTTTAAAAGCAACCAAAGTAGATGGCGTTTACTCAGCTGATCCTGTTAAAGATCCAAATGCAACACTGTATAAAACACTAAATTATGAAAAAGTGTTAGATGATGAATTAAAAGTAATGGACTTAGCCGCATTTACCTTAGCCCGCGACCACAATTTACCGATTTGTGTGTTCAATATGAATAAACCAGGTGCGTTACGTCGTGTTATTTTAGGCGAGCAAGAAGGGACATTAATTAATAATCAGGCCACAGTCAGTTGTTAGCCCTCTTTATTTTAAATAAGGTTTTTTATTATGTTAAATGAGATTCAAAAAGAAGCGCAAGCGCGCATGGAAAAAAGTATCGAAGCGTTTCAAACTCATATTTCTAAAGTCAGAACAGGTCGAGCTTCACCAAGTTTACTAGATGGTATTATGGTTGAGTACTATGGTAGCCCAACACCACTTCGTCAATTAGCCAATGTGGTGGCTGAAGATGCCAGAACATTAGCTATCACAGTATTTGATAAGTCACTAACTCCAGTTATTGAAAAAGCGATTTTAACGTCTGATTTAGGTTTAAATCCGGCTTCAGCTGGTACAGTAATTCGAGTACCGTTACCACCACTAACCGAAGAACGTCGTCGTGATTTAACTAAAATTGTTCGCAACGAAGCTGAACAAGGACGGGTATCGATTCGTAATATTCGTCGTGATGCTAACGACCAAATCAAAGCGTTATTAAAAGATAAAGAAATTTCTGAAGATGATGAACGTAAAGCACAAGATTTGATTCAAAAAGCAACGGATGCAGCGATTAAAAAACTTGACGCCACTTTGGCTGAGAAAGAAAAAGAGTTAATGGAATTTTAATACTAACGTTCATTGGTAGCGAGTTAATTTATAGCCCAGCTTTGACTGGGCAAAATCCATCAATAATTCTCTGTAATAATCATTACAGCATTTTATATAAAACAAAATTCTAGCATAAAAACGATATGTAACATCAAAGCTTAGAATGATGTTTTTAACTCTATTTAGTATTGATCCAATACCATAAAATCAGGCATTAATTAAAAAATAAACAATCCCTAAAGGTTGTCGGCTATTTTCGCTTGTTTACTGTATTTTATTTATAAAATAGTTTTATAATAAATGCTATTTACCATTTTAGAGTGATGTCTACACTCAATTTTTAATACAATTTAAGGAATTATTATGAATTATGCTAAGTATATTGATCATACTTTACTCGCTATGAATGCGACAGAAGATCAGATTAGAAAACTCTGTAACGAAGCCAAAGAGTACCATTTTTATTCTGTGTGTGTTAATTCAGGCTATGTTCCTTTAGTTGCTAGCTTATTAAAAGGTAGTGATGTTAAAGTTTGTTCGGTAGTTGGTTTTCCGCTTGGTGCAATGTTAACTTCGGCTAAAGCTTATGAAACTGAAATGGCTATCAAAGCTGGTGCTCAAGAAATTGATATGGTGATCAATGTCGGTTGGTTAAAAAGTAATGATTGGGATGCAGTTAAAAACGATATTAATGCGGTATTTAAAGCCTGCGGTGAAGTACCGTTAAAAGTTATTTTGGAAACCTGCTTATTAACTAAAGAAGAGATTGTTAAAGTTTGTACCCTGTGTAAAGAAATTGATGTAGCGTTCGTTAAAACATCAACTGGTTTTAGTGTATCAGGTGCGACAGTTGAAGATGTTAAATTGATGCGTGAAACAGTAGGTGAAAAAATGGGTGTTAAAGCGTCTGGTGGAATTCGAGATCGTCAAACTGCTGAAAAAATGATACAAGCAGGTGCTACAAGGTTGGGTGCAAGTGCTGGCATTGCTATTGTATCTGGTTCAGATACCTCATCAAGCAACTATTAATATAAGCATATATTAATATGAAAAATATCACAATTTTAGGATCAACAGGCTCTATTGGTTGTAGTACCTTAGCGGTTATTCGCCAGAATCCACATTTATTTAATGTGTTGGCATTAGTTGGTGGTAACAATGTTACAAAAATGACTGCCCAATGCCTTGAATTTATGCCCAAATATGTGGCAATGGCTAATGAACAAGCTGCTGTACAACTTAAGCATAATCTAGTTAATCTAAAATTGGATATTGAAGTATTGAATGGTGAGCAGGCCATTTGTGATTTAGCGCAACTTGCTGAAGTCGATTATGTAATGGCTGCAATTGTAGGGGCTGCTGGTTTAAAACCGACGCTAGCTGCAATTCATAAGGGTAAACGTATTTTATTAGCAAATAAAGAGTCATTAGTGACGTGTGGCAACTTATTTATGCAAGCGGTTAAACAGTATGGTGCGCAGTTATTGCCAGTTGATAGTGAACATAATGCTATTTTCCAGAGTTTACCGGCTTTAGTGCAGCAGAATTTAGGTTTTGTTAAGCTAGCTGATTATGGGATCACTAAAATTGTTTTAACCGGATCGGGTGGACCATTTCGAGATTTGGATTTAACTAAGCTGACTTCGGTTACCCCAGAACAAGCTATTGCGCATCCTAATTGGTCAATGGGTAAAAAGATCTCTGTAGATTCAGCCACTATGATGAATAAAGGGCTTGAATATATCGAAGCGCGTTGGCTATTTAATGCAAGTATTGATGAAATGGAAATTATCATTCATCCGCAATCTATTATTCACTCAATGGTACGTTATCAAGATGGTAGTGTAGTGGCAGAACTGGGTGTACCAGATATGTGTACGCCGATTGCTTACGCTATGTCTTATCCAGAACGAGTATCATCAACCGTACCACCACTAGATTTCAGTAAAATTTCGGCGTTAACCTTTAATGAACCCGATTTTAATCGTTATCCTTGCTTAAAGCTTGCTATTGAAGCTTCAAAACAAGGACAAGCAAGTACAACTGCACTTAATGCAGCCAATGAAATTGCGGTTGATGCTTTTTTACGTAATAAAATTGGTTTTATGGATATTGCTAAAAATGTGTCAACGGTTTTGGATAAACTTAATTTTCCTGAACCGTCGACTATTGATGACGTACTGGCTATTGATGAATGGGCAAGATCACAGTGTAGCGTTTTATAATAATAATGTAACTTTATGAGTTAGGCAGTTGTTTATAAACGCGACAAGGACTTCCCAATGCTACAACATTACTAGGAATATCTCGATCAACAATACTACCAGCCGCAATCACCGAATTATCACCAATTGTTACGCCAGGGAGTACTATTACATTCCCCCCTATCCAAACACTATTACCGATGGTAATTGGTTTTGCAAACTCAAGGCCGCTATTACGAATCTCACTCTCAAGTGGGTGGCCTGAGGTATAAAAACCACAATTGGGTGCAACAAGCACATTATCACCAAATGAAATTCGAGCTGCATCTAACATGATGCAGTTAAAGTTAGCAAAAAAGTTCTCACCAATTTCAATGTTATAGCCATAATCGCATTGAAAGCCAGACATAATGGTAAATTGTTGTGCTGTTTTACCCAATAAGGTTTCAAACAATTGCTTACGTTTATCAACCTCTAATGGTGATAGTTGATTTAGTTGAAAACAAAGGTCTTGTGCATAAAGCCGTTCATTGGCTAGTGAAGTATCTGTACAAGGATCATAAAGAAGACCCGCCAACATTTTCTCTTTTTCTATCATAATATTAACTCATCTGTTTGGCTGACAAAGTTGGGTTATCATTAATAAAAGACTGTAAAAAACTACTATCAGGTAGCGCAGTAAGGGCTCCTTTTTTCGTGGTGGCTAAAGCACCGCATGCACTAGCTATGGTCATCATACTTTCTAACATTAACTTATCATCAGGCATACCAGATGAAGCAATACTACTTAATAAACCAGCAACAAAAGCATCGCCAGCACCAGTGGTATCAACACTATTTACGTGATAGGAGTCAAAAGAAAAGGTTTTCCCCTGCCATAATACTATACTGCCCTCACTACCTTTGGTAACTAACGTTAATGGTGATTGATAATGTTGTTGTAATTTTTCTAGCGCTTTATCCCAATCATTACATTGAGTTAACCAAAAAAGCTCATCGTCCGAAAGTTTTAATATATCGGCATCATGGCAAAATTGATTAATTATAATGCGCATTTCATTTTTATCGGCCCACATTTGCTCACGCAAATTGACATCAAAACTAATCAATCCATTTTTGGCGGTAAGACTTTCAATTGCTGTCTTTAATGTTTGTCTACAAGTTTGCCCAACTAAGGCTAAAGAACAAAAATGTAGAATATCTTGGTTAAAATCAGGTATTGCTTGCTTTGATAAAAATTGATCGGCAGAGGGAGAAACCAGGAAGGTAAAACTACGTTCACCATTCTTACCCAAATCGACCACAACCGTACTGGTTTTATAATAGTCATCTTTTTCAAGGCTTTGACAATCAACATGGAATTCGCTAAAGGTTTTTTCCATAAAGTGTCCAAATGGATCATTTCCAACTCGACCAATAAAAGCGGACGGTAGTCCTAATTTTGCTACGCCAATGGCAACATTGGCTGGTGCTCCTCCTGCGCAAGCTTGATAAGTCATATCACCAAATGGCAATAAATCAACCACCGCATCGCCAAGAGACCAAACTTTAGTATTATTCATTTTTTTACTCGATTATAGTTAATTGTTCTGCTAATTTAGCATAGTTAAAGATTGCACTAAATGTTATAAAATTAGTAATCTTTGATTATTAGTTAAAAATAATTGCTGTGCTGTTTGTCGTGATAATTAATAACAATCACTTTAAAAACTAGCCATAGACTAAATCATTTAGCAAAAAATTCATTGTTAACGTTAAAAATGTGTGATTATCATCACATTTTTAAGCTATTCTTTTATTAAAAGTTAACGTTAACAGTTAATTTGGCGTAGTATGTTAGCCAAACTATCTAATACTGGATAAAAGAGGTGATTTTATGTCTACTGCTATCAATGATGCAAATCAAGCTGTTAAAAATTTAGAAAAACAAATGAACAAACAATATTATCCTCATTTTCACATATCACCCCTTGCGGGCTGGATGAATGATCCTAATGGTTTGATCTATTTTAAAGGCCAATATCATGCTTTTTATCAACATCATCCTTATGATGAAAACTGGGGGCCAATGCATTGGGGGCATGTTGTTAGTGATGATTTAGTGACATGGCGAAGGTTGCCTATTGCTATTGCGCCCGGTAATGAGTTTGATAAGAGTGGTTGCTTTTCTGGTTCGGCAGTCGATAATAATGGTGAATTATGTTTAATTTATACCGGTCATATTTGGTTAGAAGGTCAAGGTAAACAAGAGCAAATTCGACAAACTCAATGCCTTGCAACTAGTAAAGATGGTATTCATTTTGAAAAACACGGTACTATCGTTGCGCCAAAAGAAGGTATTATGCATTTTCGTGATCCTAAAGTGTGGCAGCAAGATGGTAAATGGTGGATGGTGGTTGGGCAACGTGATTTACAAGATGTTGGTCAAATTTTACTTTATCGATCGGATGACTTAAAAAATTGGACATTTGATCAGGTAGTGGTAAGCAATATAGATCCAAATGTGTATATGCTTGAATGTCCAGATTTTTTCCCTCTTGGTGATAAATGGATTTTGATGTTCTCCCCACAAGGTATGCAAGCCAAAGGTTATAAATACCGTAATTTGTTTCAATCTGGTTATATTGTTGGTAATTGGCAACCGGGACAACAATTTTCAATTATTAAACCTTTCCAAGAAATGGATTTTGGTCATGATTTTTATGCTCCCCAATCTTTTTTAGCGGCCGATGGTAGACGCATCATGTTTGCTTGGATGGATATGTGGGAATCAATCATGCCGAGTAAAAATGATAAATGGATGGGCTCATTTACTCTGCCGCGTGAATTAATTTTAGATCATAATGATAATGTACGTAATCGCCCAATAAAGGAATTAGCAGCACTTCGTGAAACACCAATATTATTAACCGATATATCACTTAACAATGAGTTAAAAAATACCAATATTGAATTGGTTCACTGTGAGCTAAAAGTTGAATTTGATTTAAGCCAAAGTGATGCTGAACGTTTTGGTTTACAACTTGCCGCAACTAAAGATGGTAAACAAGCAACACTGCTATATGTTGATTTACAATCAAATCGATTAGTACTCGATCGCAGTCTTTCTGGCGTTGAGTTAAAAGGTTATCGAAGTGTACCACTACCAAGAACAAAAAAATTAATGTTACATGTTTATGTTGATACATCTTCTGTTGAGGTATTTGTTAATGATAATTTATATAGTTTTTCAAGCCGTATTTATCCAAAACTACCAGCCAAACGTATAGTCAACTTATTTGCTGAAAATGGTTTTGCTAAAATTACAAAATTAGAGGGCTGGCAGTTAAAATCGATTTATGAATGATTTTTAATCTCACGTTACCGCTTTTGTGACGGCGAGTTTATTTCATCAGATTTATAACGATTCTCTTGGTAAATAAGGAGATGCAATATAAGTTGTCTCCTTATTTGTTTTACCGGTTATAATGTGTAACGCTGCTTGTTCACCAATTTCATAATGCGGTAATTGTATGGTTGAAAGCGGTGGATAAAAGAGTTCGCCAGTTCCGACCATGTTGTCGTATCCTAATACGGCGACGTCTTTTGGTATATGAAATCCTTGACCAAGTAAATATTGATAGGCAAGAAAAGCAATACGATCATTACCACAAATTAATACATCAAAATCTGGTTTTTTGTGACAATGCTTTTTCAAAATATCAATTGTCAACATATATTCTTGAGTAATGTTTTGTTGGTTGGTTTGTGTATGATAACTAACCATGTCTTTTAAATTGTTACCTGCATCAAGCCAGGCTCGTTCAGCAGCCTTACGACGTGTATTGCCTGCTAATGTTTTTTCTGATAAAAAGATGCATAATGGTTTTTGGTAGCCTTTTTTTATCACTTGTTGCATTGCTTGATATTGACCTAAATAGTCATCTGGAATATAGCAAGCTAGTTGTTCTGAATCGCTAATACAATTGGCTAATACTAAATTTTTTTCAAGCAATTTTTCTGGAAGATCAACTTTTCGTAGTCCCATCGTGGTATAAATAATGCCGTTAGGACGATAAGATAGCAATGTATTGATGGCATGATCTGGATCTTTATCATCAAATAAATTAACTATAAACGTATTCCAACCATGATGTTGTGCGGTCTTTTCTATTGCTTGTAATAATTCTACTGAAAACGGCGTCATTGCTGTTTCTAAAGCTAATACACCAATTGCTCTCGGCCCTGAACTATCACCACGAATTTTTCTGGCTGATAAGTCAGGTACATAATTAAGTTGCTCTATAGCCTGTTTTACACGTGTATAGGTTTCTTTGTTTAACTTTTCCGGATTATTAATAGCGCGAGAAACTGTCATCAAAGAGACAGAGGCTAACTTTGCGACATCCTTTAATGAAGCCATATTTAAATCCTTTTGCTCTATAAGATAAAAATTATCAGTTATTACTTGTATGTGATAATACCACAAATATAAATGATAAAAAGTGTGAGCAAAGTAACATTTACGATAATTGATTGTTTCTATTTCGAGTTAATTATGACAATAATGTTAACATTAACATGTTAACGTTAAACTTCAACTAAATAAGAGAATGAACATGAATATAATACAAAATAGAAACTATTGGTTCTCGTCGGGTTATCTTATTACCTTTTATGCCGCTTGGTCACTTTGGTGGTCTTTTTATGCTATTTGGTTAAAAAGTAAAATTGGACTATCGGGTGAAGATCTGGCAATTGTTTATTCAGCTAATTCTGCTGCGGCGATGTTCTTCATGATCTTTTATGGTGTCATTCAAGATAAATTGCAAATAGGTAAAGCGGTGATTACTTTTCAAAGTGTTATTATGATAATGATTGGTCCGTTTTTAATCTATGTGTATGAACCGTTATTGAGAAATAATTTTATTGTAGGTGTGTGTATTGGTGCGCCAGTTTTAAGTGCTGGTTTTATCTCTGGATGTGCATTGGTTGACTCTTTCATTGAACGAATTAGTCGATTGTTTGGGTTTGAATTTGGTCCGGCTCGATTTTGGGGATCATTTGGTTATGCCGCTGCAACTTTTGTTGCTGGTATCTTATTTGGTATTGATCCTCATATTAACTTTTGGATGGCATCGGCTGTCGCTGCAATCTTTTTTGCTATTAATATTTTGTTTAAGCCAAAACATTATTCAGCATCATCAACCGAAAATACCAGTGAAGTAGTTGTTGAGAAAATCACTACAATTCCAACTATGAATGAAATCTTTTCTTTATTTAGTATGAAAAAGTTCTGGTTATTTGTCTTTTTTATAATCGGAACTAATAGTTTTTATACTATTTATGATCAGCAACTATTTCCAAATTTTTATACTAGCTTTTTTATAACACCTGAAGATGGCTACAGAATATATGGTTATTTGAATTCGTTCCAAGTCTTTTTAGAAGCAACTTGTATGATTTTGGCGCCTTTCTTTATTAATAAAGTTGGTGCTAAAAAATCATTATTAGTTGCCGCATTGGTAATGATTTGCCGAATTTCGTTATCAGCAACATTGGATAATGTTTATTTGATTTCGGTTGTTAAGCTTTTCCATGCTATTGAAACACCATTATTCATTTTGGCTGTATTTAAATATGCTGTAAGCAATTTTGATGAAAGGTTATCTTCTACATTATATTTAGTCGGATTTAATATTTCGTCAAATGTGGGTGTTATTGTGTTGTCATGGTTGGTGGGTAAATTATTTGATAATACAGGCTATTCAACAACATTTTATGTACTGGCAAGTATTGTGCTATTTATTTTGGTGATTGCTATATTTACTTTAAGTGATGATAAAAAAGCTAAGTAACAATAATTTTAAACCGTGTGATATTGAATAAAAATGGAAACAAAATGTTTCCATTTTGCTTTTTAAGCCATAATAAATTAATACAAAACTTGCTTCCTGAATAAGTTTGCGAAACAATGTTAACAATGTTGGTTAATGTATATAGGAACTTGGTGTGAATGTAGTAAAAACAGTTGTTAAATCTGATATGTTATGGCAAACCATTCGCCATGAAGCGTTGCAATTAATTGAAAGTGAACCTATGTTAGCAAGTTATTTTCATGCCACATTGCTCAACCATGACAATTTAGATAGTGCATTAAGTTATATTTTAGCTAATAAACTTGCGACACAAGTTATGCCAGCTATTGAGATCCGTGAGATTGCATGGCAAGCTTATCAAGCAGATCAACATATCATTCAATCAGCCATAACTGATATTTTAGCTGTGTATATTCGCGATCCTGCAACCAATTATTATTCCACGCCATTGCTTTATTATAAAGGTTTTTTGTCTTTACAAGCTTATCGTATCGCGCATTGGCTTTGGCAACAAAATCGTAAATCACTGGCTATTTTTTTTCAAAGTCAGATTGCCATTGTGTTTGGCGTTGATATTCATCCTGCAGCTAATATTGGATCTGGAGTGATGTTTGATCATGCTACCGGAATTGTAATTGGTGAAACAACGGTTATTGAAAACGATGTCTCCATTTTACAATCAGTGACATTAGGTGGCACAGGTAAAGAAAATGGCGATCGCCACCCTAAAATTCGTGAAGGTGTAATGATTGGTGCGCATTCAACTATTTTAGGTAATATTGAAATAGGTAAAGGTGCTAAAATTGGTGCCGGCTCTGTAGTGTTAGAATCTGTGCCACAGCATACGACGGTTGCAGGTGTACCTGCTAAAATAGTTGGTAGCCCAGACTGTGAAAAACCAGCTCTAAATATGGATCAAGATATTTAAGATAGTTCTTTTTTAAAGCGTTGCCGTCGATCAATTGTCGACGGTGTAATTAAGCTAAATTGTTATTGGTTAGTGTTGACATTCACATCCATGGTAGGGTATGGAATATTGATATTATTTTCAGTTAGTCGATTTTTTATATTCTCAAGTAATTCACTTTTAACTGCACCATAATTTTCATTTAAAGTCCAAACTAATACACTAAAATTCATGGATGAAGCATCTAACACATCTAAACGGATAGTCGGTTCTTTGCGAGTTAAAATATTATTAGTTTGACTCACCGCTAGCCTTAAAACTTGATAAACTTGTTGAATATTTGCATCATATCCAACATTGACAACCAGATCTAAACGTCTTTCGGGTAAACGGCTAAAGTTAATAATATTAGCACTAACAACTTGTCCATTTGGAATAACTACCATTTCATTGGTTGGTGTGATAATGGTGGTTGAAAAAATTTGGATAGAATCAATTATACCTTTTTGATTATTGATGATAACGGTCTCACCCACTCTAAAAGGACGAAAGATAATTAAAATTACACCTGCGGCAAAATTAGAGAGTGAGCCTTGTAATGCTAAACCAATAGCTAAACCCGCAGCACCAATTACAGCAACAATTGAAGCCGTTTGGACACCTAATTGGCCAAGAACAGCAACTAAAGTGATAATAATAATGGCGTAATAAGCCAAAGTACTAACAAACTTAACCACTGTGGGATCGACATTACGGATGGTTAATACCCGTTTGAGCTGTTTACTAATAAATCTGGCTATTGTTCTACCAAGAAAAAAAATAATAATAGCAAAACAAAAGTGAGCAATATAACTAAGCACAACGCCATCGTATTTATCAATAAATGAAAGTAAGTGATCAAAAACATCTTTAAAATTCATTTTATTATCCTCTGTAATTGGTAACAGAAAATTTAGGTCGCAATATGACTATGTTTAATTTACTTAAACTAACTGTTTGGCCAATAAAGTCCAGCGTGTATCAAAATTAGTTGTTGGTAGGTATTTAAAACCGGAACGAGAATAACGAACCATCATTCCTTCACAAAAAGCTAATAGTTGGCTAGATAAAATGCGTTCATCAGTAATAAAAGCAACCCCTTCACGAATTTTTCGCTCACGCAAAACTTGCCTAATTTGTGTTTCAATACGTTCGAATAGTTGACTGATACGTTCTTGTAACTGTTCTTGCTCAAACATTAATGCATGCCCAGTCATAATTCTAGTAAGCCCTGGGTTTTTTTCAGAAAAACCTAGTATCAATGCTAAAATAAGTTGCAGGCGAGTAAAGGTTTTGGGTTCATCTTGCAAAATCACATTTATTCGTGATAGCAAGATATCTTCAATATAGACAATTAAACTTTCAAACATTTTGGTTTTACTTGGAAAATGTCGATAAAGTGCTGCTTCAGAAACGCCAACTGTAGCAGCTAATTTCGCCGTAGTAATACGTTGTGTACCTTCATTGGATTCAAGCATGGTTGCCAATGCTTGTAAAATATCCTCTTTGCGATTTCTATTTTTGGTGTTCACGATTATTTTTTACCCGAATGCCCAAAACCACCTTCTCCACGTTGCGATTCGGTGAATTCATCAACAATATTAAATTCCGCTTGCACTACTGGTACAATAATTAGCTGAGCAATTCGATCACCTATTTCTATAGTAAAAGGTGTTTGACTACGATTCCAAAGTGGTACAAACAATTGACCTTGATAATCAGAATCAATTAATCCAACTAAATTACCAAGTACGATACCATTTTTAGAACCAAGTCCTGAACGGGGTAAAACTAATGCAGCTAAGTTAGGATCTGCTATGTGCATCGATAAACCAGTTGGGGTTAAAATGGTTTCACCAGGTTTAATTTCCGTTGTTTTTTCAAACATAGCACGTAAATCAATACCAGCTGATCCTTCTGTTGCATAAGTAGGAAGTGGAAACTCATTGCCTAAGCGTTTATCTAATAGTTTAATATCAATTTTTCTTTTCATTACAACTCGCTTTATATTGTGTTATAACTATTTCAAGTAACTGCTGTGCTAATATATTTTTATTATCTAATGGTAACGTTTGTTCGCCGTTTTGCCAATAAACCGTTAATGCATTTTGATCAGAATTAAAGCCAATTTTTTTATTAGAAACATCATTAGCACAAATTAAATCTAAATTTTTAGCACTTAATTTTTTAAGTGCATAGGTTTTAACATCATTGGTTTCTGCTGCAAATCCTACCACAAATGGGCGTTGTTTGTTTAATGCAGCTACAGAAGCAACGATATCCGGATTTTTAACTAATTTGATAACCAGCTCATTATTATCATTAGTTTTTTTTATTTTTTGAGAAGCGATTGTTGCTGCTCGATAGTCGGCAACCGCTGCACATGAAATAAAAATAGTTGATGTCTTGGCTTGATTTAATGCTATTTTGTACATTTCTTCAGCGCTTTTTACATCAATACGCGTTACATTATTTGGGGTGTCTAAATGTACTGGACCACTAATTAATGTGACTGTCGCCCCCATTTCGGCAGCAGCTTTGGCAATAGCAAAGCCCATTTTCCCTGAACTATAATTACTAATATAACGAACCGGATCAATCTCTTCAATAGTTGGCCCGGCAGTGATAGTGATAGACATTCCGGTTAGTTTAGTAGCAGATGAAAAATAATAATTGATATGTTCAACAATAGCATTAGGTTCAAGCATACGACCAGGACCAATGTCTCCACATGCTTGATAACCGTCCTGTGGCCCCCAAATCAAAATTTTTCTGGAATCAAGGACAGACAAATTATGTTGTGTCGCTGCTGCTTTATACATTTGTTGATTCATCGCGGGTGTTATTGCAATTTGAGCAGAGGTTGCTAAACAAATTGTAGATAACAAATCATCAGCAATACCATTGGCGATTTTAGCAATAATATTAGCAGTTGCAGGCGCAATTAACACCAGATCAGCCCATTTAGCCAGTTCAATATGACTCATTGAAAGTTCGGCTGATGGATCAAATAAATCGTTGGCAACCCGGTTACCAGAAACAGCTTGTAGTGTCAAAGGTGTAACAAAGTGCTTAGCTGAATCGGTGAGTACTACATGGACTTGTGCACCAGCTTTTTTTAATTGACGCACCAGATCTGGGCACTTGTAAGCAGCAATACCACCACTGATCCCTAATAAAATACGTTTACCAGATAGATTCATAATCAAGCTTCCTTCATGCCAACAGAAAGCGCTATATTACCACAATTGAGTTAGATAATAAGTAACTCTTTAGCATTAGCTAATGTTGCTTCTGTAATTTTATCACCGCCTAACAACCGGGCGAGCTCGTTCAATCGCCCATTATTGTCTAATTTTTGCATATCAGTAGAAGTTTGTTTTTTGTTGGTTTGTTTACTGACAAAATAGTGTTGATTCGCATGTCCTGCCACTTGTGGTAAATGCGTGACAGTAATGACTTGGGTTGATTGACCAAGCTGCCTTAATAATTGCCCAACTTTGGCCGCAGTTGGACCACTAATACCGACATCAATTTCATCGAAAATCAATGCCGGTGTATCCATTTTTTGTGCTGTTAACACTTGAATAGCCAATGCTATTCGTGACAATTCACCACCCGATGCCACTTTAGCAAGTGGTTGTGTATTTTGCCCAGCATTGGTACTAACTAAAAATGTTATTTGGTCAGCACCATCTTCATTTAAACGATTTTCATCAAAAATTATCTCAATGTTAAATAGCCCATTTGGCATTGATAATTCTTGCATAATAGCGGTTACTTTTTTGGCTAAGGTTTTACTGACTGTCACGTGCTTTTGATGCAATTTATTTGCTATTTCTAATGCTAATTGATGATATTTGCTAATATTTGCTTTAAGTTGCTCACTTTGCTCGTCTTGTTGATTAAATTGTTTAAACTCGGTTAAAAGATTTTGATGTAATTCTGGTAGTGCTTCGGGTGAAACATGATGTTTACGAGCAAGTGCAATCTGTTTAGATAATCGTTGTTCAAGTTGCATTACACGCGCCGGATCTATTTCTAAATTTTCACTATAATGACGCAATTCATAACTTGCTTCCTTAATCTGGATGGAAGCTTCTTCTAGCATGTTATAAATGTTATTTAAGGTAGGATCGAGTTCTGACAGTTCGTGAACACTATGTTTAACACTATTAAGTAAGTTATTAATATTATATTCATCAGCTTCTTCTAATAGCATCACAGATTGCTGACTAAGGTTAATTAACTGTTCGCTATTAGATAATCGTTTATATTCTTCATCGATTTGTTGATATTCCCCCTCGATAGGTGAAAATTCATTTAACTCTTTTAATTGATACTGCAAAAGTTGCATATGTGCATCGCGCTCTTGCTTTGAGGTTTCATATTGTTGATAAGCATGGCAAGCATTTTTCCATTGCTTATAAGCTTGATGCATTTGCGAAAGTAGCTCAGGTTCATTCATATAATGATTAAGAAGAAGCTGTTGGTATTCACTACGTAAAAGTCGTTGATGTTCATGTTGCCCATGAATTTGAATCAGCATCTGCCCTAGGTCTTTTAATTGTGAAACAGGTACCGCTCGACCATTAATAAATGCTTTAGAACGGCCATCTTGATTAATAACTCGACGTAAAATACACTCATTACCTTCATCAAGTTGGTTTTCTTTAAGCCAAGACAATGCGGTCGGTGTATCATCAAGAAGAAAACAGGCAGAAATATCAACCCGATCTGCACCTGGCCGAATAGAAGAAGCATCAGAACGATTCCCTAAACAAAGCCCTAGTGCATCAATAGCAATAGATTTACCAGCGCCAGTTTCGCCAGTAATGGCCGTCATACCTATTGTAAAATCAACTAATAGCTGATCAACGATAGCAAAATTATTGATAGTTAATTGGGTTATCATAATAAATCAATGTATTAGACCAGTTAAATTTAAAGCTAGTATATCAATAAAAATACTGTAAATAAATACAGTTTTTTAATTTAATTAAAGATACTTAATTGAACATTTAAATAACTAAAATTGCAATCTTAATTTTGTTCAATTCTTGTTATCATCATGTGGATAAGCTTGGGATAAAATTAATGCTCATGTTTGATAACTTATCGTAAATCAGTCTGTTAAGTTAACCGTAATAAATTTGTACATGGGTGTTAATCAATAGTTTTTGCGTTACAGATAGCATAAACTAAAAAAGTACATGGATAGACTAACTATCCATGTACTTTTATAACCGAATAATATTTTTAATCAGACAAAAATATTTAGGATTAGGTATGCTTAAAATAATGAACTAATTACTTCATAAATTAGTTGTAAATTTAAAATTACCAAAGAAACTGTGGCTAACCAGCCTAAAATAATAGTTAGCTTGCAGTTAACAAATTCACCCATCAATTTTTTGTTAGAGGTTACTAGTATTAAAGGAACCATTGATATAGGTAAGGCTATACTTAAAAATACTTGAGTGTATATTAATAAATTTTCTACGATACTTTCCCTGTCGCCCCATATCCAGATACATAAAATAACTGGCGTTACTGCTAATCCCCGACTTATAAGTCTTCTTGCCCAAAGTGGAATGGAGAAGTTTATAAATCCTTCCATCACTATTTGCCCAGTCAAAGTACCTGTGATAGTGGCGTTCTGGCCTGATGCTAGCAAAGCCACTGCAAACAAGGTAGCCATGATTGAACTCGCTACCGGACCAACCATTTGTGGATTTTTTAAAGCATCATAAAGTTGCGTGAAGCGACCAAGATCATCAGGGTCATTACCAAAAAATAGCGCTGCGCCAAGAATCAGTAATAAACAATTAATAATAAATGAAAATGATAATTGTAGATTAGAGTCAATCGTTGCATATTTAATTGCATCTTTTAGACTTGCGGTTTTCTTCCTATCATATTTTCGGGTTTGCACAATAGATGAGTGCAGGTATAGGTTATGTGGCATAACTGTTGCACCAACAATACCAAGCGCTATCACCAATGCCGAATCGTGACCTTTAATTGATGCAGTAAAAATATCTGTTCTTGGAATAAAGCCATTAATTACTTCACTTAGTTCAGGCGATGCTCTTAAAACCTCATAGGTGAATATAATAAAAATAGTTGCAATTAAACAAAATACAATTGCTTCTATTTTTCTAAATCCAAAACGCATGAGTAATAAAAGAATAATTACATCAAATACCGTTAATAGCACACCTATGAGTAATGGAATATCAAATAACAAGTTTAGTGCTACTGCACTACCAATAACTTCGGCTATTTCGGTAGCAATAATTGCGAGTTCGGTTGATATCCACAAACAAAAAGATACCTTTCGCCCCACCATGGACTTAGTTGCTTGGGCTAAATCCATACCAGTGACTACACCTATTTTTACACACATAGCTTGAAGTAGCATGGCGATTAAACTTGATATTAATATAACTGATAACAGTAAATAACTATAAAGTGCGCCGCCTTGTATAGAAGTGATCCAATTACCTGGATCCATATAACCTACAGCAACTAATGCTCCCGGTCCTGAAAACGCCCATAGTTTTCGAAAAAAACCAGACTGATGATCGGGAATATGCACGGTATTATTTATTTCTTCAAGGCTAATTGTCGATGTCTTTAACATAACTAAAATCTCTTTGTGAAATGTAATTACCATTATTTTAATGATAATGAGAATTATTATCAATAAAATAATTAAACTATTTATACTATTCACGCGTTAATAAATAAAAAATAAATAATATTAATTAGTTAAGATATATTTTTATATAGTTAGCTTTTTAATAAAGAAAGTTATACTCATTTGATATAGATATAAACTATAACAATCCATAAAAAACTAGAATTATTCAATAGCATTTTTTTTTGTTATCTTCTTTATCACTAAAGAAAAGTGATAAAAGGAAATGAAAAATGAATACTGCTGTTATTGGATATCCGCGAGTTGGTAAACTGCGTGAACTTAAATTTGCTACCGAAGCTTATTTTAAAGGCAATAAAACCCAAGCTGAATTATTAGCCGAAGCTAAGGCTTTGCGTGTCGAGCATTTACAACAACAAGCTGCACAAAAAATCGCATTTATTTCATCTAATGACTTTTCATTTTATGATGCAGTATTAGATACTGCTTGTTTACTCAATGTTATTCCTAAACGTTATCAAGATTTAGGTTTACCAGAGCTTGATCGTTATTTTGCTATGGCGCGTGGTTATCAAGGTGATAAAGGCGATGTGCGGGCACTAGCGATGAAAAAATGGTTCAATACCAATTATCACTATTTAGTGCCTGAAATTGAAGATTCTGTGCAAATTAAGCTTGCTGGCACTAAACCCTTTGATGAATATCAAGAAGCAAAAGCATTGGGTATACAAACCAAACCGGTAGTTATCGGTGCTTTAACCTTTTTCAAATTAGCCCAATATTTAGGTAACAAACAGCTTACTGATTTTAAAGCGGATATTATTAAGTCCTACCAAGATATTATTCAAAAATTTACCGCGCTTGGTGCTGAGTGGATTCAGATTGATGAACCAATTTTAGTCACTGATCTCAATAAAGATGATATCGCGCTATTTACTGAACTGTATCAAGCTATTTTAGCTGTTAAAGGTAGTACTAAAGTGGTGTTACAAACCTATTTTGGTGATGTGCGCGACTGCTACAAAGAGTTAGTAGCATTGCCATTTGATGGTGTTGGGCTTGACTTTGTTGAAGGTAAACAGTCATTAAATTTACTTAAAAATAATGGTTTCCCCGCGAATAAAGTGTTATTTGCTGGTGTAGTAAATGGCAAAAATATTTGGAAAAACAATTACCAAAAAACTTTAGCGTTATTAAATCAAATTAAGCAAAACGCTGAAAAAATTGTTATTAATACGTCTTGTTCATTATTACATGTACCATACACTTTACAAAATGAGACCAAACTAACTATTCAGCAACGTGCATACTTTGCCTTTGCGCAAGAAAAACTGCAAGAACTGGCTGAACTTGGTCAGTTATTTAATGACTCCAATCCAGATAACAATGCAGCTTATAAAGCAAATCAAACGCTATTTACCCGTGAACGTGAAGGTGCCAATCAAAGCGTTCGTCAAAAAGTCGCGGCTTTAAAAGCGTCTGATTTTACCCGCCTACCAGAGTTTTCTGTACGTGAAGCGACGCAAAAACAAGCGTTTAATTTACCATTATTACCAACTACTACTATCGGTTCATTCCCACAAACACCGGATGTTCGTTTAAATCGTGCTAAATTCAAAAAAGGTGAAATTTGCTTGAATGAATACACTGAATTTAACAAACAGAAAATTGCCCAGTGTATTAAATTGCAAGAACAAATCGGTATTGATGTCTTGGTTCATGGCGAATTTGAACGTAATGATATGGTGGAATATTTTGGTGAAAGCCTAAATGGTTTTGTGTTCACGGAAAAAGCATGGGTACAATCTTATGGTACTCGTTGCGTTAAGCCACCTATTGTTTGGGGTGATATTTCACGCTCAAAACCGATTACTGTTGCCTATTCACAATATGCGCAAAGCCTAACTGATAAACCAGTTAAAGGTATGTTAACAGGGCCGGTAACGATTCTTAACTGGTCGTTCCCACGTGAAGATATTTCACAAAAAGAATCAGTATTCCAAATTGCATTAGCCATTGGTGACGAAGTATTAGATCTGGAAGCTGCTGGCATTAAGATCATCCAAATTGATGAAGCGGCACTCAAAGAAAAATTACCACTGCGTAAAGCTGATTGGAATAGTGAATACCTCGATTGGGCAATTCCGGCATTTAGATTAGTGCACAGTAAAGTGCAAGCTGATACCCAAATCCACACCCATATGTGTTATAGCGAATTTGCTGACATTATTAAAGATATTGATGCAATGGATGCTGATGTTATCTCGTTTGAAGCATCACGTTCTAACTTGCAATTAATCGATGTACTTAAAGCTAATAATTTTAAAACTGAAGTTGGTCCGGGTGTTTACGATATTCACTCACCACGCGTACCACCAGTTGCTGAAATTAAAACAACAATTGAGGAATTACTTGCCAAAATTGAAAAACAAAAATTATGGATTAATCCAGATTGTGGTTTAAAAACCCGTGGTGAGAAAGAGGTGGTCGAAAGCTTACAACACTTGGTACAAGCAACCTTAGAAGTGAGAAAAACACTTAATTAATGCCGTTTTTTATAAAGTAAATTAATTTTGTTTTACCTTATTTCCGCCGCCTAAATAGGCGGCGGAAACGTCAATAAGGAAAATCATGACAAAACTAATGGATGATAGAGATGAAAACTAGTCAATTATTTAATAAAAAAACGGTATTTTCTTTTGAGGTTTTTCCTCCTAAAAAGACATCACCGTTAGAAACCATATATAGCACCTTACGTGAACTTGGTTACTTTAAACCTGATTTTATTAGTGTAACCTATGGTGCAGGTGGTAGCTTAAATGGTCAAACTACTATCGATATTGCTCACGCCGTTAAGCATACCTATGGTATCGAAAGTGTGGCCCATTTACCGGGTATCAATTTTGATAAAATTGAGATGAAGAAGATTCTTCACGATCTTAAATGCGCAGGTATTGATAATGTACTTGCTTTACGTGGTGATATAAATCCAAACGTGAAACCAAAAAATGATTTTCGTTTTGCCAGTGAGCTGGTGTCTTTTATTAAAGAAAATGGTGATTTTAACATTATTGGTGCTTGTTATCCGGAAGGCCATCTTGAAGCGCCAACACTCAAGCAAGATTTGATTCATTTGAAAGAAAAAGTCAATGCCGGAACTGATCAATTAATTTCGCAACTATTTTTTGATAATGACTACTTTTTTGCTTTTTTAGACAAAGCTCATGACATGGGTATTAATGTACCGATTGAAGCGGGAATTATGCCAGTTACCAATAAAAATCAAATAGAGCGTATGGTTTCAATGTGTGGTGTGAATTTACCTAAAAAATTCAAACAAATAATGGAAAAATACCAACACCATCCAGATGCTTTTCGTGATGCTGGCATCGCCTATGCGATTGATCAGATTGTTGATTTAATATCTCAAAATGTGGATGGTATTCATTTATACACAATGAATAACAGCTATATTGCCAGACGCATTAATGAGGCAGTATCGACATTATTGGAAATACCCAAAGTACAATAAATGATTTGGCAAATTAAGATAGGATAAATATTCGGTTTGAATTGGTTGCGGGGGCTGGATTTGAACCAACGACCTTCGGGTTATGAGCCCGACGAGCTACCAAACTGCTCCACCCCGCGTCAAAGAGGTCGCTATATTATAGTAATTAAATAATAAAGCAATACCGGTTTTAAATAAAATTGAAATATTTTTTAAAATATATCAAAAATATATCTTATAGCGATTACTGTTATTATATTTACCTAAATACTGATTTAGGTGGATAGCCAAAATAGCGTGTAAAAGCTACACTAAAATTATTGGCATAAGGATAACCCACTAACCATGCCGTTTTAGTGACTTGCATACCTGATTCTAATAATAGATGTGCCTTATACATACGAATAGCTAATAACATTTGCGATGGCGTGATGTTGTAAAGCTTGGAAAACCCACTTTTTAGTTTGGTCCTATTTAAACCTACTTTTAGACATAAATAGTTTTCGGTCAGCGGTTGCTGATATTGTGTTAATAAAATTGTCCGTACTTGTTCAAGTTTGTTTACCTCATGGGAAGTCAATTTATCATTTAAAGTAGCCGTTTTAGGTAAAAGCCAATCAAGATGATCAGCCAATAAGTGCAAACTATGCATATGCAATTTTAATGGATCTGTTTGCGCTTGATAAAGTTGATAAACTAAGGCATTAGCTTGATACAAATTCATCTCTGATGTTGCTTGATAAGCAAGATTTTTTAAATAACTACCACCAAATAACTGGGCTGTTCTTTGTTCCCCAAGATAACGCTGTAGAACTGATTCACCAACAATTAACCGTAGCTGCTCAGTCACATTATTTTTTTTATAGCAACGCTCACCTCGAATAGATGAAAAAGTGGTTACTGTTGTCTGTTTGGCCTTAAAACACACTTCCGGATGCTTATCGGTACGAAAATAAGATTGTCCTTTTAGTCCTATTGTAATGGCTAACATCGACTTTTTGTAAGGATGATGTGATCGCACAATCTGATCATCTGTAGGTTGATAGTTCAGGTAAATAAGGTTGAACTCGGGTTCAATAGTAAATTGCTTAATCTGATAAGGGTTTATTGCATTATTTAGATTATGCGTGACATTGTTAGCGATATTTATCATTGTCATGACGTTTTACTCGTTATTGGCTATTACCCATTCTAATAAATTCAGACATATTACTGCTTTTTTCATACATCTTTAAACAATAATGATAATTATTTACAAATATAATTAAAAGTATTTTAACAGCGATGAATTTTTATTGGTTACTTAATGTGTAATTAGCATTATTTCTGGAGGTAGGAATTGTTACGATGATAAATATTAAATCCATTTACAAAACGATTAGTTTTAGTTGTTGCATATGTTTTATCTCTTTTAGTTATGGCGAGATGCAAACCCTTGTGGTTACAGCCGATAAAACAGAGCAATCCCCTCAAGACATTCCTATCGGTCTGTCGGTATTAACTTCGGAAGAGTTACAGCAACGACGAATTGAAGACTTAACTAAGCTAGCGCGACAAACCCCAAATTTTAGTTTTCAAAGTACTGGTCAATCAGGTTTTAATCCACCTGTTATGCGTGGGTTAACCTCTTATGCAACCGCATTTTCATCATCCGTCCTAATGACCGTTGATGGAGTTCCCACTTTAGTTAATCAAGGGTTTGAACATAATCTTATTGGTGTTGACCGCGTAGAAGTGTTACGAGGCCCACAATCAGCAATATATGGTAAAAATGCCGAGGCAGGAGTCGTTAATATTTATACGCGCTTGCCCGATAATTCACCTTATGCTCGCCTTGATTTAGAGGTGGGTCAGCGCAATAAATATTTAACTCGTTTAGATACTAGTTCCCCGTTAATTGACGATACGCTATATGCGAGTGTTCAAGGGCAATTTTACCAACAAGATGGATTTATTAACAATCGCTATACTGGTGATAAAGCTGATGATCGCAAAAACTATTATGGTCAAACATCCTTACGTTGGACTCCTACAACCGCAGACGATATCATTTTACGTTATAGTCATTTAACTTATCGTGACGGCGCGGCGTTATGGGGCCGCGTTAGTGGCCCCAAAAGGGCTGTTTATTCTGGAACCCCTAGTTGGAACCATTCACAAGGCGAGTCGGTTTCGCTTGATATTTCACATCAATTTGATTCGGGCATAACACTTCGTTCCATAACTGCCCATAATCGTTATCAAGATAAATTGAAACAAGATACCGATTTTTTACCTATTGAACGTTTTTATACTCAGCGCGATTATCTTCTCAATACTACGTCTCAAGAATTTCGTTTATCAGGAAAACTAGATGATAGCCAATGGTTAGCCGGTCTCTATTTTGATAAAGATAACCATCATTTATCTTTTACACGTAAGACACCATTACTCAAACAAACGGTTAAACCTGATCAAGAAGGTTATTCTATGTCAGTATTTGGTCAATGGATGCAACCACTAAATCAATACTGGACACTTACATTAGGTGGTCGAGCTGAAAAAGATAATATCAAAATCTCCCCTAAAGATGCGAGTAATGAATCCCAAACTTGGCATGAGTTTTCGCCTAAAGCAGCATTACAGTATCAATTAAATACCGATACGCAAATTTATCTATCTTACTCTCAAGGATTTCGTACCGGAGGTTTTAATGTATTTTCGCCACAAGAGAATTATCCTGCTTATTTACCAGAAAAGGTTCACGCTTATGAAACGGGTATTAAAGGGTTTATTGACGATTGGCATTTAGGTTATTCGCTGGCTGCTTATTACATGAAAATCAATGATATGCAGGTACAGCAGTATATTACTCCGGGAGTAGTACGTATTACCAATGCCGCATCTGCGAATTCTAAAGGTATTGAAGGCACGCTCAATTACTGGATCAATGCAAACTGGATAGTAGACTCTTCGCTTGGTATTAACCAAACTAAATTTAATCGCTATCGAGATGGAAAAAACAATTATGACGACAATGAAAATCCATATTCCCCCAATCTTACTTGGCATTTAGGGCTACGTTATGATGCCGACCACTGGTTTGGGGATGTTTCCTTAGAAGGCGTAGGCAAAAGCTATTTAGATTCCGCTAATCGTTATAAACGAAGTGCTTATCAACTCGTTAATCTTTCTTTAGGCTATTGTGTTAATAATCAATTAACTGTTACAACTTACGCCGATAATTTATTTGATAAAGAATACAATGCGGTTGGTTTTATGAATGGTACTGTCACAGTTTATAGTCCACCACGAGAAATCGGTATGAGGGTAACATATGAATTCTAAACATGTTTTACAACCTTATTGGGATCTTGCTTTAGCAAATATTAACGCCGATGTATTAACCATTGCCATTGAACAACATTGGTTTGATTTTCTTAGTTCACCATACTGTTCAGCTGACTTGGCCAAACAATTACACTTAAATGTTAAAAATGTCGGTTATTACTTAGACATATTATGGTCTATGGGACTATTAGATCGTCAACAAGAAGCTAATACAAACTATCAAAATAGTCCTATAGCACAACGTTATTTTTGTAGCCAATCTGTAGATTACATAGGTGATGCATGGCTTTTTCGTCGCAAAACGTTAACTCACCGAGGACAGCAATTACTAGCTCAAATTCAGGCTGATTTTTCACCGACCTTAACGGAACAAAACGTCATTGAACAAAACTGGGCAAAAGCCGCCAACAAGCAGATTGCTCAAGAGCAACAAGCCATTACTAAACATACAGCGTTAGGCATTATTAAATCTTTGCCCGACGCAGCTAAATGCCAAAAACTCCTCGATCTTGGTGGTGGTCCGGGGTTTATTGCTATCGAATTGATTAAAGCAATGCCTGCGCTAAGTGGCGTCATTTTTGATTTTCCTAATACCACAGATGTTGCTCAACAAAATATAATTCAGGCTGGATTAACCAAGCGTTTATCGGTAATGAGTGGCAACATTGTTACTGACCCAATTGGTGGTGGTTATGATCTCATTTGGTGTTCATCTGTTCTACATTTTTTACCTAATACGAGTGAGGTTTTAGTAAAAATTTATAATGCTTTAAATTCTGGTGGGGTGCTGATTAGTGCTCATGCAGAAATCACAACAGATCGTAACGTAGCCAAACGAGTTTTACCTTATTACCTTTCGATGCAAATACAAGGGCGCCCTTTATTAGCTGCTGGTAAATTAGCTCAATTATTTGCGGAAATAGGATTTGTGCAGATAGAGCAACAGCATAATATTACTTTTCCTGTTGCACCGGTATCACTTGTTATCGCGAGAAAGGCTTAATATGCGTCTTAAAATGACTTCAGTTACACAACAACAATGGTTATTTGGTTTGATCAGCTTTGCTTTAACTGTACCTAACACGTATTTGTTACTTGGATTACCTTTGCTAATGCGTCAATATAATTGGTCAGGGACCGAAATTGGCTTATTTCAATTAGCCGCCTTACCTGCTGCATTTAAATTCCTGTTAGCCATTCCAATACAATATTACCAATTGGGACGTAAGCATTATTGTAATTGGTTGCTGATTTTGATGATAGTATTAATAATATTACTAGCTATATTAGCGGTAAATTCATGGATTAATCAGCCCCTATGGTTATTTGTGCTTGTTTTCATGACCCTATTTTTGATCACTTGGATAGATATTCCGTTAAATGCATTATTAGTAAAATTAATTCCTCACGATCAACAATTATATTCGGGCAGTATTCGATCTATTTCACTATTTTTAGGAGCTATTTTTGGTGGTGGTATTATGCTAACTGTTCAATATCACTGGGGGTGGTCAGCGCCTTTTCTGATCATTGTTGTTACTCTGTTATTAAGCCTACTAATAATTAAATTCATCCCAGAAACAGAAACTAAACACCTCCCACAAGAACAACTCAGAATGCGTCAAATTATGCGTGATTGGCAATCATTTTTTAATCAACCAGGCTCATTACGATGGATTTTATTTTTGTTAACTTGCTTTCCGACTGTTGCTGCAGTTTGGATTTATCAAAAACCTTTTTTACTTGATCAAGGTATGGCTGCTAATCATGTGGCATGGATAATTGGTGTAGGTGGCGGTATTGTTGGTTCATTATTTAGTTTAATGGGTAATAAAATAATGAATTATTTATCAATAAATAAAATATTACCACTTTGCATTGGCTGGGCAATGATAACATTAACTATGTTGTGGCTTTCGATAATTTTTTCATTATCAATAAATTATTTAATAATAAGTCTATTTTTAATTGCTTCGTCAATGGGTATAGCTTCAACACTATTTATTGGTTTAATGTTTAATTATACTCGACAAAGTAAGCGAGCTTCAGATTATGGTCTACAAGCAAGCTTATTTGTGATTGCCCGGATATTAATACCAATTATTGCTGGAGTCATGCTTGATTTAGGTGGGTATCAGTTAATGCTAGGTTGCCTGTCATTAATTATGTTGGCTTTGTTCATTTTTTCAGTTTTAACTTGCCAGCAACAAATTTCAAAATAATATTTCCATCAATATGGATTCTTTATAAAATGTAATCTCACTGTTTTAATTATTTTTTACTAAAATAAGGAAAATATAATGTCTACTCAATATCATGGTTCATGCTTGTGTGGCAAAGTTAAGTTCATTGTGCCATTTCAAAATACTAATTTAAGCGCTTGTCATTGCCATACCTGTCGTAAATGGAGTGCTGGCCCATTAATGACCTTGATGTATAGTGGTGAAATTGTTACTCAAGGACAAGAATATATCAGCCATTACAATTCTTCTGCGTGGGCCGAAAGAGCCTTTTGTAAAGAGTGTGGTTCTCATCTTTATTATCATTTAAAAGGTACCAATAATTATTATTTTGCTACGTGGATCTTTGATGATATTAAAGATTTAGAATTTACGACAGAAGTGTTTATTGATAACAAGCCAAGCTGTTATGACTTTGCCAATCATACCCATAAATTGACTGAGGCTGATATTATGTCAATGACCACTAACAAAGGTTCAGAAAGTTGATTTTTAATTGTAATTAATAAGTAATTAGCAATATTACTTATTTATCATTTTATGGTTATATTTGTTTATAAACTTATTTTTAAAAAGAGTGATATTAACAGTTGAAACAAGTCGGAAAGAAGAAAATAATTTTCTTTTTTAGCCCAGATCATTATTTATCACAATGGTATCCTTGTCGTTTTGTCATTGACAATATTGAATTTACTAGTGCCGAACAATGGATGATGTATGCCAAGGCAATATTATTTCAAGATTTAGATTGTGCCAATGCCATTTTATCGATTTCTTCTGCCAAAATGCAGAAAAATTTTGGGAAAAAAGTAAGTAATTTTGATGAGAATATATGGAATTTTCATAAAAAAGAGATTGTTTTTAAAGGTAATTACGCTAAATTTTCTCAAAATGCTGAGCTTAAAACATATCTATTATCAACCAAAGGTAAGGTATTAGCTGAAGCTAGCCCGTATGATAAAGTTTGGGGAATAGGTTTAAATATTGATGATGAAATGAGATTTAATATGACTAAATGGAGAGGAAAAAACCTATTGGGTGAGGTTTTAATGCAAGTAAGAGCAGCCTTAAAATAGCTACTATCTTAAAATTTTCATCCACTCTTATGTACCTCCTCGCCAAAATATTAGGCAGTGCTCACCTCTATGATCTTGTTGTTTTGGTAGTACTGTTGTTTATATTGCTGCGGCGATATTTAGCCATTGGCAGAATGATGACGGAACCCATAATAAATTTCAATATATTCAAATAGTGCTTTATTTGCTAATTTCCTCGTTTGGTAGTAACAATCATGAATCATATGCGTTTTTAATGTATGAAAGAAGCTTTCAGCTACCGCATTATCCTAACAATTTCCTGCTTTACTCATACTTTGTTTAACTCCATACTGTAACAATAACTGTTTAAAATCAGCACTACAATATTGATTTCCCAGGTCACTGTGAATTAAAACTTTTTTAGGAAAACCACGTCTAAATAACGCTTGTTTTAATGCCAGTCAAACTAAATAAATAGCGGTCAATATAACAACTTTAGATCAGTTTAGGTGTTATTTTTCTTGTTCTGTGACTTTAATAATATAAACTTTTTTAAAATCAGAAGGCGCATTCCAACCAGAAGAAATCATTCCTCCTTGAATAATAACTTTAATATCACCTATGATTTTTGGAATCCCCTTCACTGCTAAATTATTATATTCAACCCTACCATTTATTTCAGGTGATATAATTTCTAACCCAGAGTTTATGGGATAAATTTCCCGCTGAAATCCACTTCCTGAAATTGGCCCAGAGCCTCCATCAATAGTAATCTGAGCATAATAGTTCTTACCTATAACACCTGTCGGAAGATCATTAGGTGTTATAATTATTCGCGGGGGAATACAACCTATCAATAAAAAACATACTGAAAAAACGATAAATAATCTATTAAATCTTAATTTTGTCATTATTTTACCATGGTATTTTCTTCAAAACTCCCTCAGAAAACATATACTAACACCATAGCCCAATGGTAGTGGTATTCATGGCATCGAACAACAATCCCTATATAATCTTCTAACGCGTCATTCACCAGAAACGAAGACAATATAAGAGATTCTGCCTCATCTTCTGATTTATGGGCATATTTTACCATTATGGCTTTTATTACTTCCACCCACGTACGAAAATTAAAAATTACACTGTCTTTCGGGTTTTTATCATCAACATCAAACGGACTATCAATCTAATATCGACTATTGCTTTCATAATTTATTAAAACATCTCTATTTTATCTCATTACAAATGGCACTAAATACGCCATCAATCAATTGTTAAACAATTAACCAGAGTTCATAATGAATAAAATTAAGTCTTAATAATAACAAGAATCATCTAGCTAAATGTTTCAGGATTATTCAATATATTCTTCTTTATTATATATATTCTTTTATTTTCGCCATTCTCACCACTAGGAACAAATGCACTATATTGATTCAAACCTAAAGAATAAAGATATTCGTTTACTAGATTTTCTTCAATTGACGATTGATAACTAAGCTTTAAATTAGATAAAATCCAAGTTTTTCTTCTTGATACATAGATACAAGGCGTTAAACAATCAATTTCTTTATAATCATCCCATTCAGTTATAGTAAGACAAATAAAATACTCTCTAAATTCTTCTGAATTAATATATTTAAAGGGATTGGCTAAAATGCAATCAATCAATTTAACACCTAGATTAATTAATAATTTATTTTTTTCATTAAAAGATAATGAAGATAGGAAAGTTATATGTTTCAATCTAGAAAACAACGGAATTTCCTCAAAATCTTGGTATTGTCTAAAATAAATATCAAATCTATCCAATTTTTCTTTTTTTATTAAATCATTAAATTTCTTATTTAATTTATTTATCATAACCAATCATCGACATGCCAATTGACATTTTTTAACCATATAAGCGTTTTTAGAAAAATTCAGCAATACTGAGTATGTTTATAATGGTAGCTTAATATAGTTCAATTTTACTCCTGAATTGTATGATCTTATTATGGAGTGTGATGAAATTATCAGTCAAGTGGCCATATCGTTGCTTGATGAAGTTGAAGAGAAAATACAAAAGTATGATTTAAGACTAAAAAAGAGATAGTTTTTAAAGGTAATTACGCTAAATTTTCTCAAAATGCGGAGCTTAAAACATACCTCTTATCTACTAAAGGTAAGGTATTAGCTGAAGCTAGCCCGTATGATAAAGTTTGGAAAATAGGTTTAAATATTGATGATGAAATGAGATTTAATATGACTAAATGGAGAGGAAAAAACCTATTGGGCGAGGTTTTAATGCAAGTAAGAGCAGCCTTAAAATCCCCCCGCTTATGCACCATCATTAATAGTAATAAGGGCGTTATTTATATTGTAATAATAGTATTATTCACTTACCACTAACTGCTCTTGAATTCCTAATTTTTCAATTCCTAAACGGACTTTTTGTCCTGCTTTTAAAAATACAGGTTCGGGTTTAATGCCAAGACCAACGCCTGGCGGTGTGCCGGTTGAAATAATGTCACCAGGTTGTAAGCTCATAAATTGGCTAACATAGCTAATAATCTGTTTAACATTAAAAATCATATTACTGGTATTACTATGTTGATAACGTTTACCATCTACTTCTAACCATAATTCAAGATTTTGCGGATCACTAATTTCATCAGTAGTCACTAACCAAGGGCCAATGGGGCCAAAACTATCACAGCCTTTGCCTTTGTCCCAAGTTCCACCACGATTTTGTTGATAATCACGTTCAGAAACATCATTAACCACGCAATAACCAGCAACATAAGTTAATGCCTCTTGCTCTTGAATATATTTACCTTCTTTACCAATAATGATACCTAATTCCACTTCCCAATCGGTATGAGTCGAACCTCGAGGTAATACAATATTATCATTAGGGCCACTTATGGCACTGATCCATTTATTAAAGATAACCGGTTCTTTAGGAATTGGCGCACCGGTTTCTTTAGCATGATCGATATAGTTCAAACCAATACAAATAAATTTACCCACTTTACCCACACAAGGCGCAATACGCTGAGGATGATTAATTATCGGTAAAGTATCAATATCCAGTTGGCTAATTTTTGTTAACACATTATCGGCTAATGTTTGCGCATCAATGTCGGCAATTACCGCGCTTAGATCGCGTAGTTGATCTTTATCATCTAAAATGGCTGGTTTTTCATGTCCTTTTAAACCATAACGCAGTAATCGCATAATTTTCTCCATTAAATCATCTAATTAGGGTGGTTGTAATTTATTAATAAAGCTCCTGTAATGGTATAACGGTTTTAGTTGGATCGCAATCTAACGCCGCCGTAGTCGCATAAGCGGCATTCATGGTTGTATCATAGTGCACCTTATATTGAATGGCACTACGGCGTAAAATTTTCGAAGCTTCAATGGCGGCGCGACCTGATGTAGTATTAAGAATATAACTATATTCACCATTTTTAATATGATCATGAATATTCGGCCGACCTTCGTTTTCTTTTTTCACAATTTGACAGTTTATTCCCGCTTGTTGCAAGACTGTGGCAGTACCAGCAGTGGCGTCAAGAGTAAAATCATGGGCAACTAATCGTTTGGCTACTTCTAATAAGCGTGTTTTGTCCTGATCACGAACGGATAATAACGCTTTCCCTGATTTTTTCATGTTGGATAAGCTAGCTAATTGTGCTTTAGCAAAAGCTTCGGCAAAGGTCTTGCCAATCCCCATAACTTCACCAGTTGAACGCATTTCAGGTCCTAAAATTGGATCGACACCACTAAATTTATTAAATGGTAGTACGACTTCTTTTACTGAAAAATAAGGTGGAATAACCTCTTTTGTTACCTGTTGTTTAGCGAGTGATTGTCCTGTCATTACCCGTGCAGCAATCTTGGCTAATGGCAAACCAGTAGCTTTGGAAACAAAAGGAACGGTACGCGCGGCACGAGGATTAATTTCAATCAAGTAAATATCATTGCCTTTCACTGCAAATTGGCCATTCATTAACCCTTTTACATTTAGTTCAAGTGCCAATTGTTTAGCTTGTTCACGTAGCCTAGTTAAAATATCAGGACTTAATGTGTGTGTGGGTAGTGAGCAAGCTGAATCGCCGGAATGGATCCCAGCTTGTTCTATATGTTCCATAATTCCGCCAATCACAATATGTTCACCATCAGCGATCACGTCAATATCGATTTCAATAGCATCATCTAAAAAGTGATCGAGTAATACCGGTGCATTATTCGATTCACTCACCGCCGTTTTAAAATAGCGCTTTAAGTCTTGCTCGTTATAGACAATTTCCATTGCTCGTCCACCTAAAACATAAGAAGGACGAACAACTAATGGATAGCCTATTTTTTCGGCTTTGATAACAGCTTCATCAATATCAGTCACAGTGGCATTGACTGGTTGTTTTAATTGCAATTTATCGACAATCGCTTGAAAGCGTTTACGATCTTCGGCTTTATCAATGGCATCTGGAGATGTGCCAATAATTGGTAAACCAGCACTTTCTAATGATCGAGCTAATTTAAGCGGAGTTTGTCCACCATATTGCACAATCACACCATCAGG
This sequence comes from uncultured Gilliamella sp., assembly GCA_945271295.1. Taxonomy (GTDB): domain Bacteria; phylum Pseudomonadota; class Gammaproteobacteria; order Enterobacterales; family Orbaceae; genus Gilliamella. The sequence continues at coordinate 23,024 of CALYPG010000010.1, read as the reverse complement.
TTTTTCGACATGGGCAATCTCTAGTACATCTTCAAGCGTAACCGGTTCAAAATAGAGCCGGTTAGAAGTATCATAATCAGTGGAAACGGTCTCTGGATTACAGTTAACCATAATGGTTTCAAAACCATCTTCACGTAATGCTAATGCAGCATGTACGCAACAATAGTCAAATTCAATGCCTTGTCCTATTCGGTTTGGCCCACCACCTAGAATCATGATTTTTGGTCGTTTAAACTGTGGCTGTGCCTCGCACTCCTCTTCGTAAGTCGAATATAAGTAAGCTGTATCGGTTGCAAACTCCGCGGCACAAGTATCAACCCGTTTATAAACCGGATGAATATTATATTGAGAACGTAAATTACGTACTGATTGTTCATCGGTATTAAGTAATTTGGCAATACGTTGATCAGAAAAACCTTTGCGTTTAATCTGCCATAACGTTTCTTTATTTAAACTAGTAATTGATTGCTGTTTGAGTTCATTTTCGATATTAACTAACTCTTGAATTTGGACTAAAAACCAGCGATCAATATTGGTTAATAAAAATATCTCATCTAAAGCTAAACCTGCTCTAAAAGCATCGGCAATATACCAAATACGCTCTGCGCCGGCATCTTGTAATTCATAACGGATCTTGGTGATATTTTTTTCATTAGTATAATCATCAATTTTAGGATCCAATCCACAGGCACCGACTTCAAGTCCGCGCAGTGCTTTTTGTAGCGATTCTTGAAAAGTACGACCTATTGCCATAACTTCACCCACTGATTTCATTTGTGTGGTTAAACGATCATTACAACCAGCAAATTTTTCAAAATTAAAGCGCGGAATTTTTGTGACTACATAATCAATGGATGGTTCAAATGAAGCTGGGGTTTTGCCCCCAGTAATATCATTGCTAAGCTCATCAAGCGTATACCCCACGGCTAATTTAGCCGCTATTTTGGCAATAGGGAATCCGGTTGCTTTAGAAGCTAAAGCCGACGAACGTGACACCCGCGGATTCATCTCAATCACAATTAATCGTCCTGTTTTAGGATCAACTGAGAATTGTACGTTGGAGCCTCCGGTTTCGACACCAATTTCACGTAATACTGCAATAGAGGCATTACGCATGATTTGGTATTCTTTATCGGTTAGGGTTTGGGCTGGAGCAACAGTAATTGAGTCACCAGTATGAATCCCCATTGGGTCGAAGTTTTCAATTGAGCACACAATAATACAGTTATCGTTTTTATCTCTAACCACTTCCATTTCGTACTCTTTCCAACCAATCAATGATTCATCAATTAATAATTCATTAGTTGGTGAAAGATCGAGTCCACGAGTACAAATTTCATCAAATTCTTCGGTATTATAAGCAATGCCGCCACCCGTCCCTCCCATTGTGAATGATGGGCGAATAATGCAAGGGAAGCCGACTAACTCAAGTACGGAATAAGCTTCTTTTAGTGAATGAGCAATACCAGAACGCGCGGTTTCAAGACCGATTTTTTTCATAGCTTGGTCAAACCGCTTACGATCTTCAGCTTTATCTATAGCGTCTGCGGTGGCACCAATCATTTCAACATTAAACTCTTTTAAAATTCCTTTGTTTTCTAGTTCTAAGGCACAATTTAATGCAGTTTGCCCGCCCATAGTGGGTAAGATAGCATCAGGGCGTTCTTTTTCGATAATTCTACGTACTGTTGACCAGTGAATGGGTTCAATATAAGTTGCATCAGCCATTTCCGGATCGGTCATGATAGTAGCCGGATTTGAATTAACTAAAATCACGCGATAGCCTTCTTCGCGTAATGCTTTACATGCCTGAGCACCTGAATAATCAAATTCACATGCTTGACCAATAACAATCGGGCCGGCGCCAATAATTAAAATACTGTTAATATCTGTTCGCTTAGCCATGGTTATTGCTCCTGCTTATAAATTTTCATTAATTCAATAAAGTGGTCAAAAAGAGGGGCTGCATCGTGTGGACCAGGACTAGCTTCTGGATGGCCTTGAAAGCTAAAGGCTGGTTTTTCATTGTGATGAATACCTTGTAGTGAACCGTCAAACAGGGATTTATGTGTGGCTCGTAAATGAGCAGGTAAACTACTTTCATCCACAGCGAAACCATGATTTTGGGCAGTGATCATCACGCGATTGTTCTCAAGATCTTTAACCGGATGATTACCACCATGATGACCGAATTTCATTTTTACCGTTTGGGCACCGCAAGCGAGCGCCAATAACTGATGTCCCAAACAGATTCCAAATACCGGAACATTTGTGGTTAAAAACTGTTTAATAGCATCAATGGCATAAGTACAAGGTGCCGGATCGCCCGGGCCATTTGATAAAAAAATGCCATCAGGATTTAATGCAAGCACTTCTTCAGCTCTGGTTTTGGCAGGTACTACGGTTAATTTACAACCTCGGGCAACTAACATACGCAAAATATTGCGTTTTACCCCAAAATCATAAGCTACCACATGGTAAGATAATTCACTAGCGGCTTTAGGTTGTGACTGTTCATTTTGCCTGGTCCATAACCCTTGAGTCCAACTATAACTTTGCTTACACGTTACCTGTTTAGCTAAATCCAGCCCTTTTAGGCCCTTAAAATTGTTAGCTTGCTGTTTGGCAGACTCGGCTTGTGCCAATAAAGCTTCTTTATCGCTCGCGGTAATAATGACACCATGTTGCGCCCCTTTTTCACGTAAAATACGCGTTAAGCGGCGGGTATCAATATCAGCAATGGCTACCACCTTATGTTGTTTTAAATAACTAGATAGATCTAAGTCACTACGGTAATTACTTGCTAATAACGGCAAATCTCGAATAATAAGTCCCTTAACATAAACTTGTGCCGATTCGGCATCAGCATCATTAGTACCTACATTACCAATATGCGGATAGGTTAATGTAACCATTTGCTCGGCATAAGAAGGGTCAGTCAAAATTTCTTGATAGCCAGTCATCGAGGTATTAAATACTACTTCACCAACAGTTTGACCATCAGCGCCTATCGATTTGCCAATAAATTGTGAACCATCTTGTAACATAAGGAGGGCATAAGTGTGCATAATCTACAATACCTTTGAATAACAAATCATAAAACATGAATAAAAATTCATTTGGACTTGTGGTTGAAGATGTAATATCTAGGCATTTTATTACACTTTTTTAAACAAAAAAAGCACTATTATAAAAATTAATTGAATAATTAAGTCTAAATTTTGAGATTTTTTAAAGGTAAACACTAAAGATTATCTATTTGGTTATGTTTAACTTGAATTTGCATAATTATTCAAATAGAATTATAAAAATATTTATAGTTCCTAGGAGCAAGTTATGTACGGTTTTTATCAGCGTCATTTTTTACGCTTACTCGATTTTACCCCTGCCGAAATTAATCAATTAATCGAGCTGGCAATCAAACTAAAACAAGCCAAACAGCAAGGCACTGAACAGAAATATCTTACAGGCAAAAACATTGCCTTAATTTTTGAGAAAGATTCTACGCGTACCCGTTGTGCTTTTGAAGTTGGCGCTTTTGATCAAGGTGCTTGTGTTACTTATTTAGGGCCAAGTGGCAGTCAAATTGGCCATAAAGAATCCATTGCTGATACCGCACGAGTACTTGGACGAATGTATGACGGTATTGAGTACCGCGGTTATGGGCAAGATATTGTAGAAACATTGGCAAAATATGCCGGTGTACCAGTTTGGAATGGTTTAACCACTGAAGCTCACCCGACACAAATTTTAGCTGATTTTATGACTATGCAAGAACATATTGGCGATCGTGAACTTAAATCGGTTAAATTTGCCTATTTAGGTGATGCACGTAATAACATGGGCAATTCATTGATGGAAGGTGCCGCCTTAATGGGCATGGAAATTCGATTAGTTGCACCTAAAGCATGTCAGCCCGAAGCAGAACTTGTTAACAAGTGCCAAGAAATTGCCAAAAATACAGGGGCAAAAATTATTTTGACCGAAAATGTTGCCCAAGGGGTACAAAATGTAGATTTTTTATATACTGATGTTTGGGTATCAATGGGTGAACCTAAACAAGTATGGGATGAACGCGTTAAATTATTAACCCCTTATCAAATTAATCAGAATGTTATTAAACTCACTAATAATCCAAAGGTTAAATTTATGCATTGTTTACCGGCTTTTCATGATATGAATACCACCGTGGGTAAACAAATGGCCACACAATATGGTTTAGCTAATGGGCTGGAAGTGACCGACGACGTTTTTGAATCTAAGCATAGCATTGTGTTTGATGAGGCAGAAAATAGACTGCATACTATCAAAGCAGTAATGGTTGCAACCTTAAGTAAAGACGAATAATATACCTGCCAATCAGAAAATACTTAGCTAATATGTATTTTCTTCACGCTTATGCCGATCTAAAGTCGGCATAATAATATCGTTTTAGTTAGCAAAATAGACCATAATGACAAAACAAGAGCGCAACAAAGATTTTAAACAATACCTTAAACTAAGCAATCCCATTCATTTATTAGCAGTTGGTTTGGGTAGCGGTATGTCACCCCTCATGCCAGGTACCATGGGATCATTAATGGCGATTGTATTATGGTGGTTATTTTATGGTTTAGAACCTGCTTTGTATTGGGTGCTTATTACTGTCGCTTTTGTATTTGGTTGCTTTCTATGCCAAAAAACCTCAGATGATACCCATACTCATGATTCTGGGCATATTGTTTGGGATGAGTTTGTCGGTATGTGGATCACATTATTTTTTATCCCACAAATATCTGCTATTTGGATTGCTATTGCTTTTATTGCTTTTAGAATTTTTGATATGGCCAAACCGTGGCCAATTCGTTGGTTTGATAAAAGAGTACCTGGTGGTTTTGGCATTATGATCGATGATGTCATCGCCGCAATTTTCTCATCGGCTACAGTTTGGATTTTAGCCCAAATAATTACTTTCTAATTTTAGCTGTAATGCTTTAATTGACTACTGTTACTATTTAGTTTTAGTCCGCAGCATGCTTAAAACATCTTTTGTGACCATCCTAATTTACTGGAAAGATTATTAAAGTAATCATAATCTTTGGTATGAATTAAATTAAATTCATAAGCTGAGCGGCGAATAATCACATCTTGGTTTGGTTTAACCGGCAAAATAATTTGGCTGTCACAAGCGATATTTAAATCTAGTGCTGTGGTCGGAAATTTAAGATGGATTGGATTATCACTCTTAATAACCAGTGGCCTAACCGATAATGAATGCGGGAACATTGGTGTAATAATTAAAGCATCTAAATGTGGAGCCAAAATTGGTCCCCCAGCTGACAAGGAATAGGCAGTAGAACCTGTAGGTGTAGCAATAATTAAACCGTCAGCGCGCTGTGAAAATGCATTGCGTTCATTAATATACACATCATAATCAATCATATGGGCAACCGTATTAGGGGTGACCACAATCTCATTAACGGCAAAACCAGAATTGATTAATGCACCATTATCATAAATGGATACTTCAAGTAAAAACCGGGGATCATCATCATAATGACCAGCAATAACCGGGCTTAACTGTTCAATGACCTGTTCGTGCAATATATCGGTTAAAAAACCCAAATTACCGCGATTTACACCAATCACCTTGATTTTATAATGTGACAAATAGCGAGCTGATCGTAACATATTACCATCGCCACCAACCACGATGGCTAGATCAGCTTGTTTACCGATAGTATCTAATGAAGCATACTCACTAACCGGAAAGGTGATAAATTTGGCTAATCTGTCTTCGACTAACACGCGAATGCCTTGTTTAACAAGCCAATCATAAAGTACTTGATGGGTTTCGATTGCTTCTAATTTACGTGGAAGTCCAATTAAGCCAATACATTTAAATGGTTTATCCATAACATAATCCTGTAATTTTTTACCTAAACTTAAGTGTTTTTTCGACATAAATTAAAAAAACACTTATCAATACATCGATAAGCTTGTAATAATAAAAATTGTCCCCATAATAACCCTAATTCATTAAGATTTCGACTAAATTTGGAGTACCGTATGACAGAGCAAGATAAGAACATGTCAGAAAATGAAAATAACACTCGAGCAGTGATAGAAGAGCCTACCGAAAAAGAGTCACCAGCAGAACCGGGTATTGATGAGCAATTAAAAGCTAAAGATGCACGCATAGCTGAGCTTGAACAAGCATTACAACTAGCTAAAAAAAATGAAAGTGAAGCCATGATCCGTGCGCGCGCTGAAATTGATAATGTACGCAAACGTGTGGAGCAAGATGTGGATAAAGCGCACAAATATGCGTTAGAAAAATTTTCCAATGAATTATTACCAGTGATTGATAATTTAGAGCGCGCATTAGAATCAACCGATAAAACCAATCCACAGCACCAAGCCACGGTTGAAGGCTTAGAGCTTACGTTAAAATCATTTTTAGATACGGTGAAAAAATTTGGTATTGAAGTAGTTAGTACTGATGATTCACAATTAAACCCCGATGTACACCAAGCCATTAGTATGGTTGAGTCGGCCGATCATCAATCCGGGCAAATTATCAATACCATTCAAAAAGGCTATACCTTAAACGGTCGATTAATTCGCCCCGCGATGGTAATAGTGGCAAAATAATAACTATTATCTATTTAAATAAAAGATAAAAACTATTAAAGCTGTGGGGGTGTGTAACTCTTACAGCTTTTATCGCCTCTTGATTTTTATTGCCGGTTAAAATCCTACCAACATTTCGCGAATATTCAAATTGATAAGTCAATTTGTGTTTAAAAGGCTATACTTTAAAATCATACCTTAAAATGGTCGGTTAATTGGCCCGACTAGGGTAATGATTACAAAATAATTACTATTGCCTCTTTAAATAAAATATCAATGGCTATTATAGATTTGTGGGTGTATAGTTCACTATATTGATTAGTAGTATGCATCATAATCATCAGTAAAAGTCTTACTTGCAGTTCGCCAGTATTCAAAATTTATCAGTAAATTTGTATAAACCTAGTTTAAAACCAGATGATAACCTTTGATTTGCTAATTTTGTTATCTGTTTAGAATACCAAATTAAATTATTGTATTACCAATATTGCCGTTGAAAATTGATTTATAAAGATTACTTAATAATATTAATTGACCCAATTTTGTTGCATTTATCGCTAAAATGATATATTATATCAACTTGATATTGATTATCTATATGGTGCTGTTTGTTTGTAAATTTCCACAAAAAAATAAAATAAGTAGATGGGGGGGATATAATGTGCTTTTGTAAAAAAAGGAGTTTCAATAGTTATGCAATATTGAATATCAGTTACCGTTTTACCTTATTTTTACAAATTCTTATTCTCACCATAAATATCAGTCCAGCCATGGCATTATCAATTGAGAGCAGTAAAAGTATTGAGGGTAGTGCATCTTATATTTCACTCGATGGTGGTATTACCAAAGTACCAAGTCCTACAGGATTATTGGGGTTAAAATTACCTGATGGGCGTTTTTATATTCCATCTAGAGCTAGCGATGCAGCATTATATCCAGGTGCAATAGTGGATAACTCAACTAGAACTACACCAATAAAAGTGCCCGAAGGTATAACGTTTGCTGATTTAAAAATTGCTATACCTCGAACAAATAATGATAATTATCCTAAACTATTATTTAAAGATTTTCCCAAATTCGGGTATATTATTGATGATGATGGTGATTCAATAAACATAACATCAACATCTAACGAATATCTACAAGTTACTTGGACTAATTATTGGAATTATACAGATAACGTTACTAATGATGTACGTAATAATATTAATGATAAATTGGATTCCTGCATGGGCATTTATATGTTGTCACTTACGCAGCGTGGAACTCTTAGTGGCAAATCTTTAGGCATTCCTAACAATATTTTGTTTTCAAATAGTTCTTTATCTCACGACTATTTTATTGCTCCTAGTGATAATGCAAACCGCCCTAGAGCTTGCTTTGCACGAACACCAAGTTTAGGTCCTGATAAAAATTCAACAGGTTTTAGTGTAGGTCCAGGCTGGGTATACCGAAGGGGATTTAAAACACAAGATATCAATAATCCGGAGAGTAACTTCCCTACTACGGGTACGGATGGTCTTTCTTTCTATCTACAATTTGTGAATATAACGCCAGAGCAGGTTATTGCCGCCAATGGTGTAAACGTTTCACCTATAAGTGGCAGCAATACCGTAACGTTATCATTATCAGTGGCACAACTTTTGGGTAAAAATACATTATTAATAAAGTTAAATGGACCTGTGCATACAAGTTCGTCAATCCAACCATTTGTTCCAGCAGAGTTTAAACTATATTCCGATGCTTCTCATCATAATTTATTGTATAGTTTTAAACTTGGACGATGGTATCTAAAACCAATAGCTCAATATTATTATGGTTCATATGATAAGGCTGTAGCCCAATGTCAAAGTTATGATGGTTATCGAATTCCCCGTATTGCAGATTTGACCAACGCAAATGCACCAAATTTAGGTATTGAAATAATTCCTGGAAACGGAAATAGTTACCGCCGACAATTAAGTTTCAAAGATAATAACGGTAATTGGATTGGTGGAATAAAGAATGAATGGGGGGATGAATATAGATATAATATAGAGAGTAATGCCTATATTTGGGCTGAAGGTCGCTATAGAGTCACGAATTCTTACGGTTCAATTATGAATGCCAACAACGGACAAAGTGCTTATACTTTATGTGTCAGCCCTTAACCCAACCAACTTTGGTTAATGATATAACGGGCTGATTAATTAAAAATCTATTTATGCTTGAATTTTGCTAAGCCAACTTTAGTGGCTAATTTTATTTATTTTTTTGCTCTTCACGTGTCATTTTTTTCATTTTTTGTTCAATGCGTTGCCGTTTTAGTGGGGATAAATAATCAACAAACAACTTGCCTTTTAAATGATCCATTTCGTGTTGAATACAAATAGCCAGTAACTCATCCGCGTCGATCTCATAAGGCTTGCCATGACGATCAAGTGCTTTGATTTTGATTTTTTCCGATCTGGGTACAAATCCATGGCAATCCGGTATCGATAAACAGCCTTCTTCAATGCCAGTTTCGCCTTGCTGACTTATCACTTCTGGGTTAATAATCACATAAAGTTGGCTTTTGTCTGGCGACACATCAATGACAATAATTTGCTCATGTACATTAACTTGAGTAGCAGCCAGACCAATACCATTTTCGGAAGAGTACATGGTTTCAATCATATTATCGATCGTTGTTTGTAGCTCTGGGGTGAATTGGCTAACCGGCTTTGCAATTTTGCGAAGTCGTTCATCAGGAAAGCGTAATATCGGTAAAATAGCCATAAATTATTCGATCTACTCCTCAATAATAAGGTTTATTTGAAATTTTCGCATTATAAACATTTATCATGCTAATGAATAGCCTTTGTTGGCTATTGCTTAAATATATCATATCAATTTCAGGTTTAGTGCATGTTTAAAATAAATGAATAAAGATTATGATGAGTAAATATGAATTGTTTTTACGAATTTCAATGTTAGAGCAAGGGAAGCTTAAGATTTTTAAAAAAATTGAACAACTGTTTGCCAAAGGTTTACCAGATAATCTGCATGATGTGCCGTGTTTATTAACCAAAATTGGCTTGACTGACATTGAGCAGTCCCGTTTGTTAGCGGTTTCTTATCTCCATTTTGAACCAATTCTTGATTGGTTAGCCGACACTCACCATCAAAATTACTTAATTGCATATTGTGATGTGAATTACCCACCGTTACTTAAGCAAATTAGCTCGCCACCTTTACTGTTATTTGTTTCGGGGAATTGGCAATTATTACATTCGCCACAAATTGCTATGGTCGGTAGCCGAGAATTTAGTGAATATGGGGCGCAGTGGGGGCGGTATTTTGCTGGTGAATTGGCCATTAATGGTTTAACAGTTACTAGCGGTTTAGCACTGGGCATTGATGCCATTTGTCATCGAGGCGCACTTGAAGTTGCGGGCAATACTATCGCTGTTTTAGGTAGTGGTAATGCTAATATTACGCCAAAATCTAATTTGAGATTAGCAAATGATATTCTTGCTCAAAACGGTACAATTGTGTCAGAGTTTGTTCCCTTTACCGTAGCTAGGCCAGAATATTTCCCTCGGCGTAATCGTATTATTAGTGGGCTAAGTTTAGGTACTTTTGTTATTGAAGCTTCGGCGCGAAGCGGTTCGTTGATTACCGCACGTTATGCACTTGAGCAAAACCGTGATGTGTTTGCCCTACCAGGTGATATTGATAATATTAATTGCACTGGCACACACGCTTTAATTAAGCAAGGGGCTTATTTAGTGACGCAACCGACCGATATTTTAGAACATTATAGTGGCTATTTGCCGACAGCTAGTATTCAAGCAAATGTGTGTACCCAACAATCTACTAGTATTTTATACCCCGAGATTTTTGCCATCATTCATCAGCAACCGGTTCCTATAGATGTTATTGCTAAACAGGTAAATTTATCGATTCCTGAAATAACCATTAAATTGTTAGATATGGAACTTGAAGGATTAATTAAAACAGTGACTGGGGGTTATGTGCGCAATTGTATCCGTTAGTGGAATGCAAGCTTAATGCTTGTAAAAAAGTTTCAGGAGTAGTATGCGTTTTAGTATAATCAATCCGCCGATAATCACCGGCGGTAGCGCATATTGTTATTTTTCTTCAATTTCGAGTGCAATTTCGGACAGGATAATACCAGTATTATCGGCATAAACAAAGTCGCCAGAAAAGAAGGTTACACCTGCAAAATTAACCCGAATATCAACTTCGCCAATTCCTTGGTCTTCAGCCCCAACAGGAATGGCAGCTAAAGCTTGAATACCAATTTCAGCATCAGCCAGATAGTCAACTTGGCGCACAGCACCGTAGACAATTATGCCTTCCCATTGGTTTTGAATGGCAATATCAATCAGCTCCGCATCAACAAGCGCACGACGTACCGACCCACCCCCGTCAATAACCAGGATTTTACCGGTGCCATCTGTTTGTAAAACTTCGTACAATAAGCCGTTATCTTCAAAGCACTTGACCGTCACCGCTTGACCTGAAAAGGACACTACACCACCAAAATTACTAAATATTGGTTCAACCACATTAACATCTTCTGGATAATAATCGCAAAGAATTGAAGTATCAAACTCCATCATTGAGTCTCCTATTGCTGTCATATTTAATTTTGACTAGTATAACGCTAACAGTACCTAACATGATATAAAATTTAAATAAACGTGAGCTAGCTCAAAATAATACCCAAACAATAAAGTAAATTGGTCAATAAAGCAAGTTTGACCATCTGTAATAACAGTGGCGCAGCGTTTTTGGCCGTATTAAATTGTAAAACAGCATAACTATGTTTCAAAAATAGTGGTAGCGTCAATAGGTATAATCCACTGTAAATAGTGTGTAAGTAATAATAAGCAAATAAACTCAGTAACCACATAGCTAGCAGTAATAAAAACAGATGATAAAAACGCGCTACCTTATCCCCCATTATGACGGCTAATGTTTGTTTATGATTGCTTCGATCGCTATCAATATCACGTAGATTATTAATATTGAGTACAGCAACGGCTAATAATCCACAGCCCATTGCTGGTAAAAAAATCCATGGCGACCAAGATTTTGTTTGTAAGTAATAACTCCCCATCACACCAACTAAACCGAAGAAGATAAGTACCGATATATCACCTAATCCCATATAACCATAAGGTTTTTTGCCAACGGTATAGGTTATTGCTGCAACAATTGCTAGCAGCCCTAATAGTAAAAAAATAACTAATTCATAATAATTTTGGCAAGCCAATAGGAGCAAACAAAGTCCAGACAAAATACATAAACTAGCATTTACCCACAAGGCTAGTTTTAACTGTTTTAGGGTAATTAAGCCAAGTTGGATCCCGCGAGTATGTGCTGTAGGGTTGGGTTTATCACTGCCTTTAATGGTATCACCATAATCATTGGCTAAATTAGAGAGTATTTGTAACAATAAGGCTGTAATAAGGGAAAATAACATAATCAGTAGATTAAATTGTTGCTGCCAATAAGCAAGGGCATTACCCATTAAAATAGCTGAAATGGATAGCGGTAAGGTTTTTAGTCTTAGGCTGATTAACCATGCGTAACAGTTGAAGTGCATTTAACTTGTTATTTATATTAGTAAAAAATTACTCATCATCATAACAGGAATATCCAAAGGATTCACGTTTGCTAGTGGTGAAATGATTTTTTTGTCTAAATGGCTAGCAATCTGGTCTGCTATTTTGTTGTTATGCCATAGCTAGCTATCGTGATTAAAATCACTGTTATTAATAAACTAGCTTACCTCAATAGTGTAACTTTATTTTTATGATTTTTTGCGTTTTTTTCTATGATAGAAATTTCGGATTTTACGTAAAAACTTCCTAACTCGCCCTTCTCGTAAGGCTGCAATAAAAATACCGAGTGAACTGTAGATAACACCAAGTAACATTATCATCAATATATTCAATATATTGTCGGATAAGCTAAGTCCCATTTGATTAACACCAGCAATCATATTTGTTGCCCATGTTGATGGGAGCAGATGTGAAACAAATTGTACCCAAAGTGGCATAGCATCAAGCGGCCAAATAGTACCTGAGAGGTAAAAAACAGGGGTTGTTAAAAATGCCAGAGTAAGATAAATCATTTCAGTTTTACGAAGGCATTCTGTCACCAATTTACTTAATCCCATAACACCAATTAATAGTGGAAATGTCATCACCAAAATTTCTGGAATACTGGCTAATTGGCGGTAACCAAGAACCCAAGGCCATAACCCAAATAAAACGATTGATAAAAATAACCAAATGGGAATTAAGCCACATAAGCTACCAAATACCACAATTTTAGGTGGTTTACCTTGTGGTAACGAGTTTAGGGTAATATTGGTGCGGGTTGCAGCAATTAAAAATGAGTGTTGCAATAACATCACTAATAAACCCGGGAAAGTAATTGCTGCAAAGCTAATCCCGGCATTATAAAGTGGTTCAGTTTGACTTTTAATTGGCGCTAGAATGATATTGATTTGTTTGTCTGAAAATCCACTATTTCGCATAATTTTAGTATTGTAATCGGTTAAAATTTGCTGATAGATCCCCCTCATATCAAGTTGTATTAAACCATTAGCTAAACGGCTAGAAGCATCACCATAAGCAGGGATGGTAACGTCTTGGCCATTTAATAAGCGTTTTTCAAAATTTCTGGGAATAGTAATAACGGCAAAAAGTTTGCGATTATTGATATCTTCATAGGCTTGCAGTGAGCTTTCGTACATCGTAATTGTAATTTTAGTACTAGTGCTCAACGACCGAATTAAACTGCGACTAGTTGGAGTATGATCGAGATCGATAACCGCAACAGGAAGATTAGTTATGGTGCCATTACTATAAACCAGACTCATTAGTGAGACCGATAACAGTAATAATAACCACATTGGTCGCCCTAACAAAAAGAAGAATATTCTTACAAATGAAGACCAAAATAGTTTAATCATCCAAACTGTTCCTTTACTGCGAATGTAAACGTTTAACTAAACGCTTTCTGACTAACACGGTAATAATTATTGGGTAGATCATTAAAATGCCGCAAGTTTTTAGTACTGACAACCAATTGGAATGTCGTAAAAATAGATCAAACAGTTTATTAAGGGCATAGGTTAGTGGTTCAAGCGATGAGATAACTCTGGCAATCCATGGCATGGAAAGTTCGGGCACCACAATGCCGGAATAGGTTAATGCAAGCCCGACTAACACACCAATATACGTGTAAGCATCAATCGAGGTTTTAGTAAAAGTATATAGCAAAATACCAATGCTTTGCGCAGCAATCACATAGAAAAATACCACACTTATCATCGCATAGGGTGAACCAGAAACACGGGCATTAGAGAAGAACACCAACATAGCAATTTCAAAAATGAGTAACATTGTGTACCAAATGGTGTACGGCGCTAATTTGCCAAGCACAAAAGGATAGTTGGGGCGTGTACGTTTGGGTAATTGCGCTAAAATATGAATAGTAGTAGTAATAACAAATAGTTGTAATAAATGCACTACCGCCGAAAATTGCTGAAAGTACATTGAGTTGCCACTAGCATTAAACAGTCCATCATAATTAAAATTAACTTTAGCTAATGGCGGGACCGACAGTCCAATACTGGTTGCCATGGTGGTTCGATATTGGGTATTTAGCGTAGCAATCAGTCCTGAATAGTCCATAATTGAATATAAGCCAGCACTATAATATAACGCATTATAATAAAGCATGGGCGTAGGCTGGCGCCCAGCTAATACATCGGCTTCAAAATTAGGTGGAATATAGAGTATGGCATAAATTCTTGCTTTTTTAAGATCACGTTCGGCATGATTAAGCTGGCTATCATAATTGATAAGATTGGCATGTGCGGCGGCATTAAGATCGCGAACAATTTCACGAGATAACACACTTTTATCCTGATCAACATAACCAACAGGTAGATCGAATAATACCCCACGGTAAAAAATACTGCTAATCAAGACAAAAATAATCAGGGGTAAAATCCACATTAACCAATGGAAAGTAAACCGGCTAAATATCTGTGGTACTTCGTGGTTAAACGCTTCTTTAAAGCGATACCAGAAGTCTAGCACTAGTTGTCTAATTTCCATAATGTGCTCATGCCTGCACGTAAACCGTCAACAGGATTGATTGGATATAACCTGATTTCAAAGGTTTTTAAATCAAAATCACCAGTGGCGCGGGTAGCGCGTTTAGTTGCATAATCACCCATTGGGGCAATATAGCGTATTTCGGCTTCGACCTTTTTATGACCAAGTGCCGGTACTTCTAGTTGAATATGGTCACCTTTACGGATACTTGGCATAATATCTTCGCGGAGATTAAAGACAAAATAAGCTTGGGGTAGTCTAATTACGGTTAACAATGGACTATTGGCGTTAAATAATTCTCCTACTTCTGCTGGAATAGCACCTACTTCACCTTCAACCGGGGCTTTGACTTGTAAATCATCATATTGTATTTGTAATTGTTTGAGTTGTTCTTCGGCTTCTTTTAGTTTAGCGGCATAAATTTCACGCTGTTCAATACGGTCGCCATTTTGTGCTTGATCTAAGTTAGCTTGAGCTGATTGCACTTGTTGAAAGGCGGCATCCCGTGTTTTAAGAGCATTATCTAATATTGATTGTGAGACAAAACCCTTAGCTGAAATTGCTTTATTACGATCGTATTCTTTTTTAGCATTGTCATACGTTACTTTAGCTTGGGTTAGTAGTGCTTGATAGTAACGAATACTCTCTTCGCGGGTGCCATGTTCGGAAAGTGCAACTTGAGCTTGTGCTTGGTCGCGAGCGGCTTTTGCAGCATTAACTTGCGCTAATAACTCAGGGCTATCAAGCGTGATTAAAATATCATTTACTTTGACATCATCACCACGATTTACATGAATAACTTGAACCCGCCCTTTGGCTTTTGATGCAACATTAACGTTAGGCGCATCAACTTCGCCTTGCAGTATAAGCTGGCTGTTGTGTGAACGAATTAAAATCGTCATTGATAGCAAAATAACAATTAATACGATAATAGTAAAAGTTTTTTTATTCATAAAATTCTGTATAAGCGTGATATTAATTGATAAGACATAGAGAATTAAGATAATTTAGTATGAGATAGCCATAACATACTTAGATTATCATTCTCAGCATTGTACGAAAAGTACTTTATTCACACAAATCAAGTCAATTTTGTATCAAAAATAGATATGATACCGATGATTTGCGTGATGTGATCAACATTAACTATAATTAGATATATATATACATTAAGTGATTTTTCATAATTGTAAATACTATTTTCGATAGATTTTGTTTATAAATGAGATTAGCCAAAGGAAATAGCTAAAAACCTACTTATTTAGTATGATATTTATAATTGTAATAATTAGGTAAATAATATGAAAAAAATAGTTATTGTTGGTGGGGGCGCTGGGGGGTTAGAGCTAGCAACTGATCTCGGTGATAAATTAGGGAAAAATAACCAAGCTGAAATTACGCTTATAGATAAAAACAGTTATCATCTATGGAAACCCTTGTTACATGAAGTTGCAACTGGGGTACTTGATGAGCAAGTTGATAATATTTTTTATGCCTCTCAAGCTCAGCAACATCATTTTTTATTTACCCAAGGTACCTTTTCAAATATCGATCGGCAAAATAAACAAGTTATTATCACTGATTTTCAAGATGAAACCGTGTCTATTCGTTACGATATTTTAGTGGTGGCAATTGGCAGTACCTCTAACGATTTTGGGACTCCCGGTGTTAACGAGCATTGTATTTTTTTAGATGATCAAAATGCTGCCATTCAATTACGCGAAACACTAATAACCAAATTTTCTAGTTTTTGTTCGATGGTGGATCAAAATGCAACATCAAACAGCGATAAAATTCGAATCGCAATTGTAGGTGGCGGGGCAACCGGTGTTGAACTGGCATCTGAATTACCTCATATGGTTGATGCGTTTGGTGCTTGTAGACATAATAAAATGTGTTCTGAGCTGTTAGAGGTAGCTGTTATTGAAGCGACCGATCGTATTTTACCTGCCTTGCCAGAAGATACTGCTTTAAGTATTACTAATACTCTACAAAAGCGTGGCATTAATGTATTAACCAACACAATGATTACTAAAGCTGAAAGTGATGGTTTTTACCCAAAAGATGGTAACACCATTAAAGCAGATATTATGATTTGGACAGCAGGGGTAAAAGCGCCGGATTATCTAAAAGAGATCGCTGGGTTAGAATCAAGCCGTTCTAATCAACTGGTGGTTAAACCGACATTACAAACCACGCGCGATGATAGTATTTTTGTGATTGGCGATTGTGCTTATGCTATGCAGGGCAATGGTCGCGCTGCCCCGCCAAGCGCGCAAGCGGCTCATCAAATGGCAAAAATATGTTTCGAAAATATCATTCGATCTTTAAATAATAAACCAATGAAATCATTTAAATATATAGATAATGGCACGATTATTTCACTTCACGATACCGCACAAGGTGTGATTAAATTACTCGGTAAGAGTCAAATGGGCGTTAAAGGCTTTTTAGCTTTAATGATTCATCGATTCTTATACCGAACCCATCAAGCAAATTTATTAGGAATTTTCAAAACAATGCGTTTTGCTAGAGCCAGTAAATTTATGTATAAAACCAAATCGACTTCCATTTTTACCCATAGGGATTAACGGTTTTAACTTAAAAAACTATAGCCATTTATAATTATTAATTTTATAAGTGGCTTTTTATCTATAAAATAACATAAATCGATTTTGTTTGTGGGTATTAGTGTATGCGTTTTATTTTTGTATTTATGTTATGGGTGAGTTTTGTTAGCGGTGCTAGCTATAAACCACAAGATGGGGATATTATTTTTCAATCATTGCAATCAAGACAAAGCCAAGCAGTTGAACAAGTAACCGATTCTCCCTACAGCCATGTCGGCATTATTTTTATTAATAATGGTCAACCTTATGTTTTTGAAGCTATTAGCAATGTTATATATACACCATTAAATAGTTGGATTGCTCGTGGAAACCATAAAAATTATGTGATTAAGCGGTTAAAAGATCATAACTTATCTAATAATGATATTGAAAAATTAAAACAAGTTGCGAGTACTTTTGAAGGTAAGCCTTATGATATCTGGTTTGGTTGGGATGATAATTATATGTATTGCTCAGAATTAGTCTGGAAAATTTATGATAGGGCGCTGAAATTAAAAATTGGTCAATTACAAACTATCAAAGAATTTGATCTTTCATCACCTTTAGTCAAACAAATATTAAAAGAACGTTACGGCAATGATATCCCTTATCAAGAAACCGTGATTTCACCAGTTGCTATGTATAATTCGCCATTACTGATAACGGTGGATAAGCAATGGTAATATTAAAGTAACATTAATTTTTTTATAGGTGCATAGCTTTTGCGGTATAGATGATTAATACCATGCTTTTCAATGGCGGCTAAATGGGCTTTAGTGGGATAGCCTTTGTGCTTAGCAAGTCCATATTGCGGATATAATTGATCTAGCGCAATCATTTCCCGATCACGTGTCACTTTAGCTAAAATTGAAGCGGCACTGATTTCTGCCACCAATAAATCCCCTTTTATAACAGCCTGAGTTTGAATGCCAAAATTAGGACAACGGTTACCATCAACTAATACAAAATTAGGTTTAATGGGTAACTGTGCAACAGCACGCTGCATCGCTAGCATAGTTGCATGTAAAATATTCAATTTATCAATTTCATCAACCGATGCTCTGGCTATAGACCAAGCCAAGGCATTTTGCTTAATGATATCAAATAATTGTTCGCGTTTTTTTTCAGTTAGTTTTTTCGAGTCAGTAAGGCCAACAATCGGTTTATTGGGATCTAAAATCACCGCTGCGGTTACGACATCACCACAAAGTGGACCTCGCCCTACTTCATCAACACCGGCGATTAATGTGGCATTGGGGTAAGTAAATTCTAATAACAATCTGAAACTCCTAATACATCAAGTACGGCTTGTGCGGCTTGCTCATCGGCATTACAACGAATTTGTTTATGTAAAGCAAGGAAGGTTTGTTGCAATTGGATATTATTACCTTCTAAAAAAGGAATAATATGATTGGCAATATTTTCAGGTGTACAATCATGTTGTAACAACTCGGGCACAATTTCTTTACCGGCTAAAATGTTTGGTAAAGAAACATAAGGTGTTTTTATTAATTTTTTTGCTAACCAAAAAGTAAACGCTTTCATTTTATAACCAACGACCATCGGGCATTTGGCTAACATGCATTCTAATGCTACTGTGCCTGACGCCAAGATTGAGGCATTACTGGCAATCATGGCTTCACGAGCATGCCCCATTAATAATTGCATATTAAGTTCAGGTGCAATTTTAGCTTTGATCTGCTCAAATTCTTCACGCCTTTTAGCATTGGCTAAAGGTACCACAATATGTAAGTCGGGAAAGCGTTGCCGTAGTAATACCGCTGCTTTTAAAAAAGGCTCAGATAATAAGGTGACTTCAGCATGACGGCTACCCGGTAATAATGCTAAACAATGGCAATTAAACGGAATACCTAACTGTTGTCGCATCGCTGTTTGATCAGGTTTGAGTGGCACATCATCAGCCATTTTGTGACCAATAAAACGACATGGGACGTCAAATTTATCGTAAAAGGCTTTTTCAAAAGGTAAAAAAGCTAAAATAAGATCAGTGTTGCGCTTAATTTTAAACACACGTTTTTGTTTCCACGCCCAAACCGATGGACTAACATAATGAATAGTTTTAATACCAGCTTGTTTTAGTTTACCCTCTAACGAAAGGTTAAAATCAGGCGCATCTATACCAATAAAAATATCGGGTTTGAAGGCAATTAAGCGTTTAGTAATGTCTCGCCGAATTGCTAAAATGCGGCGTAATCGACCCAATACCTCAACAATACCCATTACCGATAATTCATCCATTTGATACCATGCTTGACAGCCTTCTGCTTGCATTTGTGGTCCAGCAATACCTATAAATTGAATATTTGGATAGTGTTTTTTGAGAGACCGGATTAAACCTGCACCGAGAATATCGCCGGAAGTTTCTCCAGCGACTAAAGCAACCGTTAATGGCTTATTAATCATTAACGGATGATGCCACGGGTTGAACGAGCGAAAAAGTCAATAAATAGCTTAACTTCTGGATACTGTTTGGCAATAGTTTCGATTTCGAGTTTTGCTTCTTCCAATGCTATTCCATTCCGATAAAGAACCTTATAGCTATTACGAATGGCTTGTAGTGCATCTTTACTAAAGCCTCGGCGTTTTAGTCCTTCATAATTAATGCCATGAGGGGTGGCATGATTTCCTTGTGCAATCACGTAAGGTGGTACGTCTTGGGCTACACCAGAACAACCACCAACCATAACGTGCGCACCGATCACACAAAACTGATGAACCGCGGTCATGCCGCCAATAATGACATAATCGTCTAATTGAACATGCCCACCAAGCGTTGCATTATTGGCTAAAATACAATGATCGCCAATTTGGCAATCATGGGCTATATGTGCATTAATCATTAATAAGTTATCGTTACCAACTCGAGTTAGCTCACCGCCTTGCACCGTGCCACGGTGAATGGTCACACTTTCACGGATCAGATTACGATCGCCTATTTCGGTACGTGTTGGTTCACCGCGATATTTTAGATCTTGGTTGACTTCGCCAATAGAAGTAAATTGGTAAATTTGATTATCTTTACCTATTTTAGTATGACCATTTATGACTACGTGTGATTTTAAAAAGGTTCCATCACCAATTTCAACATTTTCACCGATAAAGCAGAAAGGACCAATTTTGACATTATTGCCAATTTTTGCGCCTTTTTCAATCACTGAACTTGGATGTATTTCCGTTGCCATAGTATTTCCTTAATACTGTTTTTGGGATCATTCAAAAACAAATTTTATTTACGCGCACACATCATTTCGGCTTCGCAAACTAATTTGCCGTCAACAGTTGCAACACCATGGAATAATGCAATACCTCGACGCTCTTTGATATATTCAACATCTAATACGATTTGGTCGCCGGGTACAACCGGACGTTTAAAACGGGCTTTGTCAATTGAGGCAAAGTAATAAAGTTGCCCCGGTGATAACTCCTCAATGCTTTTAAACGCTAAAATTCCTGTTGCTTGTGCCATTGCTTCTAAGATTAATACACCAGGAAAGATAGGTTTATTTGGAAAGTGTCCTTGAAAGAAGGGTTCATTAACAGTGACATTTTTAATTGCTTTTAATGTTTTACCTTTTTCATAACTAACCACGCGGTCAACCATCAAAAATGGGAATCGATGCGGGAGTAAACTGATGATCTCCTCAATATCGAGAGAATTAAGTTCGGTAGTCAAAATAGCTATCCTTCTACATATATTATTATCAATTACCAGCATTATAACTGAGGTAACCCCTTTCACTCAAGGATGATTTAAATAGCAATTATGTGTTCATTTTAAGTTGGTTAACTATAGATTAAAGTTATTTTATTCAATAAATGATTCGTAAATACTATATTATCCTATGCCGGATCATATATAATTGATTTGATTATCCGTTATAAAAGTTTTAACTTGGAGAAGTAGAATGAAATCATTGATAAAAATGACATTAGTAAGTAGCGCAATCGCATTAGCATTAGTCGGCTGTGAAAAGAATAAACCAGCTGAAAATAATACTCCTGCCACAACAGCAGAAAAAGTAACGTCAGAAAGTAACTGTCCTGAAATCCCTGCTAACAAAGTAGTAATTTCAACAGATGCACAAAAAGAAGCCTACGCTTTAGGTTCATCATTTGCAACATATATGAAATCAAATTTAGAACAAAATCAAATTCAAATTGATACTGATTATTTTATTCATGGTTTTGATGAGACGTTTCGTGGCGAAGCACAACTTACAAAAGAAGATGTGAAAACCACTTTAAATATATTTGATAAGCGTATCCAAGAAGAAAGTAAAGCTCGTTTTGAAAAACAAAAAGCAGATAATACCTTAGCGGGCGAACAATTCCGTGCTGAGTTTGCCAAACAAGATGGCGTTAAACAAACTAAGTCTGGTTTGCTGTATCAAATTATTCAAGAAGGTTCAGAACGTCATCCAACCGCTAATGATACTGTAATTGTCCACTATACTGGGACATTAACTGATGGGCGTAAATTTGATAGTTCATATGATCGTGGTGAAACAGCAACATTTCCTCTTAATGGTGTGATAAAAGGTTGGACTGAAGGAATTCAATTAATTGGTGTTGGTGGAAAGATCAAATTAGTTGTTCCGCCAGATTTAGCTTATGGTGACCAAAGTTTTCCTGGTCAAGAGGATAAAGCTGGTATTGAACCTGCATCAACATTAGTTTTTGAGGTTGAATTACTTGGTATTAATGATGATAACAATAATCCTGAACCTCAGAAGTATCAAGAGCCTCAAGAATCTCAAGAATCTCAAGAGCCTCAAGAACCTCAGGCATCTCAGGAACTTCAGGAGCATCAAGATTCTCAAAACTCACAAGAGTCTCAAGAACCACAAGAAGAGCCAGCAAATTAATTTGATTAGCTCATTAAATTATACATTGATGGTTATGGGTCCTGCTTATGGGACCCAAGCAGCTTATTGTGCCTATCAATTTGCACAAGTATTACTTACAGATACAAACCATACTATTAATAATATCTTCTTTTATGCAGATGGTGTTTATAACGGTAACAGTTATACCGATCCTGCTAATGATGAGTTTGATTTAGTTTCGGCATGGCAACAATTAGCTCAACAGCATTCATTAAAGTTAACCGTTTGTGTTGCCGCAGCTCAGCGACGTGGTGTTTTGCAAAGTAATCTAGCGGCTCATTTTCAGTTAACCGGTCTTGGTGAATTAAGTGAATCGATTACAACTTCCGATCGGGTTATTCAGTTTTAACATAATGGTGCTAAAGTGAAAAAAGTCGCGGTTATTATTGCTACGCCCCCACATGGCAATGCAAAAGGTCGAGAAGCGTTAGATATTGCTCTATCTTTATCAGGGATTAATCATGTCTCGGTTTTTTTTATGGCTGATGGTGTGTTTCACTTGTTACTAAATCAATACCCGGAACAAATTCTAATGCGCGATTATATTGCAACATTTAATATGCTGGAACTTTATGATATTGAAGATGTTTACGTGTGTGAATCTTCACTTTCTGCCCGAAGTCTTAGTCAGGTTAAATTGAATATTGCCAATAAAGTAATCGCAACACAAACTTTAAATCAACTACTTGCTAAGCAAGATGTGATTTTTCGGTTTTCTTGAATTCAAGTACTAAGTGCGAATCTTAACTAAAATAATGGTGACAATAAAA
>CALYPG010000009.1 GCA_945271295.1 uncultured Gilliamella sp. | reverse complement strand
TTCACCTAATTGGTTAACAAGATGATTAATCACTTTGGCCATATGAATCTCCTTTCTATTTTTTATTCTATTTTTTGCATAATATATTTTTAGCTGTAACTTATTATATTTATTACTATTTGTTTAATTTATTACTTTATCAATAGCGATCTTTACGTGTATATTTCAAGCGAGTTTTTCCATCTGGCATAAAGTAAGTTCCATATCTGACCAGCCCTACTTCTTTTAAATGGCAAACCAGTTCATAAGCTAATATCATTGTGTCATTATTTTTTTCGCTTATATTGATATCAATAGAAGAAAGTCTTGGTTCATAGGTTAACAATGTTTGTTCCATAGCTCTCATTAAAACAAAGGCTGATGAGGGTAAAGCTTGAAAGATTTTGGACATGTCAGGTAATCCATAATCTGGCATATGTTTAATCGTACCTGCTCGACTATTTAAAATACGTTCAATATTATCCATTACACTAATAATGGTATGTTCATTTTCAGCCACGTCATCAATTGCTATACCTGACTCAAAATAACCATAAAGTATGTCATATAACGAAGCACTCATTTATTTTCATCCATTAGTTTAATTGAATATTTATTTGCTACTATTTCACGGGGTGTGCTGATATTTAAATCACTTCGAGTCAAAATCAGGCGCCAGCTGTTCTCTTTTAAATCTGGTTCTTTATAAAGTGCGACAATAGCAGCAACTTCGGCTTTTTTGTCAAAAGGTACATCAATGGAAATAGCTGTATCTGGTTTTAAAACAACTTCTTTACTTTCAAGTAGTGATTCTTTTAAAGCATCATTATCTTGATCAACCAGATCTTGATAAGAAATAGAATTAAATGTATCGGCCTCTTTTAATTGATAAATACGAATCACTACAGGTGAAGAATGTCCTTCATCATCGACGTTTAATTCTGCTCTTGCAGTAATATCTAGATGTAATGTTCTGACATTCCATGAAAAAACAGAATTACTCAAATCAACAACCCCTTCTGATACGCTTTGCGCAATACCGCATCCGCTTAACCATATGCTTAATGTGCTAATAATTAATACATTAATTAGTCTCATATTTATATCCTTTCTTTTATTATGCTACGTAATCAATCCCAGAATAATGTCCTAAATTTATAGCAACTTCATCTTGAACTGGCTCACCGTTCTCGGTGGTTTTGGTAAATGATGCGGTTTGCCCTAGTCTGCAATTTTTGGATGTTAACTGACTTTTAGGTAAAAAACGGCGCTGAATATTGAGTGTTATCTTGGCATCAACCTGATAACCTAAGTAAGCCCGTAATAAGGCCCAAAGATCATGATGCAATTGCCCATCAGGTAATAAAGCCATAACTTGTTCTATATACTGGGGTGTTATCGCAATATGGATAGTTTGATTACTTTCTCGAAAGCGAGATCCTAATATTGCCCCTCCATCTAAACCGAATCGTTGTTGTCCATTACTTGTTAATTGAGATTTTTGGTCAATTGATTGCCAAATTGGATAAAACTCACTTACCACGACTTTTGCATCATCAACCAATACTCGGACTAATCCCACAATACCTTCAGCTGTACGCGTTTTTTGGGTTATTAAACCTAATAAAGCTAAAAAACGCGATGATGGTGCACCTATTTGTTCTGCCGTACCATTAATACCTAAACCTGTCAATCCAAGTAAGCATTGAGATATTGGATCTTGACCACCACTTAAAAAACTTGCTGGGTAATGGTATTTCAACCAGATACGATAAAACTGTGTTATGACTCGATGATTGAACATATCTAAGAAGTCTGTCATAACCTGATAGTTTTCTTCACGGCGAATAATATTATCAAGTAAGCCAAGTGGTAATACTGAATCAACACCATATAGACCTAAAAACCGTGTTCTAACTGTAGTTGGGCGATTAATATAGGGTGATTTTTCAATATATTTTAGTTCACTAGCCGGAAAAGACATATCTACAGATGGTGCAAAGCGTAAAGGATCGGCAGTAGGGGTTTCATATCTACCGAGTATAGGCTGGTGTGCATACATTTGCTCAAGTAATTGACAAAAACGATAAAAATTCATTTTTGGCAACACTTTTTCCAGCGTTTGCATTAAAAGGCTGTCTTCGATACTTTGCTTTGGTTCCATACAATTTTATTTCCTGTTGGTAAAACAATAATAACCAATTGTGTAAACAAATTAATGTCAGCATATAATGCAAAAAATTGATGTAATAATTCACCAAAAAGCATGACATCACCTTCACCAGTAAACTGGTAACTATTGAGTGTTATTTCAATTTCTATACCACGCTGTAGCATTCCTTTTTCAATACGCTTTATCATTCGGTGAGATACTTCAACAATGCCATCTAAACGCCGACGGTTTAGCTCGTTGTCTGTCCAATCATATAAGGCTAGTGTTCCACGTAAAACTTCAGCGTTCATTAATGATAGGTAATTAGGTGCTAAATGAGATAGTACTCGCCAATGAAAACGGTCTTCTGTTGGTGGGTAACATGGTAATGTTGGTGAACATAAATTTTGCACTTTAGCAATACAATTTTGGGAACTATTAAGTTCATAGATACGTGCATTGCGTAATGCTTTACGTGGCAGCATGCCATTAGTGCCTGTTACTTGTAACGATAAGGTTTCAGTTTCAAGCATTTCGCTTTTGTCCCAAATTTTACCCCCCAAAACTAACCATGTATCATGTAAGCCTGTTGCGCCTTTACGAACGCGAGTATGATAATATCTTTCGGGTGCATCGTGTCGTAACATTCCACCACGATGTTTAAAGCTAGTAAAAGGGACGTACTGATAACGTCCATCACGAGTGATTGCTTCTACATTATCAACCGAATAAACCTCAATATGACCATCTTGTCTGAGTAATGGTCGAAGTAGATATTCACTTTCCAACTGATTAACAACAATAGGATCTGCTTCCATATCAAATAAATTAATGGCTGGTACACAATGCAAACGAATATTGTCATGATCAAAAGGCATATCGTTTGGCCAACTTTGATTAAGAACTAATTCAATATCGATGTAATTACAATTTTCTGGTACATCACGTATATTTAATCCATGTAAATCAACAAACATAAATTTTTCACGGAACGCAAAATATTCTAATAAGAGCTGATATCCGGCAAAGGCATTATCTGGTTTTAACCACAAACGATCCTCATCAGCAAAACCTACAGGCGTTATTTTTCCTGATAAATTTATGCGACTTTCGGGATTAGTTGAATAACGTAAATACATTGAGGCAACTTGTTGTGTCAAAGCATAATGAAGTGTTGATGCAATTGGAGCATCAGCATTTAAATACAATCGTAATTGCGATAAATCAAGCTGTTCAAAATCAGCCAAATCACCAAAAGTTAGACGGATGCTGATAATACTTCGACCATCATGGTTGATGCCAAGTTTCGCTTGGCTGATTTTTATCGGTTGCAGTTTTACTTCTTGTGTTGTTCGATAAGGACACTGGGTTCCCGCCTGTCCAAGAGGTTCTGTTTGTACTTGTAATCCTTTGGGGATCACTTCTTGACGCGATAAGATCGCATAGTCAGGAGTTAGCTCAACAATTGATAATGACGGAATTAAGCGTAAATAGTGTGGCCAAAGTAGACTAACTAAACTTTCTGTAAGCTCAGGTAAATCATCATCAATTTTTTGGCGCAATCGTCCCATTAAAAAAGCAAATCCTTCAAATAACCTTTCAACATAAGGATCGCGATCCCCCACACGATCTAAGTTTAATTGATTTGCTCTATCAGGATGGATTTTTGCAAATTCTTTACCTGCTTCACGCAAATAACGCATCTCTGATTCGTAATAGCGTAGAATTAAATCATCCATTGTTTATCCCTTTAGTTTCCATGTTAGTTTCTCTCATTACTTTGCTTTTAACGACTTTACATCACACTGACTGCTTTTGCTGGATCAAGTTGCATTAATTGTTGTTGCAATAGCTCGATTTGCTTCGATAAATCTGGATTTATACTTTCTTTAAATTGATTTTTTTGTTTTATTAAACGTAATAAGCATTGTTTTATATCAAACAACAATTCAGGTTCCCACTGTAATAAAGTCATCGATTGTTGTTGATCGTTTAAACCCACTAATATATTTAATGCGATATCGTGTTTACCAAATTGTTCTGCTATTTTTGCTTGCGTATATCGCAAAAAATACTGTTGCTTTGCTGAACGAAGTAAAGGTAAATTTTGTAGCCATTGAAACGACTTTTCTAAATTTTCATCATGAGCCAGTTCTAATGCTTGTTTTTCAATTTCATACCAATCATTTTCACTTGATTCCATAATCAATGTATTATTTTCATTTTTATCTAAGTGCTGTATGTGTGCATATTTTGTTATCCAACTGCGTGTTTCATCATCGGCAAATGGGGTTCCATTTTCAAATAACAGGTTCTCAATCCCATTTAATCGTTCTAACATTAAACCAATATCAGCTAAATAGATCTCTGCCCATGATTGATAAGGTTCGCCCATTTTTTGTAAAGCTAATACCATTGCGCGTTGTAAATCTAACCAGAAATGATTCGCTGATTCCATAAACGCCGCATCAGCACGTTCAAAAAGTTCTGACCATTGTTGTTGGATGATTAAACGACTGATTTGTTGTTTAAGTTCATTTCTTGGTGCAGGTAGACGAGTCCTACCACGACTGTCAGCTGGGGGTAACACAAGAATCGTATCCCAACGGATAACACGTAAAAAACGACCTGCTGCAAAATATCCTTCAGGTTTTTCACGTAAAAAAGCAGCCATTTTGCGTGCTTGATCTAGCAATTCATGTTGAGAACTAATTTTCCTTACTTCAACATTCGTTTGCGGTTCCAATATTGTAGGAGTGGTTGGTATAGGTGATTTTTCTTCTACATTGTTCACTTTGATCGGTTGTTTGATACTATTGGTAAAAAAATTAACCAACGCAGTTAAATCCGGCGCTATATCAGATTGATTGGGATCATCTGTAACAAATAGAGTTTGGCAATTTATATCAATCAAATTTAAAGCAACAATAATGCGGTTTAAATAGTTCTCTGGGATAGGTTGTAAATGATTCAATTCATCAATAAATTTGGCGTTGGCAAGCCATTCAATGGCATTTTTACGAATATTTTGCCGAGAAGGATAAATATCTGAACCAAATTTATCGAGTAAACTCGCCAAAAGTTCAACACCGTTTGCAAATCCCTCCGCGCCATCAATATATAAACGAGCTAGACAATAATAAGTAGCAACGCGAATATCTTTACTGCTTTGTTTCAAAATCATTTCACTTTCTGTTGCAATCAACTCGTAATTAATCTCTGATAATTTACCTATTTCCTCTTTGATTTCTTGAAAAGAATCATGATAAGTTAAATCCTCACCCGCTGGTTTATCAGGGCTGATTGGATGTAACCAATCAGCCCAATATTGATTTAACTCTTGTTTTATTGAGTTACTTGGGTCTTGTTGCCCAAAAAAATAACTTAACAGTTGACTAAACATAACAATAACCCATCATTTTATTTTAATTAATCATTCTTCAAATACCCTTGGCGGTAATGTAAAGTTACGTAATTTTAATAACGTCAAAGGACCACCACCTAACTGTGTCCGTAAAATAAATCGTAAGTTATGTTCATCAGGTGTTTTCCAGATCAGTTCGTAACGACTTGAATCTAATGGCTTAACGGATGCTGATTCAAGTAGGCGTATCCATGCCCAATCACCGTTATAATAGCCATAAAGCCGTAATCCTGTTGCGTTACTGTTCCAACTGAGTTGTGAATAAGGTGAATATCCATCGCCCGGCCAATTAATACGTTGCCACATAGGTGATTGGTTAAAATATTCTAATTTTTGTTTATTAATGATTAATTCCGTGCGAACAACTTGGTTTCCACTACGAGGCATTAAATCAAATGATAAAGCGACATCTCCCGATGTAAGTAACTCAGAAGAAATGTCATTAAATAATTTTAGTGCACCAAGAAACTTTGGCGAAAAATTAAGGCCTTGTGCATTAGCAGTATTAACTGTCCAGCTACCACCTTTCTTCTCTAATACACCATTTAACTCATTGGTAATGAACTGATCAATAATCCCTGTATCAGCTCGCAAAAAACGAGCTAGCTCGGCTAAGGATGCTTCATTATCACTATTTTTAAAAGGATAGCGGCCTGCAAATGATTTTTCCCATTGACTGACAATATAATTTTGCCAAACATCATTAAAACTTATAGCCGCTGGGGCTAACACAACTTGCCATGATTGTTCTAATGGTTGCTTAAACAGGTTATAACCAAATCCGGACCATTCCTCACCTAAATTCGCTGCAATTAAATTGCCATAATCCCGTGTTTCTGTTAAGTCAACCGAGGTACCTTTAAACACGCTTTTCGCTAATCCTTGTATCATTGCTTGTGGATCAGCACTATTGGTTACGTTTTGTAGTTTTAGACGGACCTGTGTTACTCGTAATAGATATGTTTGCAAAGATAGTCCATTGGTGTTGTCATTTTTAAGTAAGCTTGTTACAGGTAAAAATGTTGCAGTTAACGGACCTGAAGCTTCGTTATTACTTGGTAATCCAGTTTGTGATTTGTTTCCTATAAGTTCTTTAGCGGAACGAATCAAATTATCCCCTAATCCACCTCCTGTATAAGCAACTTCTGAGTGGTATTTGATAACATTCATTAAAGCGATTAATGGGGATTGCCGAGTATCTGCAAGTAAGGTTAATTGTTCAATAACATCTGAAATATTATTCACTTGATGCCACTGAATAGTATTTAAGAAATGTAACCATGCATTACTATATTCACTAAAATAACGTTCAGTAATTTGCTGTTTTAACGTTTCTGGCGAAATTGATGAGGTTAAAGTACTTCCGCCATCACTTAGTACCCAATCAATTTGTTCTTGGCGTGCTTTGACAACTTCATCAATTTCATCTTTTATAGTATTTTCCCACGCTTTGCGAGTATATACGCCTGGTACATCAACATCATTTGAAAATAGCAATCTAGTGTCTATCCCTTCAAGTAATTGGGTCAAATTTTGATTCGCATATTGCTGACTTGCTCGTTGAATCATTTCTTGATAAAGCGTATTAACCGCATTTTGAACTCCAATTTTGTTGATTAAAACTTGCCGGGCATCTTTAACTAAACGAGCATCATCTTGCTGTGCCCAATCAGGATGAAAATTAAGCATTTGCCCCCAAAAACGAACTAAATCTGGCATTAATCTTTGCCAATCTCCGTCGCTAACACCATCAGGAGTTCGCCATTTTTTTGAAGCAAATTGACTTAAATATAATCCATCACTTTTTTCAGGATGACTCATCATTAAGTAAGCTTTTAGTACATCATAAGCAGAATCAACTAATTTAATACGTTCTGGATTATTAGGAGGTAACTGGGTCATTACGGTCAAATAATCTGTCATCATGTTGTAAAATGGTGTCGCAATATTACGTGAATTAGTTGTTCGATAAGTAAGCCATAATTTTTTTAATAACAAATCATTATGATTTAACCCAAAGCGATAAGATAAAGGTGTACCTTGTTGCTGACGATGAAGTAACTGCTCTAAACGCAGTTGTAAGTTATATTGTATCTGTAACCGGGTGATATAATCTTTTTTAATAGAATTATCAGCTTGTTGAGCAAGTCTAATACTATCATTAATAAGTGAAGCATTACGATAATATGAAGTTAATAAAGCAATACCCATTATTATCATACATCCTAATAAAGCAAAACATGATACCATTCCCCATTGAATACCCAAGCGTTGACCTGATTGTTGCTTTGCATCATCACTAATTGACTGCCATGTGGGGTTCATGGTCAGATAATTATCAAAATACTGTTGTTCCTCATTCGATAAAAACTGGTGAGACATAAAAAAGAGTCCGCGAACATGAGGTGAATGCGGAAATGATATCAATGAGGTTAAGTAGCGTTTAATATTAATGATATCGCGTTTAATTAAGTCCTGACTTAGCTTAAGTAAAAAGGCATAATGAGGATTTTCTTTAATCTGTTGTACGCCACGTTTACAAGACTCTTTGGCCAATTGTTTAAGTGATAGAACAACCGATTCCATTGCTTCTTTTTTTAGCATAGGGAAAATAAGTCCTACGCTTTGTTCCATTCGTCCTATTTGTGACCATTCGCCTCCATATCCAGAGACTAAATAAAGTGGAGCAGACCAATTTAATACTTTATTACGAGCTCGTAATTGTAATATGGCTTTTTCAACTAATAATTCTTGTTGACGATTATTGTCTAAATAGTGCTTTGGTACTACCCAAATTAAGGCATCAATTGGTTTATGTAAAAAAGGTAAACAACGTGAAAAATGTTTTTTTAAAGCTTGTAGCCATGGAGTATTTATTTCACTGTGAAAATCACCTCCATAGATCATTAAGGTTTCATCACAAAATTGCCATTGCTCTTGTTGTAAACGAGGAAATAAAGACTCCACATCGGGTACATCGCCATATACAAGGCATTTTCGAATCTTATAACGCCAAAATAGACCTGAATGATATTTACACTGTTTTTTAATATCTAAAAACTCGGAAAATGGAATTGGTTTTTCTGACTTTTCATTTTTAGCTGGGTTTAGTGATTCTCGTTTTGCTTTTTCTTTTGCCCATACTTTGCGACTATTTGTTATAATTACTGGTGCTAATAATAAACCTAATAAAAATAACATCCCTTGTAACCAAAAAGAGATTTTCTCCTTAGTTGTGGTATAACCAAAATCGGCTCCCCAGAAAAAGAGTCCTACTGCTAGTAATATCGCACCTAATAATATAATGAAAATTAATCCAAACTGTTTCCATTTATTTTTCATTTACGACTCCTTACTAACTGTTGTCACAACAGAAAATAACCATTGGTTTCGGCTCATTGCAGTAATTAAATTATTTTGTTTCGTTTGAGTTATCATGTCACACCCCATTGCCAACGAAAGCCAATAAGAAAGTTCCGTTTGATTACCCAATAAGCTTTCTAGTTTATAGATCTGTTCAGGTGAAATTTGCAGATCAGCTAACAGTTTTGTTAGGTTTACTTCTTGTTGATTACTCATATTGGCAAACCAAAGTTGGTTTATTTGATGAATTGCCGGTTGTATATCATTCATCTGATTAATGCCAACGAGCAGATCATCAGTTATCATTGGTCGTAAAATTTCACATTTAGCAATGTCAATATCCAAATTCTGATAATGCTCTTTATCAGTTAATAAAAATGCACACAAGAATGCTGAACCTGATGAGATAGTGTTGTTAATAATGATTAGTTGTAATGCCGATTGAGGATTATCAATCCATTGGATCAATTTTTCATTCTCAGCGCGAGACACAATCTGATGAGTTAACTTATATGGTTGTGATATTTTTGCAGATTGATAAGCATGATTAATTTCCTCATCAATATAGCTATATGACTCAGAAGATGAATAAATAGTGATATTGATCGGTTCTTTCGCCGGTAAATTTGATAAAACCTGACGTAGAGAAAAAAACAGATCTTCTGCAAGATTTTTAAATGTAGATTGGTCATCAAATGTTAGTGAGTTATTAACTTGGACACTGATGTTGTCACTATCAAATATTAGTTCTTTTGCGGTTATTTTATTAGGTACAATATAGTGACTATCAAGAACGACTAATGATTGCATTGCCCACATTTGCCAATTTTGCTCAATATTATTTTGTTCTTGTTTCCATATTTCATATTCTTCCTGAGCTAATCCGTATAGATATAATCGAATACTAAGCGCAACACCACTAATCACCGTTGAAATAAAGAGAACACTAACCCAAAATTTCCATTGTGAAAAATAATCATTATCTGTCCACATGAAGGCAAGCAAAATACCCGTTATAATTATTAATACAATAAAAAAAACCACCCAGCGGTTACCATGTAATTTTACTGGAGGTTTTAAGGTATTAATCATATTAGGTTTAGGCCAAGACATGATATTACTCCATCTCCGCTTTGTTAATTGTAGAAATCACCTGACAACCACACTCACACAAACATTGGTCAATAACTACAGCTTTATTATCTGAGAAACAAGTTTGAGATGCTTCAATGATTTTATTGACTCCATGGCCTTTTTTAGGGCAACTAACTAGATCGCCAATTAATGCTACAAGTTTGCCTTCAACTGTTGTCGTTGAAGAAGTCGAAATTACATTTCCACCATGTGTTGTGGGGTCACCTAAACGAACAACGTTTCTACCCATTGTCTTATTCCTTTATTGTTTATTCTTATTATGAAATTAATTATTTTTGAAACTAAATATTAAACAAAAAGTAATACATAGTTTTCAGTTACACTTTGCTAATCAGAAAAATAAACTTGAAAATATCTATTTATATCAAGCTTATTTTTATTTTTTTACTCCGCAGATAACGTAAAATACTTTTGCTTGCATGAACAAAATAACGATTTCTATCCAACTTTCTTGTTACCGATACTTTCATTTGTTTTGTATTACATTTAAAGTAAATGTTGTTAATATTACTTTGCTTTATTTGTTTACTTTTAGTTTGGTATAAAAAAACACCATCACCAGATTATTTTTTTGAGCAGGTAATAGTAATAACTGAATATTAAGGTTGATTAAATTGCTCACTTCTCCTTATCTATAAGATAGATACCGGCAATAAAAACCGTCTACCATTGAAATATATCAGTTATAACTTACAAGGTCTGAATGATGACCAATAAATTTATTATTTAATTGGTTCACGAGAATTAAGCGCTTGCATCATGCTTTACTCCTTACTATTCCATTTCACTTTTTGAGTTTTTTATGCTTTTTTTACTATTTTTTGTTGTCACTTTGGGTGTTACCCATTCCAATACGATTCCTTCAGTTTCGTTAAAATCGAGTTTTAATGTTTGAGTTGTAGTATTGTTGCTGTTTGCTCTTTGCAGTAGTAGATTGGATACTACTGGCAAAATTTGTTGATTTAAAATGCTGTCAATGTTTCGTGCACCGGTGTCTGGCAATAAACAAGCAGCAACAAGTTGATCGTAAAGTTGTTCACCAACATTAAATTGTATTTTGTAATGTTTTTGTAATCGCGAAGCAACTTTATTCAATTTCATTTCGACAATTTGGCGTAATGCATCGTTTGCTAGTGGTGTGAAAACAACTGTTTGGAAACGTGCAAGTAGTGCTGGTTGGAAATGCTCTCGAATAATCGGACGTAACAACTCCTGCTGGGTTGCAACACTAGCATCAGGCATTTCTTCAAAAAGAGCCATTAGTTCATCACTACCGAGGTTAGAGGTCATAAGGATCAATGTATTACGAAAATCAATTTCACGACCTTCACCATCACGCATAAATCCACGATCGAAAACTTGATAAAACAAGTTAAGTACATCGCGATGTGCTTTTTCGACTTCATCTAATAGCACTACACTATAAGGACGTTTTCTGACAGCCTCAGTCAAAACTCCACCTTGACCATAACCAACATAACCCGGAGGCGATCCTTTCAATTGCGAAACAGTATGCGATTCTTGGTACTCTGACATATTTATGGTGACAAGTGATTGCTCACCACCAAATAACGTGTCGGCTAATGCCAAAGCTGTTTCAGTTTTACCGACACCAGATGGTCCCACTAGTAAAAAAACTCCGATAGGCGAATCTTCTGAGGTGAGCCCTGTTTTAGCTGCACGAATACGTTTGGCTATTTCTAATAGTGCATTATCTTGACCTACTACACGTTGACGTAAATCATTTTCTAGTTCTAGTAAGTGACTTTGCTCATCTTTTAGTAAACCTTCTAATGGAACGCCTGTCCAATCTGCAATTACCGAACAGACCGTACGACTATTGACATCAAGTGATAATAAAGGTGAGCTTCCTTGTAGTTCATTTAACTTTCGTTGCGTTACAGTCAGTTGTTTGAGTATTTTTTTATCTGCTTTAGGAGTTAGATTTTTTCGTAATTCAACTAATGTCCCAATCAGTTCTTTTTCTTTTTCAAATTGAGTTTGTTCGATAGTTAATTTTTTTTGTAACACATTTAGTTGTTTATCAATATCTGTTATACGATCAGTTGATGAATATTCACCTAAGGCCAAATCCGCTTTAATTGCATCTTTTTCAATTGTAAGTGCGTCAATTTTTGACTCTAGCTTTGTGATAGGTTCTGGTATAGTATCAAGACTCATTCTTACTCGAGCAGATGCCGTATCTAGTAGATCAACTGCTTTATCTGGTAATTGGCGACCACTAATATAACGCCGAGATAGCGTGACTGCAGTCTTGACTGCTTCATCTAATATATGAACACCATGATGTTTGGCATATCGTAATTTTAGCCCTCTTAACATGAGGCTAGCTTTTTCATCGTCGGGTTCATCTACCTTAACCATTTGAAAGCGACGTTCAAGTGCTGCATCCTTTTCAAAATATTGTTTATATTCAGACCAGGTTGTGGCGGCAATAGTTCGTAGTTCTCCTCGAGCTAATGCTGGTTTTAGTAAATTTGCTGCATCAGCACCACCAGCTGAATTGCCTGCACCAATAATGGTATGTGCTTCATCAATAAATAGTAATATGGGTGTTGGTGATTGTTGAACAGCATCAATTACATTTTTAAGCCTTTGTTCAAATTCACCTTTTACACCGGCTCCTGCTTGCAGTAAACCGAGATCTAGCGTTAATATACTGACATCCTTAAGATTGGATGGTACATTATTCTCAGCAATACGTAGCGCTAATCCTTCAACTAAAGCCGTTTTACCTACACCAGGTTCACCAACTAAAATAGGATTGTTTTTACGACGACGGGATAAAATATCCACCATCTGACGAATTTCACTATCACGACCAAAAACTGGATCGATTTTTCCCGCTCTAGCTTTTTCTGTTACATCTTCGGTAAAGCGACTAAGTGCTACTTGATGATGTTTTTGTTTATCACTTTCTTTTTTTACATTAAAAGATTGAGCATTTTGCTGTTTATCATCGCTAGTTTTTGCATCTTTTTCGGATTCAATATCTAAATGATTCGATGTATCAGTCTCAACTTCTGAATAATAATTGTATTGGTTGTTAGGACTTTCATCAGAAATTTCATCTAACTTTGAGCGCATTTTTTGCAATGAAATAACCGATAAACTGAGTAATGGCCATGCTTCTTGAGCCTTTAAACAATGAGGCATCTCTTGTAATGCTTGTAAAATATGAACTGAACGGATCGCATCTTCGTGATCTTCCAGTGAAGCCTTTAACCAGGCTGATTGTAATACAGCAATCAATGATGCAGATAAACTTGGTTTTTTATTAATTGTATGTGGCAATACATCAAGATAGGTAAGTAGTCCTTGCCAAACTTTATCCATCTCAAGTTGGTAATGCCTTGCTATAACAATAATATCACCGGATCCCTGTTCTAATAATTTTAATAACCAATGTTCAAGTGTAATTTCAGTATGAGCTCTTGTTTGGCATAACCCGGCTGCCGCCTCAAGAGATCTTGCACAATACGGATTTAGTCTTCTTAACAAAACGGAGGGATCGGCAATCATTATTATTCCTTTTATTATTTCAATGTTAATCAAATAATCGTTGATCTTGTTTTTATAACAAGATCAACAGATTTGACATTAGCCTCGACTTTCAACCCAACTATCTGAGTGAATGATGTTGCCATCTTTGTAAGTCCAGGTGATCTTTTCATAACGAAGTTCAACACGTTCTAAATGATTGTATTGTTCTTTTGTTGGATCTTTAATGTTGTACATTTCAGGTTTAACAGATACTACTTTTACACCATCCATTAATGTATTGAAATATTCAACTTCTTGTCCGGCATCGTTAATTTTGTACCATTTGATTTCAACAGATTTTAAGTTTTGACCTGTGGTGACAGCTTTGTAAAGGTAAGGTGATGAAGCATCAACTTCTTTAACAAATTCAAGTGCTTTATGAACACGTGTTCCTGTTAATTTACCTGTATTACCATCGGTTGGAATATAGACTCTATGATCAAATTCAACCACTTCAACACTACCTTCACGATCAGCTACGGTCACAGAACCTTTGATTTCTGCACCACCATCATCTTTTAAAAACATATATGCTGGAACTGCCATTGTATTACTCCTTTTGTTGTTTTTGTTTCACACTTCTAGTTTCCTTTTGTCAAAACGCAGTTTGACATTTGAGGAACTAAACTAATTTCTACCCGTCTGTTTTTGGCACGATCTTCAAGAGTATCGTTGCTAACTAACGGTTGTTTTGCTCCATACCCTTGTATTGCAAAACAGGTTTCCGGTATATCACTGGTTTTGATAATCCAGTTACGTACCGCAGTTGCACGATCGAGTGATAATTTTATGTTTTTATTTTCATCACCCGTCGAATCTGTATGTCCCGTAATTAAAATAAGCCATCCTGTTCCTTGGTTAGCATTGATTTGTTTTTTCATTTCAACTAATGCATTAATTAATACTTTTGTTGAATCTGGTTTTAAGCTAGATTGTCCACTTTCAAATAATGACAAGCTGTCTAAACGAATCAATGGTGGCGGCTCTTTCATAATAATTTCTGTTTGTTTGACAAATATCTTTTCTGGCTCTGGTGGTTTAGCTACATAATCACTCATTGAAATATTTAATGGTTCAACTAATTTTTGCCCCTTATAAAGTCCCATTCCTAAACGAACTGGTTCACCTTGCATAAAATATTCATTCAACATGGTCCTATCGTCTTTTAGTAGCTCAAGGGCTTGTTTCTTTTCATCGTAACTATCCATTGAGATTAACCGGTAATGATTCATATCATTTTGTATTTGATCAGCTAGCTTGAGGTTATTCCAGAATGACGCCCCCAAACATCCCATAATAAATACTGATGTGATCATAATTAAATTACAGATCATTTTATAAAAAGGTGGAAACGGATAGGCAATGGGCATAAATTTAACTAATGCATCAGGTGGGCTAATACCGTCTTGTATTTTATGTGTATTAGGCAGTGATAATGTAGTGATGCTTTGCCACAATTTTTGCATAACGTTATCACTAATGTTCATTTGATTAGTTGGATAAATTGCTGTTGCTGTCGGTACACATTTTGTAATAGGTTGTTTGGTATCGATTAATGTTGTTAATATCACGCTTTCAATCCAAGATTGGGCTTCATTTAAAAATGGACGAAGTCGTAATCGTCGTTCTCGTTCTTCAGATGGTATTTTGATATCATTAACCCAGTTGTTTAATGGAGATAAATAACTATCAAGTAAGTACAACTTTTGATTTACTAACTGATACCAGTAAACTGGCAATGGATTATTTTCATCATAAATTAAGTCATTAAAACCAATATGTGTCGATAAATAGACCGGCAATTGATATTTTGCGATTCGACAAGTATCTACCCAGGATTGACGAAATGCTTGTAATTTAGCTATTAATAATCCTTGTTTATCTTCTAATTCAGGTGCAACAGCTA
Source organism: uncultured Gilliamella sp. (assembly GCA_945271295.1). GTDB lineage: Bacteria > Pseudomonadota > Gammaproteobacteria > Enterobacterales > Orbaceae > Gilliamella. The sequence goes on along the minus strand of CALYPG010000009.1, from coordinate 78,981 downwards.
GAAATAAACCAACCCTTCCTAACATATCAGGCCATTTTGCAACCAACGAATCATAGACAATAGGTAAATGTGCATACTCATCAACATATATCCAAACAGCCTCAGATGAGACAAGAACATTAGATTCAGCTAAAGATAAATCATGTGGGAAAAAATCTTTTGCCGCACTACCTGTTACTAATAAAATAGGTAAACGATAGCGTTGCCTTGCAGGCAATAAATCGAGTTTTTGAGTTAGGAACTGAATATTTGCCGTTGACGAGATAAGTATTTGTCGGTAACGCTTTATTCGCCATAATAATCCATAGGAAACAGCTAAGACTAAAATGGTACCTATAATCTTCCAACCAATTGTTATCGGTAAGAAAACAAATAACAGCAATAAGCTTAATATGACCGCGTAAATAATCTGGATGCGCTTAGAGTAATCGCTCATAAAACTTCCTTTTAGCCAACAATTTGTTTAATTAATTTATCGAGTTGATTATCTAATACAAAATAAAGCATAACTACCAATACAACAGATATTGCAGTACAAGAAAGCAACATTGTTTTGCGTCCCCAATAACGATAAATCTGTGTTTGTTCAATAATTGGGTGTGATTGATCTGGCTCATATTCACGCACAGCTTCCCGTAAGGCTAAAATTAGATGCTCACGCTCCATTTGCGGTTTGTCGAGATAACATCCTTGGAAACCAAGTCCTAACACCCTGTCAAAACAACTTAAAACCAATGTTTCTTTTATATCCGCTTTTAAACGTGATCGTATTTTTTCAAATAAATCATAACCTGCATTGTGTGTATTAAAAAAGACAACTTGCAGCGGAGCACCTAACCACTCATCATAGTCTTGATTTTTGGGGTTATCACGATCACAAAGTAATACCGTTTCATCTAATAATGCACACAAGGCATAACTAATATCATCAATTACATCTTGACTATATTGTGCGTTATATAATTCTTCACGAACGGTTGTAACTTGCTGTTTACAATTCTCATATAATTTATGTACTGATGGGATATCAGCCTTTGTTTTCAGTTGTACCACAACCAAAATTGAGTCTCGTAATAATTCATCAATAACAAGTGTTTTTGGTTCTTTACTCATAATCTTGATCCTATGATCGCAAAACAGCGAAAAGTTCTAACGAAATATCCGGCATTGCTCTTGGTACATAAAATTCACAACATCGAGTCATCAACATATTTTTCGCGGCACTATGTGAAAGATCTAATGCAAAATATTGATTCTCTAAACGCATTGGTATTGCTGCAGGTACATGGCTAAGTGCTTTAATTGGAATTCCAGATAATGCTGAGTGTATAATTTGCCTTACATCATCTGGAGCACCGGCTTTACATAGTATTGGGAACTGTGACTGCAATTGATGGCCCGGCATACTTGAACGTACAGAAAGATAAAAATCTGCATCTTCAACAAGTCGTGAGTCATTTAAACGTCCCGTCCATAATGTATCTTTATCATGAACCAAATCAATTTTAATTACACGTGATGGTAAACTTTCTTCTAACAAGTTACGCACTAATCCAAATAGTGGCGGAAATACGTCATTAAGATTAGTGTGTTGATAAGTAGGAATACCATCAACATCATTGGCCAATGAAAATGTTAGCAATGCTCCTGTTAACGCCGTTAATGTTTGATAAAGGTTTTCTGGGTGAATAGTTGGATTATCACGTAAAAATTTTAATTGCGGCTCAAATGTATTTAATGCATTTAAAAGCCAGAACAATGAAACATCAGCAATTGCAAATTCAGCCATTTGCTGATTACGTTCATGGCGCATACCCATTAAACGTTGGCGCTTTGCCTGTATTTGAATACATAAAAGTTCTAACTCTTTCACTAACGTTCCACTTTGGGTAATTAAATTAACCAACGGTGGAAGATATTCAAAATCAAGTACAAATCTACCATTGAGATCACGTTTTAGACGTGCAATTGGGCAAGTTAAATATTCACTGAGATCTTCAAAGTCAAATAAAAAAGTCAGTGCATAACGTTCCACGGCTATTATTTCGGCATTTTGACCAAACAGATCGGGAACTTCAATCCATTCTTGTCGATAACGCAGTGGTCTTTCAAGCCGTTGATTGTCTTGCAAGCAGTTTCCGCCATTTGCTTGTAACAAAGGAATACCAACAAATACGATGACTTCTTCAAGTTCAACCGGTATATCAGTATTTAGTGATCTGGCATCCGGTAGCTTGTCGGCTACATCAGTATTAATTACTACACCATCAAGGAATCGAATGCTAATTGATTCTGCCATTAATTTATCAGCAGTAAGCGCTTGTGTATCAATGGCTAACTTTTCAATTCCCCACGGATTAGCCACTGACATTGCAGCTAACTTCTGTGAAGTAAGCTGCTGCCACAATTCTTGTTGCTGGAATTGTTGGGGCGTCAAAAAGACGCCCTCATTCCATAAAGGACGAAAAATCTTCATATGTCCTAACACTCCCAGGTTTTTGATATTAACGATATTAATCTTTGGCTTTAGGCATCTGCGATACCATAGATAAATTAATATCCATTCCTTCAATCTGGAAATGAGGGATTAAAAATGTTTTAACACGGAAAAATCCTGGATTATCTTCAATATCTTCAACAATTACTTTTGCTTCTCGTAATGGATGAGACGCTTGAACTTCATCACTAGGATCTGTCATTTCCGTAACAAGATTACTAATCCATTTATTTAATTCAAGTTCTAATACTCGACGATCTTTGGTTGTACCGATATTTTCACGTTGAATTACTTTCAAATAGTGAGCAATACGTGACAATAAGAAGATATACGGTAAACGTGCATTAATCCGGCTATTAGCGGTTGCTTCTTTAGTATCATAAAGTGCTGGTTTTTGTGCTGAGTTTGCAGAGAAGAAGCACGCATAATCTCTGTTTTTATAAAAAGAAAGAGGGATAAAACCTAAATTGGCAAATTCAAATTCACGTGTTTCTGGAATCAGAACCTCTGTTGGAATTTTAACTTGATTGCCTGTTCCCAAATCATAAAGATGGATCGGTAGATCTTCAACCAGTCCTCCTGCTTGAGGTCCTCGAATTTGGACACACCAGCCATTACGAATAAAACTTTGTACCATATTAGCAGCAAAAGCAAATGATGCATTAGCCCATAGATAACGATTATGTTCAAGACCTTTAACGTCTTCAGTATAGTTAAAACTACGTACCGGAACTGTTTCTGGACCATAAGGCAAACGTGCCAATACTCTTGGTAAAGTGAGCCCTACATAACGTGAATCATCGGTATTACGGAAACTGTTCCATTTTGTATACTCTGCACGATCAAAATAGTTTGCAATATCCTTAATAGCTGCAACTTCTTCCATGGTTTCTTTACCAAAGAATTTCGGACCGACAGAACCCACAAACGGCATATGTGCAGCTGCTGCTACTTTTGAAATATTACGTAGCAAAGCAATATCTTGTGGACCACGATCGAACTCATAATTTGAGATTGCCACACCAATTGGTTCGCCACCTGGAGTGTCATATTCTTGAATATAAGTATGTCTATAAAAGCCTGTTTGAACAATTTCTGGCGCATCTTCAAAATCTTGACGAAGCCCTTCTTTTGATACATCTAATAATTCGATTTTTACATTACGTCGGAAATCGGTACGACTCACTAAAAATTTCAATCCACGCCATGTTGATTCTATTTCTTGAAATGTTTCATTATGCATAATAACATCAAGCTGACGGCTTAGTTTTTGATCAATTTGGCTAATGTGGTAATCTAATAAATGTTTATCTAATTTATCGATTTTTTGAGATGAATTTTGAATTAACTTGAGTAAAACATTAACTGCCATCGTAACGCGTTCATCTTGAGAAGATTCAAAAAGTACATCATTATTTTCATACTTTTCAATCTCACCTGCTTTTTGAATCGGATTTAAATTAATCTTGCTAAATAGTGATTGGTAAACACTATTATTATCTTCTATAACTGATTTTTTTGTACTCTTTTGTTCTTTTTGTACGTCCATGGTATTTCCCTTACTTTTCCATTAAAACGATATAATTTTTTTTAACTTACTGAACTATTATTTTGATAATTTACTTGGTACTTTCAGATATAATTGAGTCTAATTCAGCACGAAGCTCTTCGGATAAATGTTCATCTTTCACTATTTTTTCTAGCTCATAACGAAATGTTGCGTTATCTAATAAATTCGATTTCAAATCTCTCAACAAATTACGCATAGCAAGTAAAGATCGAAGTTGAGGAATTCTTTTAGCTACCTGTTCAGGAGAAAAGTCATTCATGGACTCAAAAGCCAAATTAACACTGAAATCACTTCCGTCATCAGCAAGTGTATTAGGCACACTAATATTAACTTCAGGTTTAAAATCTTTTAATACAGCATCAAAATTGTTCTTATTGATTGATACCTTTTCTTTTTCTGAAAGAGTGCGTTTATCTTTACCTCGACTATAATCACCAATAGATAAGATTTTTAATGGCAACTCAACCTTCTTTTTTGCTCCACCAGTATGAAGATCTAAAAAGATATTGACTCGGGCAGGAAGCACTTCATTTTGATAGCTATTTGACATAATTTTTTCCTTATGAAATTAATTACTTACATAATATTAATTAGATAACCTATTACAGATAGTAAAATACCTAATTTATTAGCAAATGACAATATAATTACTTAAATTTATATAAAAAAATTTATTTTAACAATAAAAACATAGATCTAAACTGATCTCATGATTATTTTAGAATAGAAAATATCAGTAGTAGTAGGTAAAATTTTATCAGGAAAAAATATAAATTTGAAAAATTTAATTAAAAATATATATATTTCATATATTTACATCAATGGTGAATAGGTAATATTTTTTGAAATAGTTTACTATCTGATCAGATAATCACTAACAATTTTTATAAGGATAACTCACTTCTTATCTTATATTGGGATTTTTCTATGGACTAATTTTAGAAAAAATAAAAAGAAATATAATTTATCCGCTTGCTCGTATACTTTTTATATGAAGAAATAACTTATATGAATTTTATTAGATATGAATTCGCAGTTTAAAAAATAACCTTACGAAGATTAAAACCTGATAAGGATAATTTTTGTAGAATCCAATACTTTTCAAAAATGAAATTTTTATATTACGAATTTTTTGAATTTTGCTTCCAAAACTCAATATTGTTATTGATAAACAAAATTATCCATAATAACTAGTGGTCAAAAATCATCATATATAATATTTTATATACTTTCATCAAGTGACGAGTTTGTTATAACTTTGTTAAAGGTATTTAGGGTAAAGAGGAATTTAATAATGCATATACATTTTATTATTCATGAAGATTTTGAAGTACCTGGCGCATATGAACAATGGGCAAGAAATCATCATCACAAAATTAGTTATTCTCGTGTATATCTTAATGAAGCTCTTCCTAAAAATATCAACGATATTGATTTTGTTATTATCATGGGTGGGCCACAATCTCCTTCAACGACCAAGCAAGAATGTAATCACTTTGACTCTCAAGCTGAACAAGCAGTAATTTTAGCCGCTATTAAAGCAGGTAAAGTGGTGATTGGTGTTTGCCTTGGTTCACAATTAATTGGCGAGGCTTTAGGCGCAAACTATGCACATAGTCCAGAAAAAGAAATTGGTAAATTCCCTATTACATTAACTGAAACAGGCAAAAATCATCCTTTATTTAGTGACTTTGGTAATACCTTGGAAGTTGGTCATTGGCATAATGATATGCCAGGTGTAACCAAAGAAGCACAAATAATTGCTTACAGTGAGGGGTGTCCTCGGCAAATTATTGCCTATGATAAATTAGTTTACGGCTTCCAATGCCATATGGAACTGACCCATGAAGTCATTGAATTACTGATTACTCATTCACAACAAGATCTTAGCCAAGCAGCCAAATACCGCTTTGTTGATACACCTGATATTTTACGTTCTCACGATTATACTAAAATGAATCAAAAACTTTTCACTTTTCTAGATAAGTTAAGTCAATACTACCTTTTGGGTTAAGAAAATTGATATACAATGACTGGTTATATTCATATTTAATATTAAGGATTAATAAAAAATATGTCTAACAATAAGATTGATAAACCTAAATACCGCAGTAAGTTGCGACTAAAATTAGGTAAAGAATATTTTATACTTAAACGAAAAATTTACTGGTGGCAACATCGCAACGCCTTTAGTAGCATTGATATAAACAACAGCTCATGTTGTTTTTCGCATAAAAAACATCAATCAATTTTGCTACGACCACTCAAAAATGTAGATATGTATTTACAGTATAATAAAATCACCAATTTGCGATTAGCAATTGATAAACTTAATGGTTCTATTATCAAACCTAATCAACGTTTTTCAATCTGGCAAAAAGTGGGGCGTCCATCAAAAAAGCGAGGTTTTTTAGAAGGACTTTCTCTACATAACGGACAAATAGGTAAAGATATTGGTGGAGGGTTATGCCAATTAGGTAATTTAATTTATTGGATTGTATTACATTCTGAACTAACCATTACTGAACGTTGGCGACATAGCTTCGATGTCTTCCCTGATATTAATCGTACCATTCCATTCGCCTGCGGTGCAACATTATCTTATAACTATATTGATTTACAGTTATTGAATAAAACCAATATCACTTACCGACTAAACCTCTGGCTTGATGACCAATATTTACATGGCGAATTATTAGCTGATGCGCCGTCGAATTATCATTATGAAATTTTTGAAACCGATCATTGTATCGAACAGCAATGGTGGGGGGGTTATACGCGTCATAATAAAATATGGCAACGTAAAACACATTTGATTGATAATCATATCGAGGAAAAACTCATCAGTGAAAATCACGCCATTATGATGTACACCCCATTTATATCAAATAATTAGGATCAATAATTTTATTTTAACTTTATGAAGTATTAAGATAAAACTGTATAAGTAGAGTTAATCAATTAATTGATTTTTATTGGTGACAAAAGATTATTATTTAGATAGTTGATAACTATTCAAATAATAGTTTGTGAGCAATGTAGATAGCTCGTATACTGCAAAGAAATGCTGTTAATAACACTTTAGAAAGGAGCAATCTCATGGCCTACACTTTACCCCCACTACCTTATGCTTATGAAGCATTAGAACCGTACATTGATTCTGAAACAATGCATCTTCATCATGATAAGCATCATCAGGCTTATGTAAACAATGCCAATGCCACACTTGATTCTTTATCAGTAGAATTACAATCTCTATCTGCTGAGGCATTATTACAGAATTTGGATAAAGTCCCTGAAAATAAAGTATTAGCGATTAAAAATAACGTAGGTGGCCATGTTAACCATACTCTTTTCTGGGAACTCTTAAAAATTGGTACTGAACTTAAAGGCGAATTAAAAGAAGCAATTAAAAATGATTTTGGTTCTATTGAGACTTTTAAAGAAAAATTTGCAGCGGCCGCAGCTACTCGATTTGGTTCAGGTTGGGCATGGTTAGTCTTGAAAAACGGTAAACTGACAATTGTTTCAACCGCAAACCAAGACTCACCACTAATGGGCGAAAAATTTGCTGGTGTTTCTGGTACCCCAATTTTAGCGCTTGATGTTTGGGAACATGCTTATTATTTGAAATACCAAAATCGTCGAGCAGATTATATTAGCGCTTTTTGGAATGTAGTGAACTGGGATAAAGTTGCTCAATTATATGCAATAGCTAAAAAATAAGCTGACATTACCACAAAACTATCTTAAAGATGGCAATTAAATTGTCATCTTTTCTCTCTTCTAATTGTTAATTTATTTGTTCTAAAAAATTGGTATTTGCTAAATTGTACTTAAATCCGCTACAATGAGCGATTACGAAAACTCAGAAAATTATGCATTCAATATAAACACATGTTTGAAATTAATCCTGTTAAATCAAAAATAGCCGAGCTTACCGAGCGCACAGCTGTGATTCGGGGGTATCTTTGACTTTGATGTCAAAAAAGAACGACTTGAAGAAGTCAATGCCGAATTAGAACAATCTGAAGTCTGGGCCGATCCAGAAAAAGCACAAGCGTTAGGTAAAGAACGTGTAGCTCTCGATGAAATTATTAATACAATTAACGCATTAATACAAGGTCTTGATGATGTCGAAGGTCTGCTTGAACTTGCTATTGAAGCCGAAGATCAAGACACCTTTGATGAAACTAACTTTGAATTAGAACAATTAGAACAAAAATTAGCAAGACTTGAGTTTCGTCGAATGTTTTCGGGTGATTATGATAGTGCAGATTGTTATTTGGATATTCAATCTGGCTCTGGCGGTACCGAGGCACAAGATTGGGCCGAAATGTTACTTAGAATGTACTTACGTTGGGCTGAATCAAAAGGCTTTACCAGCGAAGTTATGGAAGTGTCAGACGGTGATGTGGCTGGCATTAAATCTGCCACCATTAAAGTGTCTGGTGACTATGCTTATGGCTGGTTACGTACAGAAACAGGTGTCCATCGTTTAGTCCGAAAAAGCCCTTTTGATTCAGGTAACCGTCGTCATACCTCATTTGCATCAGTTTTTGTTTATCCTGAAATTGACGATGATATTGATATCGATATTAATCCAGCGGATCTGCGCATTGATGTATACCGTGCATCTGGTGCGGGTGGTCAACATGTGAATAAAACAGAATCAGCAGTTCGCATCACTCATATTCCAACGGGTATTGTTACTCAATGCCAAAACAATCGTTCCCAACATAGCAATAAAGATCAAGCAATGAAGCAGTTAAAAGCAAAATTGTATGAACTTGAAATGCAGAAAAAAAATGCGGAAAAACAGCAAATGGAAGAAAATAAATCCGATATTGGTTGGGGGAGTCAAATTCGTTCTTATGTATTGGATGATTCACGTATTAAAGATCTACGTACTGGTGTTGAAACACGTAATACTCAAGCCGTGTTAGACGGTGATTTAGATCAGTTTATTGAAGAGAGCTTAAAAGCAGGTTTGTAAACCCGCTTATTAATGAATAAAAGGTAAAACTATGTCAACAAATCAGCAAGAACAGCAAAATCAAATTGAAGAGTTAAATAATGAGCTCAAAGCACGTCGTGAAAAACTAGCACATATTCGTGAACAGGGTATTGCGTTCCCGAATGATTTTCGTCGTGATGCAATTTCAAGTGATCTTCATAAATTCTATGATGATAAAACGAATGAAGAACTGATCGAAAAGAAAATCATGGTAACGGTTGCAGGACGTATGATGATGCGTCGCATAATGGGTAAAGCGTCATTTGTTTCTCTACAAGACGTAGCTGGACAGATTCAACTTTATGTCACTCGTGATGATCTTCCGGAAAGTTACTACAATGAACAATTCAAGAAATGGGATCTCGGTGATATTGTCGGAGCTAAAGGTTATTTGTTCAAGACAAAAACGGGGGAGCTCTCTATTCACTGTGAAGAAATTCGATTATTAACTAAAGCACTACGCCCGTTACCTGATAAATTCCATGGTCTTGCTGATCAAGAGATGAGGTATCGCCAACGTTACTTAGATCTAATCACTAATCAAGAATCACGAGATACTTTCAAAGCTCGTTCGCAGGTGGTAACTGAAATTCGTAATTTCATGCTTGAAAACCATTTTATGGAAGTTGAAACGCCAATGATGCAAGTTATCCCTGGCGGTGCATCGGCTAAACCATTTATTACTCATCATAATGCACTTGATTTAGATATGTATTTACGGATTGCCCCAGAGCTTTTCTTAAAACGCTTAGTAGTTGGCGGGTTTGAACGAGTATTTGAAATCAATCGTAACTTCCGCAATGAAGGGGTTTCCCCAAGGCACAACCCCGAATTTACTATGATGGAAATGTATATGGCGTATGCTGATTACAAAGATTTGATTGTATTAACCGAAGCACTATTCCGCCGCTTAGCTATTAATGTGACTGGTAATCCGGTGGTACAATATGGCGAACATACTTTTGATTTCGGTAAACCATTTATCAAAATGACAATGCGCGAAGCGATTTGTCATTATCGTCCTGAAACTAACAATGCTGATTTAGATGATCTTGATAAAGCACAGGCCATTGCCAGTTCAATTGGTATCAAAGTTGAAAAAGGTTGGGGATTAGGTCGAATTGTTACCGAAATTTTTGAAGAAGTCGCTGAATCAAATTTAATCCAACCAACCTTTATTACTGAATACCCAGCCGAGGTATCACCTCTTGCTCGCCGCAATGATGAAAATCCATTTGTAACCGATCGCTTTGAGTTCTTTATTGGTGGACGTGAAATTGGTAATGGTTTTTCAGAACTTAACGATGCTGAAGATCAAGCACAACGTTTTGCTGAGCAGGCATCTCAAAAAGATGCTGGTGATGATGAAGCTATGTTCTATGATGAAGATTATATTACTGCTCTTGAACACGGTTTACCCCCTACCGCAGGGCTTGGCATTGGTATCGACCGCACCGTTATGTTATTTACTAATAGTCATACTATTCGTGATGTCATTTTATTCCCAACCATGCGCCCAATAAAGTAAAGTGATTTTATCATTTATTACTAAGACTCACTTATTTTGCCATAAGTGAGTTTTAATACTGAAACGTATAGTTAACCTGAAACATCTTTACAAACTATTTTAGATCATCAATAAAACAAGATTATCATAAGATCTTTTCTTAAAAAGACTACCGTGAAACTCATTTAATTCTATTTGCCGTTAAATTATTAATATAATTAACGGCATGGTTAACAAGAATTAATCTGAACTATTTGTTTTTTTGGTAAGGTAGAATCAAATTGAGGACAATAGCTAAAATTCCACACAAACTGATGCCTTGTAATGCATAAGAGCCAAAATCAAAAATCATCCCACCTATACCAAAAACTAAAACTAATGAAACTATGCACATATTTCGTGATACAGAAAGATCGACTTTATGTTTAACTAAAATATTAATACCGACTGAAGCAATTGAACCAAATAACAACACCATAATGCCACCCATTACAACAGTTGGAATGGAACTTAAAAAAGCACCAATTTTACCAATAAAAGACATTAAAATAGCCCAAATTGCGGCCCAAGTCATGACGCGAGTCTTAAAATTACCAGTCAATGTTACAGCGCCAATCACTTCGGCATAGGTAATACATGGTGGTCCTCCCAAGAGTCCAGCTGTTGAGGTAGCCAGTCCATCACCGAGTAATGTACGTTGTAAACCTGGATCGCGAGTATAATCTTTACCCGTTACTGAACTGATTGCCATAATATCGCCAACATGTTCAATTGTTGGGGCAATAACAATTGGAATCATATATAAAATGGCTTGCCACTGAAATTCTGGGAAAGTGAAATCGGGAACCTTAAACCAAGGAGCATCAATAACAGGTTGAAAATATACAATACCAAAAATACAAGAAAAAATATAACCGACAATGATACCCGAAATAATAGGTACTAATTTAAAAAATCCTTTAGCCCAAATAGCTACAATTAAAGTTGTTAATAGTGATGCCATTGAAATAATGATTAATTGATAATGTTCAGCTTGATAAGCACTATCTTTTCCCATAGCCATACCAACTGCTACCGGCGCAAGCGACAAACCTATCACCATAATAATTGGACCGGTCACTACTGGCGGTAAAATGCGATCAATAACTTTATTACCATTAATCTTTACCAAAAAGGCAAAAAACATAAATACAAAACCCGCAATGAATAGACCGCCTAAAGTAGCTGGAATCCCCCACTGTGCAACACCAAAAGAAATGGGGGCAATAAATGCAAATGAAGAAGCCAGAAACACGGGGACTTTACCTTTAGTGGTTAGTTGAAACAACAAAGTACCAACACCAGCAGTAAATAATGCCACATTAGGATTTAATCCGGTTAAAAGGGGTACTAACACTAATGCACCAAATGCAACAAATAACATTTGTGCACCCGTTAAGATATCTTGCCAAGAGTGTTTAGATGGCAATATATGATTTTTTACCTCATCAGTTGTATTAATCACGTTGATCCTCTCTTATTCAACTTAATAATTGTCATACAATCTTTTTAATTAGCAGACATAAAAAAACCGGATAAACCGGTTTAAAATTCGTGATTTTATTTTGTGCCGAATATTTTATCTCCAGCATCACCAAGCCCAGGTAAAATGTAACCTTTATCATTTAATCGTTCATCTATTGATGCAGTGTAGAGTTCAACATCTGGATGGGCTTGTTCTAAGACCTTAATACCCTCAGGTGCGGCAACTAATACTAACACTTTGATATTTTTACAACCGGCTTTTTTAAGCAAATCGATTGTCGCAACCATAGAACCACCGGTTGCAAGCATTGGATCAACAACTAATGCCATACGGTCTTGAATATCTGAAGTTAATTTTTGGAAATACGGTACAGGCTCAAGAGTCTCTTCGTTACGGTAAAAACCAACGACACTAATGCGCGCGCTTGGGACATGCTCAAGCACACCATCCATCATGCCTAAACCGGCTCTTAAAATAGGTACAACAGTAATTTTTTTACCTTTAATTCGTTCAACTTGAACAGGTCCACACCAACCTTCAATGGTAACAGTTTCAGTTGGTAAATCAGCTGTTGCTTCATAAGTTAATAAACTGCCAACTTCACTGGCAAGATCACGAAAATCTTTAGTGCAAATATCATGTTCACGCATTAAACCAATTTTATGGCGTACAAGAGGGTGTTTTACTTCAACTATTTTCATAGGGGGCCTCAGTGTTATTTTCTTTAATAATTAAGTAGGTATAAATAACCACTGAGCGGTAATTTTAACATAGATACAAAAAGATGAAAATGGGAAAACATTATGAATATGAAATATAAATATCTTTAAACTAAAAAATAATTAAAAAACACTTTTAATTTCTTTTATTTTTTTATTAAAATAGCGCCCCTGAGAAAATATCTCAATTATTATTAATGATTAATAATGTGTAAAATAAGGAATAAAAACAATGAATTGGTTTATTAGCTGTATTACTAAAGATTATGCAAATTTTAGCGGAAGAGCGCGTCGTCAAGAATATTGGATGTTTATCTTATTTCAAATTATCTTTTGGTTAGCATTAGCGTTAATTGGCTCGTTAAGCGAAATGATAGCTGGAATTATGGTTATCGTTTTTTTCATCTCTTTGCTGGTATTTTTTATTCCAAGTTTAGCGGTTACAGTACGTCGTTTACATGATACAGATAAATCTGGCTGGTGGTATCTTATTTCATTTATTCCCTTCGGTTGGATTGTTTTAATTATTTTCATGTGTATTGATTCAACACCAGGCAGTAACCAATATGGCGAAAATCCTAAAGGATTATAATTTGCAGTCAACCTCATCAACTTATGTGTGATGAGGTGCCTTAATTTATTATAATATTTTTTAACTGACTAAATACTCTCACCATCCAAATATTCAACAGATAACTCAATGACTTTTTGATCAACCGTTTCTCCATTAATCCGTTTTAATAATAATTCAGCAGCAATTTTACCCATTTCAATTCTGGGTGTAAGTATAGAGGCCAATTTTGGATTCATATATTGACCAATCTTATGCCCATGAAATCCAACAATAGCTATCTGTTTAGGCACCTCAATATTTATCCTTTGACACTCTAATAATACTCCTAATGCTAAATCATCATTAGTACTAAAAATACCATCAACACAAGGATATTCTTTTAAAATTTTATGCAAAAATCTGGCTCCTAAATCATAAGATGAAGATTCTGTTGTCGCTAATGTGAATGATTTTAAACCAGCTTCATCCATTGCTTTTTCATAACCTTTTTGCCGAATAATACTTCTCTGATCCTGTCGAGCACTAAAATAAACTATATTCCGACGTCCTCTGTCTATCATATGGTGAATCATATTTTTAGTTGCAGTGAAATTATCAAATCCTACTGCCATATCAATACACGGAGAAACACTATCCATAAGTTCAACTACTGGTACTTCGGAAATCTCAATCATTTTTCGAGTCGCTGCACTATGATTGCGTTCTGTTAATATTAACCCGTCAATATTATAAGCGAGTAGTGAACGCACGCGCATTTCTTCTTTTTCGGAACTATAACCAGTATGCGTAATCATAGTTTGATACCCTTTCACATCAGTAACCATTTCTATACCTTTTAGAATATCTGCAAAAACTTGGTTAGTTAAAGATGGAAAAACAATACCAATCGCATGACTTTTTGCATTAGAAAGCATATCCGGAGCTTTATTGGGGATATATCCTAACTTATCAATAGCGGCGGAAATTTGTAACTGTAGTGGTTCAGAAACTAAAGTTGGATCACGTAAAAAACGACTTACCGTCATTTTACTTACCCCAATCAAATTGGCAATTTCTTGCAAACCTGTACGACGTTTTTTATTGATCCGCATTATTTGTTTCCGGTAGTTGTGGTTGCCAATCAATTGGTGTTTTACCTTGCTGGATAATAAGGTTATTAGTTTTTGAAAAATGCTTACAACCTAAAAATCCGCGATGAGCAGATAAAGGAGAGGGATGGACTGAAGTTAACACATGATGTTTTTGACGATCAATAAATTGACCTTTTCGTTGCGCGGGTGAGCCCCATAACAAAAAAACCACACCATCAAGATATTTATCAATCGCAGCAATCACATGATCAGTAAAGGTTTCCCAACCTATTTTAGCATGTGAATGAGCTTGTCCAGCTTCAACGGTTAATACTGTATTTAATAACAGCACTCCTTGAGTTGCCCAAGAAGCCAAATAGCCATGCGAAGGGATGTTAAAATTATCAATATCAGTAGATAATTCTTTATAAATATTCAATAACGAAGGTGGTGGTTTAATTCCTGGCAAAACAGAAAAAGAAAGCCCATGAGCTTGGTTGGGTCCATGATAAGGGTCTTGCCCTAAAATTACTACTTTGATATCACTAAACGGTGTGAAACGAAACGCATTAAAAACATCATGCTGAGGGGGGTAAATTACCTTCCCCTCCGCACGCTGTGATGTGACAAACTGCATTATTTGCTGGAAATATGGCTTCTCTTTCTCCGCACCAATGACATCATGCCATGTTAATGGATTACTCATATTATACCTAATTATTATTTTATATGACTTAGTTACATTATTTAGAATAATTATACCTAAAAATAATAATAAACCTAATATTAATCAATATTAATCCATTAAATAAAAACTCTTAAATATTCTGTTAAACATAAAATAGCCATTGCTTGACCATAAGGCATTGATGTTAATGGTACATTTTTATAATATTCCATGTCCTTGCCCATTGCGGTTCCAAATGAGACATTAAGTAACGTTCCACTATCATCAATGTTGTTCATTACACCTTGAATAGCTTTTTCAGCTATTGGAATGTAATCATTAGAGATATAACGTTTTCTAATAGATTTTAATATACCATAGGCAAATCCAGCGGTTGCTGATGTTTCAAGATATGAATCAGAATCATCAATAATGGTATGCCATAAACCGCTCTCGTCTTGGTATTTAGCTAATGCTTCAATTTGTGCATTTAATACTTCGATCAAAATTTTCCTGATGGGATCATTTTCGTTAAAATCAAGTAATTCAATGAATTCGGGAATAACAATTGTGAGCCAGCTATTTCCTCTTGCCCATCTTGCTTTTGCAAAATTATGATTCCCTTCAAAAGTCCAACCATGAAACCAAAGTCCGGTTTGACGATCCATAAGATATTGTATATGAATTAATATTTGGTAAATTGCTTCTTGAATATATTCGGGTTTATTTATCAGTTTCCCAATTTTTGCTATTGGTAGTACACTCATCATCAAAGTATCATCCCATAGCTGTTGATGATTTTCATTGTTGTATACAATATGTTGTAAACCACCAAATTTAGTTCTCGGCATTTCATACATTACCCAGTCAGCCCATCGTTCTAAATACGGTAAAAAAATAGGATTTTTAGTTTCTTCATAACGATACGCTAAGGTTAAAAAAGGACAAACAGTATTAACATTTTTAGTTGGTGTTCCTTCTAATAAACGTTGTTTAAACCAATCATCAATAATATTAAGTGTTTTTTGATCACCGGTTTGTAAATAAAATTGATACATGCCATATAGACCAATTCCATGAGTCCACTCCCAACCACACCAACCTTTAGTGTCAATAACTCGACCATCATCTAGACGTAAAAGAAATTCACCTGTTTCATCTTGAATATTAATTAAGTTATTAACTATCTTTTGAATTAATTTTTGTAGTTCTGACCGAGTAATCAAATACTCAGGTTTACAAAGCAACTTACTATGTTTTACGGGGAAAATTTGCATGTCCTTTTACCTCTAATTTTACTTTAATACTAACAACGAATAATACAATCCTATTTTTTCTTATAACCAATATTATTATTACCCCAGAGCTCGGCAACTGGCATTCCAGTAAGCATTTCTACAATTGGTTTCCCTTGTTCACTAATTCTTTTTTCAGAGTTAGCTCCTCTACCTTTCATATTATTAATTTCACCAATCAATACCTTATGAGTGCTCAGATTTAACTTAAATTTCAGTGAGATAATAAAACCTAAAATTAAAACAAAAATGGTGCCGACAACTAATAAAAATAAAATAGTTTGTGAAACTTTTTCCGGTTGTTGATTTTGTCCAGTAACAAAACCTGACCATTGTAGACATACGCCAATTAACATAACTGCGCCAGCTTGAGAGGCTTTACGAGTGAAAGTCATCACACCTGCAAAAATACCTTCTCGGCGTTTACCTGTAATCATTTCGTCGACATCAGAAATATAAGTATAAATATTCCATGGTACATAGTTGATACCTCCACGGCCCAATCCGGCAATGGCTGAAATAGTAATTAACAATGTATGTATATGACTTAAATTGCAGTACCAAACAATACCATAAGCTAAACAGCTAATACCAAAAATAGTTACTACACCTCGATATGATGGAGCGGGGCCATATTTAATACATAATGGCATCATACATAAAACAGCTACAAATTGTGTTATAGACATAGTGCCTATTAACATCGATGCCACTGTTGGTTCTTGTAACAACACAAAAATAACATAGTATGTAAATACAGCATTAAATACGTCTTGAGCAATATATCCACCTAAATACATGCCTAAATGTTGTCTAAATATTTTAATTTTAAAAGTGGATAACAACTCAATGATTAAATGTTTAAAACTTTCTTTGAATGATAACGATGCTGCCTCTTCCTCAGCTTGTAATGCTTCTTTGGATTTAAACTCTTTAGGCCTTTCCCATGTAAATAAATACACCATAGTAAGAGCAAAAGAACACAAAATAGAAAAAACTAAGCTAGCGTAAAAAAATGATATGGCATTATCTTTACCAAAATAACTAAGTAATATTCCAGGTAAAAAACCAGCTAAAATAGCAGACAATTGAGCCATAGAAATACGTGCACCCGAAAATTTCGTTTTTTGTTTAAAATCATCAGTCATTTCTGGCACTAGCGTTTCGTATGGAACAAGAACCATTGTATAAACGATATCAAAGAAAAGATAGGTTAGTAGGTAATAAACATAACTCATGCCAGGAGCCCACATTACACTATAACTAAAGATTAATGGGATACCCAATAAAATGAAGAATTTACGACGACCAAAACGTTGACCTAAACGAGTTCGACCAAAATTGTCCGTCAAATATCCCATCAATGGGCTAATAACAGCATCGGCAACGCGTGCAGCGGCAAAAATAAAGGTTGCTTCAATTGGGGATAAATGACAAAAATTAGTATAAAAATATAGTAACCATGCAGCAGTCAACGCAGTCGTTCCCGCACCTAAAAAATCACCAGATCCATATGCTAAGTAGTTTTTTAAACCTATAACTCTATTTTTCATTTTGACTCCTGCTTATTTTCTCAATTCACATCTATCGTAAATTGCCATTAACTATAAAGTGCGCATATACATCTAAAAATAATGTTTTATCTCTCAATAAAACTAAATATCTATTTTAGATATGGTAAATAGTCTATGGTGAGTAAGCTAGTTACACCTTAAACTCAATGCCAACTTTCTATAAAAGTGGCAAAAATTTAAAAGTCGATGTGATTCACCTCACAAATGTTTTATTTTTATTAAATTTTTTATAAAAAATATAAAAATTTATGAAACAATGATTCATCTTTTTTACAAAGAGTGATGATATGAACAATTCTAAAGTAGCAATTTTATTAGCGGAAGGTTTTGAAGAGGCTGAGGCAATTATTATATTTAATGCCTTATGTCGAGTTAAAATTGATGTAGAACTCTTAGCATGTCAGAATAATTTAGTAGTAAGTAGCTACCATAAAGTTAACATGGAAGCACATGCCTTGCTTAAAGACAGAGAAACAACATTATATGATGCAATTATTCTTCCTGGTGGACCTGATGGCACCATAAATCTGGGTAGTAACCCTGATGTTATTTCATTTATTCAATTACATGATGAAGCAAGAAAGTGGATTTGTCCGATATGTTCAGCGGCAGTAAAAGTATTAAATAAAAATAAATTACTTCATGGTCGAAGATATGTCTGTTCTGGTGATTTATATAAAACGGCAAATGATGGTATTTATGTTGACCAAGATATTGTATTAGATGAAAACTTATTTAGTGGCAGAGGTCTAGGCGTCGCTTTCAAATTTGCATTTACATTGGCTGAATTATTACAACTTGATAAAAAAGAGATTCGTTTTCAAGCTGAACATATCTATGTAAATTACTAAATCAATTATTTATCTACTATGATTATTTCTTATTATTTATGGGATAATTACTATGTAGCTTTGGGTTGATATATTCAGAAAATAAAATCACAATTTATGCTACTGATACCATATTAAATATGACCAAAATACAAACAAAGGCACTACTTATCGAATTAATAGCTTTTTTTGACTTTAATCAAATTTTGGAAGTGATATAGTAACAACAACTTAGTTAGAGCAATGACGCTCATAGGAGGTTCTTACAATGATTACAGGTATCCAAATTACTAAAGCAAACAATACTGCACTTCTTAATTCTTTTTGGTTATTAGATGATGCAACTAAAGAAGCACGTTGTGTTGCTGCTAAATCAGTTTATAAAGAAGATCAAGTTATTCCAACTGCGGATCTTGGTCAATTCGAATATCGTGAAGTGCCATTAGAAATTGCCCCAACAATAAAAGTTGAAGGTGGTCAACATTTAAATGTAAATGTACTTCGTCGCGAAACATTAGAAGATGCGGTTCAACATCCAGAAAAATATCCGCAATTAACAATTCGTGTTTCTGGTTATGCTGTACGTTTTAACTCTTTAACAGCGGAACAACAACGTGACGTTATCGCTCGTACATTTACCACTAAAATGTAATAAAATCGAGTTCAAGTTCAAATAAAGGATGATCTAAAAAATTAGGTTATCCTTTTTTTATGACTAAATATATATAAAAAACTAATAATTGCTAAAGCGAACTGAGAAAGTAGCTATTAATAATAATTACTTTTAAGCTTGCTGTTTATTCTACCCAACTTAAGTACTGTGACCAATATGGATCAAAATTACATTCAATTTTAACTGATAACGTTTTGTATTGTTTTGCTATTTGTTGTGCTAGTTGAAGCGCCAAGTGTTTATCTCCTACATGCCATAACATATTTCTAGTACCTTGACTAAAACTATTTTGACAATGGATACCTCGTTTATCTGTACATAAAGCAATATTGATAGCATCTTCTAATTCATAAACAAGGGAAAGGACTGCTTTACTGTTTACATCTGCTATTATATTAAGTGCATAACAATAATTTGTATGACCTACTAGAGCATTAGCCGCTTCATTACGGTGTACTAACATATTGCCATTAGATTCATTATGACTAGCTAACTCAAATACAGTCCATTGGTCTTCTTCATTATTAGGAAATACACCAGTGTGTTTTAAATCTTCTTTCCAGATACTATCAAAAATAGTTACAAATTCATTAGCTGGCATTGTGGTAACTGTATCTTGAGCTACTTCTAAAAACTCTATAGCCACGACTCTAACAGCCAAGTCATATTCACCCAATATATGATCGAGAATAATTAATGCCATTGTTTGTGCTTGTGTCAGCATCTCTTCAGGAATAGTTTTGCCAAATAAAATACCAAGAGAGATTTTACGATGATCTTTTTTATATTGAATTAACAAATCAGTTGTACCTAAAGAAAAGGAATCATCTCTAAGTTGTATAGTAAAACTATCCACATTTTTGGTTCGCTGACGAAATGCTTCTATTTCAAAAAAATTAAGGTCAGGCGCTTGTTTGGTAATTTCCATCACTTGCTCAAACTGCTCAATTTTCCCATCTGATGTAAATATAATTTTATGGTTCTTTTTAGAACCTTGAGTAACTTCGGCAATAACATCTAACTGATTTTCATTTAAAAGATTATTGAGGGTTTCCATTATATCGATAAGCTCAAGTTTATTAAAAGATTGTTCAGATGTTTTCACCTGTTTCCAGAAAGCTTGAATTGCAAGGCTTAACTGATCTTGTGTGCTTTGTTCTTTTTGTGTACCTAGAATGTTAGACCATAATTTTTTAAAAAACATAAAGAATTCTTCCCTAAAAGATAAAACAGTTATTAATAGACTAACTGATTTAAAATAATAAAAAGTAAACAATAAAACAAAAATTAAGTTAATCGCTATCGTTAAAACTACCAGTAACATTGATATAGAAATTATTACTGCAAAATATCATTAATAGAAAATAACATAGATCATTTTAGTGTTTTTTTATAGTAACACGGTCTTAACCTGATAGACACTCTATTGAGATCGCTAATTGTCATGATAGATTTTAGCCACTACAAATAATGTTATCCTATATCTATTGTTTTCATATTAGAAAAACTTGTTTTCTACAAAATGCTATTGTCAACAAATTATCTTTACTATTAAATAGCATTTCTGTTATCAACAATTTTATACCTAACTAGTTTCTTTTTAGAACATTAACCAATTCAGATATATCAACTCTTTCCATATAATTAACATTAATATAAGAAAATAGAATTTGTTTATCTTGTCCAATTAAGTAAGTCGCAGGGATTGGCAATTGATAACTGTCATCACCATTGAATTTCGGTATATCTGCTCCAAGATTTTGGTATAATTCTCTAACATTTTGCGGTAATGTAAATACCAAACCATATTGCTGAGCAATATGATTACCTACATCCGATAAAATAGTAAAATCTATGGCATTATCTTGTTGTAATTTCGCGCTAATTTCTATCTTTTGCGGAGAAATAGCAATAAAATGCACATTACTAACTTGTTGTAGCTGTTTTAAATTATTTTGAAAATGTTGTAACTCTTTTACACAAAATGGACACCAACTTCCCCTAAAAAAACTAATAATAACAGGTTTAGTATTGAGTAACTCATATAAATTAACTTTTTGTTTTTTGGTCGATATTAAAGAGAAATCTGGTGCAATATTCCCTTTTTTTAATGCGTGACTATCCAAATTTTTAGTTAACATGTCCGATAATGAATTAGCCATAATATTTAACATATCTTTAGGTAACTGCGTAGACATATCTTTTTGTAAAACTTTCAATTCTTCAATTGTTTTCATTTAGTTGTTCCCTTTTTGACACATTCTTATAAATTTGTTGTAGTACTTTTTTAAATGTAGTGATATCTTTTTCGGATAGATTTGTTGTCATTTTCTCAATCCAGAGACTATGCTGTTTTAGCGTTTCCGCAAGTAAATTAGTTCCTGCCTGAGTTAGCGACACTTGATAAATTCTTCTATCATTTTGATCATTTCTTTTTGAAATTAGCCGGTCATTAACTAATGAACTAATCAATGTTGTAGTTGAAGCTTTTGTTATTCCAAGTAATTTGGCAATATCTTGTAGTGGTAATTCTTGGTATTCTTTTAATAAAACTAAAATAATTAATCGACTTTCAGACAGTTGAAATTCTTGTAAACGTTTAGCACATTCAGAATCGATTGTATTAGCCACAGACAAAAGCGTAAAACATGTTTTGATTTTTTCCAAATCTACGATTTTTTCTTTTTCTAAAATATTACAAAATGATAAATATCGATTTTCTAATTGCATACATTAATCTTTAAAATTAGTTAGCGCCCTTACTAATTTGGTATGGTATCGATAGTTATAATTTTTGTCAATTAGCTAGGTTGAATATTTAGAAATAATAAATAATAAGAAAATTAGTCAGCAGGAATAAAATCCAAGTGATAATTATAAAAAAACGAAATTAGAGAAAATCAATTTTTTTATGTGAACGATGAATTATGCATATTATCTAAAAAAATATATAAATTTATTAAAAGCCCGTAATGTGACAGGCTTGTTATTATCTTTTAAAAAGTTACGCATCTTTTTTCCCAACCAGAATATAAGCGACAGTGAAAGATAAACAAAGTGATATTAAAACACCTAGTATTGCATAAACAAAGTATGGACCAATATATGCTGGTAAACTGAAAATACTTGAAAGAATATAGCCATATAACCTGACGCCGAAAAAAGCAATAAATGCAGAAGCAAATGCACTACCAACAGTTGCCGCAATAAACGCTTTTTTATATTTGGTTAACACCCCAAATAATGCCGGTTCAGTAATTCCCAAAAGTGCAGATACTGCAGCAGAAACGATAACAGTTTTTTCTTGTTTGTTCTTTGCTTTAAAATACATTGCAGCAGCAGCCCCTGCTATAGACATATTTGCCATAAACATCATTGGCATAAGCATATCGTAACCTTGTTCAGCAAAGTTTTGCAGTGCAATTGGCGTCATAGCGTGATGCATACCTGTTAAAATAGCAACTGGTCGAATAGTTCCAACAATTGCACCAGCAAAAACAGAAGAAATATTAAATAGAGATTGAACAAATAATGCTAATAGCTTGCCTAGATAAATACCGATTGGACCAATGATAGTTAAAGCCACTAATCCAGCAATAAAAAGAGTTACAGTTGGCGTAAAAACAGTTTTAAGCACATTAGGCATAATTTTATCAACCCAGCGGTGAATATAACTTAATACTAAGACGGAAAAGATAATAGGAATAACACTGCCGGAATAATTAAAAATAGATATTGGAATGATATCAAGAAAATAGTAAAAACTGGTTGCTTCTGGATTACTAGCTAATACTTTTGCTGCATCAACTAACGTTGGGAACATTAAGCAAGCAGCAATAGCTGCGGCTAAATATTCATTAGTTTTAAATATCTTTGCTGCCGAAACTGCTAAAAAGAATGGTAAAAAGTAAAATACGCCACTAGCTATTAAATCAATAATAATTACGGTATCACTTGTTTTAGGTATCACTTTTAAGGCAATTAAACCAGCTAATAAACCTTTAATCATTCCTGCTCCTGCAATAGCTGGCACAATTGGACCAAAAACGCCAGAAACAGTATCCATAAACAACGAAATTATTCCTTTACGTTCTGGAGTGATTTTCTTAGCTTGTTCATTCCCCAATGTGTGCAAACCAATTTTATCAGCCAAAATATCAAAATATGATTTCACTTGAGTACCAATAACTATCTGACACTGATCATTTTGAAATTGGGCGCCAATAACACCTGGTATTTGCTTAATTTCGTCCCAATTCACTTTTGTCTGATCATCTAAATCAAATCTTAAACGAGTCATACAATGCCAAGCATTTTTGATATTATCTTTACCGCCGATACCAGCAATAATTTTATCGATATTTTCTTGTTTACTCATTAGTAACCTCAATAACGCCTCTTTAATTGATATAACGAAAATAATAGAAATTTTAAATTGGCAATACAAGGACGAAAAATATGATCTAGATCACAAAAAAGGGCATTTTAGCGCTATTATCCATTTTATTTTTTAATTGGTCTGCTTTTTATTGACAATTATTGCTTAAATTCGAACCAATAATTTTTCCTCATAATTTTGCTCTTTACAGATATAAAAAAAATAGGTAATTATATAAAAATAGCCAGTCTAAAAAGGATATCTATAATATGTTAGCGACTTTAATTACCAACATTGAATGTATTATTACTAAACCAGATCGACACAATCTCGTTACGGTAATTGTTTATACTGATAAAGATGTGATTGGTTATGGCTGTGCAACTTTCCAGCAGCGCCCTTTAGCCGTGCAAACCATTGTTAATGAATATTTAAAGCCATTATTAATTGGTCGTGATGCTAATCATATTGAAGATCTTTGGCAAATGATGATGGTCAATGCTTATTGGCGTAATGGACCAATTATTAATAATGCCATTGCCGGTATTGATATGGCGTTATGGGACATTAAAGCAAAACTTGCTAATATGCCGCTTTATCAATTATTTGGTGGGAAGTCGAAAGATGCTATTGATGTATATACCCATGCAACAGGTGAAACATTGCCCGAGCTATTTGAGCAAGTAGATCGACTTATTAGCGAAGGATATCGTCATATTCGTTGTCAATTAGGCTTTTATGGCGGCACTCCTGATCAATTACATTGCCCAGAAAATCCTACTCGTGGCGCTTATTTTGATCAAGACCAGTATATGCAAAATACTTTGGATATGTTTAAAGCGTTAAGAGAAAAATATGGTTACAAAATTCATTTTCTCCATGATGTACATGAAAGATTATTCCCCAATCAAGCGGTTGCTTTTGCAAAGCAAGTGGAACAATATCAACCATATTTTATCGAAGATATTTTACCTCCAGATCAAAATCAATGGCTTACTCAAATTCGCAGCCAAAGTGCTGTGACTTTAGCTACCGGGGAATTATTTAATAATCCATTAGAATGGCAGGATTTAATTATTCAACGCAAAATTGATTTTATTCGTTGCCATGTGTCTCAAATTGGTGGGATTACACCGGCATTAAAATTAGCCGCATTTTGTCAGCCTTTTGGCATACGCATTGCGTGGCATTGTCCGCCTGATATGACGCCGATTGGTGCTGCGGTCAATACCCATTTGAATATTCATTTGCATAATGCAGCAATACAAGAATACATTCCCTATACTGCAAATACTCAAACTGTATTTCCTGGCATTATTGGTGCAAAACAAGGCTATTTGTATCCAATTGAAAAAGTAGGAATTGGGGTTGAGATTGATCTAAATGAAGCGAGTAAATATCCTATTGTTTATCGACCACATGAATGGACACAAAGTCGTTTACCTAATGGTGTAATGCACACACCCTAATAAAGTGTATAATTCATATTATTAAATAAATAGATTATGTGAAGATGATTTATTCTTCTTGTCATCAACAAGCCTAAATTCTAAGTTAGGCTTATTAAATGGCGTAATATATGTACAGGTATAGTGAATATCTATAATTTCACTAATGGCATATATCGTACCATTTTTTAAAAAACAACGATTAATTATTTTCATGGCTGGAATTCCTTTCTTGCATTTTAGTAGTTCTGCTTCACTCCGATTGATTGCTACTGCCTGATACTGAGTAAGATAATGAGATATTTCATAACCTTTGCTCAATACGTATTGTTGAATTGAGTTTTCAATAATTTTTTGCTTTAAATCTGGAAAATACCGATAAGGTAACTTAGAAACTTCAATTTGTGTACCTTGTTTATCCACATAGCGAATACGATGAAACTCCCAGATATATTCATCATCAGACAAATTGAAAGTTTGTTTTTCTTCTAATTGAACACGCCTTTTGCGAAATAAAATCAATTTTGAGCTAATTTGGTCATAATGTTTTTCAGTAATGGAGTTATAAATTAGTGGGCTATTTTTGGTTTGTTGATTTATAAAAGCTCCTGAACCCTTAATAATCGAAATAATGCCTATTTGGGTTAGTTTTTCTAATGCTTTGCGGATCGTATGACGAGATACACCATACGTTTCAGCAAGCTCTCGTTCTGGTGGTAACTTTTGATTAGTAAAATTTGTTTGCTGATAAATGCGACCTAATAAATCTTGAGCAATAAAATCTTTTTTCTTTAACTTCACTGCCATTACCTTATACGAACCTTCTTTATAAGATAGTATAAATTTGAAATATCAATTGTGCTATAGCTGTTTTGTTGTATATTTAATAGCAATTAAAATTACAATTTATACCAATAAAAAAGCCAATGTAATTAATCACATTGGCTTTATTTATCTAAATTGGCAATTTGTTAAACATTGATTAACCGAAGAATTTTTTCACTTTGTCAAAAAAGCTTTTTTCTTTTGGACTATGTTTAGCACTTTTATCAGCTTTAAAACTTTCACCTAACTCTTTAAGTAATTCTTTTTGTTTATTGGTTAAGTTAACTGGCGTTTCTACCACTACATGACAATAAAGATCACCCATCGCACTACCACGTAATGACTTGATGCCTTTACCGCGTAATCGGAACATTTTTCCAGTTTGGGTTTCTCCCGGAATAGTTAAACTAACCTTGCCATTAAGTGTTGGTACTTCAACTTCACCGCCTAAAGATGCTAATGCTATATTAATTGGAATTTCACAATGAAGATTTGAACCATCTCGCTCAAAAATAGCATGCGGTTTAACTTGTACCTGGACATACAAATCACCTGCCGGCGCTCCGTTTAAACCAGCTTCGCCTTCACCAGATAATCTAATGCGATTACCAGTATCAACCCCACCCGGAATCGTAACTGACAATGTTTTGGTTTTCTGTACTCGACCTTCCCCATGACATTTTTTACATGGATTTTTAACAACTTTACCGCGGCCATGACAAGTTGGGCACTCTTGCTGTACAGCAAAAAAACCTTGTCGCATTTGTACCACACCAGCTCCATGACAAGTATCACAAGTGACGACATCAGAAGATTTTTCAGTTCCTTGCCCATGGCAAATATCACATGTTACCCATGTTGGAACTTTGATCTCTTTATTAACACCAGCAGCAGCTTCTTCTAGTGTTAACGAGATGTTATATTGCAAATCAGCACCTCTGGAGGCACTTTGTCCACGGCTTCGACCACCACCAAAAAAGTCGCTAAAGATGTCATCGAAAGCAGAACCACCACCAAAACCACCGAATCCACCAGCTCCCGCCCCAAATCCTTGTTCAAAAGCGGCATGTCCATATTGATCATAAGCGGCTTTCTTCTGAGCATCAGTCAGGATTTCATATGCTTCCTTAACTTCTTTAAATTTAGCTTCGGCTTGAGCTTTATTATCCTGATTCTTATCTGGATGATATTTCATGGCTAGGCGTTTATAGGCTTTTTTTATCTCACTTTCGCTAGCATCTCTACTTACGCCTAATATTTCATAATAATCTTTCTTCGCCATAATTAACCTTTATTTTTATCGTTTTAAAAACAACTAAACGGGCTTGAGTTACCTCGCGCCCGTTTAATGTATTACATGTTTAAAACTTGTTGGAATAACTCATTAAAAAACTTGTAGTTAACGTTTATTTTTTATTATCATCAACTTCTTTAAAATCAGCATCAACAACATCATCTTGCCCAGCTGAGTTACCACCAGACTGGCTGGTAGCTTGTTCTGCTTGCGCTTGTTGTTGTGCTAATTCAAGCAATTTTTTAGATGCTTCCATTAATGCATTAATTTTTGCTTCAATTTCAGCTTTATCTTCACCTCGTGCGGCAACTTCTAAAGCATTTACTGCATCTTCGATAGCTTTCTTATCATCAGCTGATAATTGATCGCCAGACTCAGACACTTGTTTACGAGTTGAATGAACAAGATGATCCGCTTGATTACGAATTTGTGCTAATTCTTCAAATTTACGGTCGGCATCAGCATTGGCTTCAGCATCATGAACCATCTTTTGAATTTCTTCTTCACTTAGTCCAGAAGAAGCTTTAATCGTAATATTTTGCTCGCGTCCAGTATTTTTATCTTTAGCTGATACATGCAAAATACCATCAGCATCAATATCAAAAGTTACTTCAATTTTTGGCATACCGCGTGGCGCTGGTTGGATACCGTCAAGGTTGAATTGACCTAATAATTTATTATCATTTGCCCGTTTACGCTCACCTTGTAACACCTGAATTGTTACTGCTGATTGATTATCTTCGGCAGTTGAGAATTCTTGACTATGTTTAGTTGGAATAGTGGTATTTTTCTCAATTAACGTAGTCATTACACCACCCATAGTCTCAATACCTAAAGACAATGGTGTTACATCAAGTAACAAGACATCTTTAACATCACCACCAAGTACACCACCTTGAACAGCAGCACCTACAGCCACAGCTTCATCTGGGTTCACGTCTTTACGTGGTTCTTTACCAAAGAAGTCAGCAACCGCTTTTTGCACCATTGGCATACGTGTTTGACCACCAACTAAAATCACATCTTTGATGTCTGATACGGAAAGACCGGCATCTTGTAACGCTGTTTTAACTGGATCCATTGAACGTTTAACTAAATCTTCAACTAAAGATTCAAGTTTTGCTCGTGTCACTTTGATATTTAAGTGTTTAGGACCTGTCGCATCAGCTGTGATATATGGTAAATTAATATCTGTTTGTTGAGCTGATGATAATTCAATTTTGGCTTTTTCAGCTGCTTCTTTTAAACGTTGCATTGCTAGTGGATCATTTTTTAAATCAAAATTTTGTTCACGTTTAAACTCATCAACTAAATAGTTAATTAAACGAGAGTCAAAATCTTCACCACCTAAGTGAGTATCACCATTAGTTGCTAATACTTCAAATGTTTTTTCACCATCAACATCATCAATTTCGATGATTGAGATATCAAATGTACCACCACCAAGGTCATACACCGCAATAGTACGGTTACCAACATCTTTATCTAAACCATAAGCAAGCGCTGCCGCTGTTGGTTCGTTAATAATACGTTTAACATCAAGTCCAGCAATACGACCAGCATCTTTGGTTGCTTGACGCTGAGCATCGTTAAAATAGGCAGGAACAGTAATAACAGCTTCAGTGACGGCTTCACCAAGATAATCTTCTGCTGTTTTCTTCATTTTCTTTAATACTTCAGCAGAAATTTGTGGTGGAGCAATTTTTTGCCCTTTTACATCAACCCATGCATCGCCATTATCAGCTTTTACAATTTTATAAGGCATAATACTAACATCACGTTGTACTTCTGCATCTTCATAACGACGACCAATTAAACGTTTAATTGCAAATAATGTATTTTGTGGATTAGTTACTGCCTGGCGTTTTGCTGGTTGACCAACTAGAATTTCGCCATCTTGTGTGTAAGCAATAATCGATGGTGTGGTACGATCGCCTTCTGCATTTTCTAATACTTTAGCTTGACCGTTATCCATTACTGCAACACATGAATTTGTTGTACCTAAATCTATACCAATAATTTTACCCATAATCTCATTCTCCTCAAAATCTGTATTTTATTCATTGTATATAAGTCTTAAATTTCTAATTTCAAGCCCTTAATTTTCACAAAGAAATATTTTTTGTTTTCACATAAATGGGAACATTATTGCTAATATCAAGGGGGTGTAAAAATAATTTTTTCATATATCTTGATTGATAAGCATTCTGCACTTATTATTGCCGCTCTTTTTTTATTATAAAATTTAATTTATAGGATTTATATGCAACAAACAAAACTTGCTAATCCAGGTCCCCTTGGTTTAATGGGATTTGGAATGACCACAATTTTATTAAATATCCATAATGCTGGATTTTTCCCGGTTATGACAGCTATTGCTTCAATGGGTATTTTTTATGGTGGCCTTGCCCAAGTGATTGCAGGTATTTTAGAGTTTAAAAAAGGCAATACTTTTGGAACAACCGCATTTACCTCTTATGGTTTTTTTTGGATTGCACTAGTAGGGATTTGGTATTTACCAACTTCACCAGCAACTGCAACAACGGATGCCACATTTGTTGGTATTTTTCTTGCCTTATGGGGGATTTTTACCGCTTTTATGTTTATTGGTACTTTAAAAGCAAATCGAGCACTACAATTTGTTTTTGCTAGCTTAACAATATTATTTGCTTTATTAGCTATTGGTAATATTTTTGGGAATCATGACATTATCCATATAGCTGGTTTTGAAGGAATCATCTGCGGTGCAAGTGCTATCTATCTAGCTATGGCAGAAGTCATTAATGAACAATATGGACGTACTGTTTTACCTATAGGTGCATTACAAAAATCTGCCCACTAATTTATAGTTCACATCTACCATCTATTTGGATAGATGTGATTATTCATCTTCAAAAAATATGTTATTTTTCATGTTTTTCAATAGCATTGCTTATCAATGATCTACATAAATTAACAAGAGATTGAGTATGTTTTACTATTATCATTTCAGATAAATAATTGTCTTTGGATGAATGCGCATTGTTAATAATAATTTTACCATTACTATCTATATTACCTGAAGTTATCATAA
Organism: uncultured Gilliamella sp.; assembly: GCA_945271295.1. Lineage (GTDB taxonomy): Bacteria > Pseudomonadota > Gammaproteobacteria > Enterobacterales > Orbaceae > Gilliamella. The sequence goes on along the minus strand of CALYPG010000009.1, from coordinate 48,445 downwards.
TATAATTAGGCAATTGAGTTTCAATGTTGCCATGATGAAATGGCATATTATCTATTTGTAGATTCGATTGTTGTGGTTTTAGAAAAATTAAATCTTCACCATTACCAATACTATCGATGAAAATAAATTTTTTATCTTTCATATGGTCAGAATAATTTTCCAACATTTTTAAACCATATTCACCACTATTTCCACCATCATATAATACAAAAGCAATTTTCTTCTTCTCTTTTTTGTTAAGTTCATTAATTATACTAATGATGGTAATGATGCTAGATGAATTACAAATAAAATTCTTATTATTGGGAATCCCCGTTTTAAACTTAAAAACTAAGAAAAACAATAAAACAGTTGATATAATAGAACTAATACCAGAAAAACTGAAAAAACCATAAAGGGAAATATCAGGTAAAAATACAAAGTAATTTAATATTAATGATGTAATAAATAAAAATATAATAGGCGCAATACTAATAAAATAACTTAATTTACTAAATTTTGATGAAAATGCGTAAGTCTTTTGAAGATTAAAATTATTTATGCCAGTATCATAATAAGTACAAATAATTAATTCCGCTTTATTCAAATCACCAATATAAGCATTGTAGTAATTTTCATATCGTCTTGTTGCTATTTTCAATTTTGAAATTTTAGCATCAACTATATAGCCTAATTGAATTAATTCTTTAGATATCACTCTTAAAAAAGCAATCTTTTCTTTTGAAGTGAACCTTTTTCCAAATATGACACAATACCGCAAAACAAGATCTTTAAATATTTCCATTATTAATAAACTATTAAAATATAAACTGAAATAACATAGTTAATATCATTTTATAAAATGATATTAACTATCTAGATATAACAAATAAGTCGATAGATTTAAACTAAACTTAATACTATTAACTTAATAATCATCCTCACTTTGAACATGATTCGAATGAGTAATATTAGCTATAGCATCTTGAATATTCTCACGACCAGCCTCAATACACTCTGTTGCTAACGCCTGTATTGCTAAAGAATCTCGATTGCAGACAGCATTAATGACCATAGGTAAACTCATACCTGTAACAACTCGGACATTCATACCAAGATCACGCCATTGTGGCACACATCTCATAGCGGCATTGTAAGGGGAAGCACCATACAAATCGACAAAAACCAGAACCCCATCACCAGAATCTAAAGATTTAGAACAATTAAAAAGATCTGTTTTTAATTGATTCACATCTTGTCCTGGAATAAGTGATAATGATTCAAATTTGTCTTGTTCGCCAACTATCATTGTCACACTATCTTTCATTCCTGCAGCCATATTGCCATGACTAACTAATAAAACACCTATCATATTTATGATCCTATGTTATTCAAACATTTTGATGGCTTCATTCAAAGTCACTTTTTTCAAAGAAGGTGTTGCTTGAAAGTAGATATCCATATTAGGAAAATTCTTTTGTAAGTCGATTAATAGATCTAATTGCTCTTTTTTAATCGAAACTTCTTTAATTATTGTTGTTGCACCAGGTACTAAAGGTAATCCACCAATATTAAGATTGGTGATTGGTACTCCTGATTTAATAATTTTATACATTACTTCAATATTTTTAGTAATCAAAATAACATTAAAATCATCATACTGGCGGTCATTCCAATATCTTACCGCACCATCTTCTTTTAATACTCTGATTTTATGGCCGGTACTTGCACCTGCGCCAAGAATAATATTTTTTGTAAACTCATCGTTAGCAGAATAATCATCTGCAACAAATAAAGCATTAGCTCCGGCCGCTTTAGAAACATTAGTTGCGACTTGGCCATGAATGAGACGACTATCTACTCGAGCTAAAACAACTTTTCCCATAATTTAAAACCTCTATTATTTTTATAAAATGCCAATTGCAGCTAAAACACCAAGTATTATTGTTAATCCAACTAATGCTCTGGTTACTTTTAAACCTTTCCTAGAAAAATAAAAATATAATCCCATTACAACAATAAGTGGCAATACACCTGGTAAGATTTTATCCAATGTATCTTGTATAACAAAATCTTTACCTGATAAGGTAAATTTCAAACTTGATGATACTTTAATGTAACTAGCAGCCAAAATACCCATCATAAACAGACCCAAAATAGATAAGGCCTCGATTATCATCTGCATTTTATTACCTACAACTTCTGTAGCTGCATTTCGACCTAATTTAAAGCCTAACTGAGCAAAATAATACCCAACAAAAAGCTGATATATTACAAAAGTAAAAAATGGAAATAATGCACCAATTGCCAATCCATCTTGAGCCCAAGGAAGTGCAATGGCAATAAAAATGTATTGTACTGTACCTGAGTCAATAGCATCGCCGATACCAGCTAATGCTCCCATTAAACCCGCTTTAGTATTATAAAGTACATCATTATCAATACTGATTGGTTTGTTTTGATAAACTTCATCAGCCCTGGCCGATTCAAGTGAAGCCATAATACCCGAGATTGTTCCTCCACCCCAAGTTAATTGGGTATTAAAAAACAATAAATGTCTTTGGTAAGCAGCTGCTAGTTCATTTTTTGATTTATATAATTTTTTAAGAATTGGCATCAAGCCCCACATTAAAGATGCTGCAAGATACCGATCAAATGAATGTGGGATTTCATTAGCATAATACCATCGTAACCAAGCAATAGTGATGTCTTTTTTAGTAATGGCTTCCGGTTTTAGATCTATACTTTCTTGTACTATTTCTGTCATTATAAAATTCCTCTATATAATTTATTAATCAAGTCTTTACAGATTAATAATCATCATCATCAATTTGATTGTTACGATTTGAATTATTTCTAGGCTGATCTGCTGCAGAATTTACTGCTTCATTTTTTGCAAGAACAAAAATAAATGCAATGATAGATCCAACAATTGCATAAGTTACCATTGTGATATTAAGTGGTTTTGCAATCACCGCCATAAAATAAGCTAACAAAAAGAAAATGATATAACTCTTTTTACCAATAACATAAATGGTTAATGCAATACCCACCGCAGCAAGACCACCACCAATTACATTAAGAATATGAAAAACAAGCCCACCAGCATTAGATTTAATAACATCAGCAATAATTGGTGCACCAAAATATAATGCCACAAACATGAATGGTAAAAATAAGGCAAAACTACAAATTATTGGCAGTATAATTATTGATAAAGTTAATCCTGAACTATTTGCTTCTTGTGCATATCTTTCAGTGAATTTCATAATCATAGTGTTAAAGAAAAATCTTAATTGATATAGATAAGATCCCAATAAACCAACAGGCACAGCAACAGCAACAGCAGCTGTTGGTTCCATTTTTCCTAGTAATGCAACGGGGACTGCGACCGCAGTTGCAATGGCTGGCTCTGATGGCATTTGACCACCAGGAGAAAATACCCCCATATAGATCAACTGTATTGCAGCTGTTGTTATCATCGCATTTGGAATATCATTAAAGACAACCCCAACAATTAAACCTGTCATCATCGGTGAAAATCTCAACGTTAATGTTGCACCACCTAAACCTCGTGACATTACCATTGCAACCCATACTGAAATAATAGCTGCTTGAAGAAACGTTACATGCATTTCTTGCATATATAAACTCCTTGATATTTTTTATTATCACTTATCACATTAAATAATTAAGAAACAATAGATTGTAACTTTGAATTATTGACGAACTTTTCTACATCTTGAACACATTTTTCACCCATACCTTGTAAACATTCAATTGCATAAGCTGAAGTATGAGGAGTAACAAGCACTTTTGGATGTTTAACTAAAGGATTATCATTATATGAAGGTTCAACATACATCACGTCTGTTGCATGTCCAGCTACAATACCACTATCTAATGCATTGATTAATGCGCTTTCATCAATCAATTCTGCCCGTGCGGTATTTGTAATATAAACACCTTTTTTCATTAAAGAGAATTGAGGTTCTTTTAGAATATGATAGCTAGTTTCATTTAATGATGCATTTAAAGAGATGATATCGGCATTTTGCAGTAAATAATCTAACTCAACAATTTCGATATTATGTTTATTAGCCCATTCTTTATTGATCTTAGGATCAACCACAAGTAATCGAGCATTAAAACCATGTTTAAATATTTCTGCGACACGACTACCAATGTTACCACAACCAATAATACCGATAACTTTACCCGTAACATTTATACCGAGAAAAGAAGCTCTTTTTTTCCATTCATTTGATTTAACTGCTTCTTGAGATTGAACAGTTTGCCTTATTAATGCTAGCAAATTTGTTACTGCATTTTCTGCAACAGCATCGCGCTCGACTAGAGGAGGAACAATAGTAACAATCGTCCCATGCTCCCTAGCTGCAACTACATCAACATTGTTAAATCCTATTCCATGGCGCGAAAGTAACAATAAAGGATCTTTTTTATTATCAAAAAATTCTCTATTAAAAAAAGGTCTAACACTTGCAATAACAATATTAAATCCTTGCAATGCATCAGCTAATTCCTTTCCTGTAATATTATTTTCAAAAGTGAAATGTTTTATTTCACCGATTTTTTCTAATCGCCTTAAATGATCAGGAAAATATTTCCCAAAACTACTTGAGTTGATTATTGCAATTTTATAATTTTTCACTCAATGCTCCTAGTTAATCATGCATCCTTACAAATTTATTTAATTATTGGAAAATAAATATGATTCATTCTCCACTCAGCCATTATGTGACTGGTAACATTTAGTATAGTTGATAAAATTTAGAAAAAAATGAATTTAGATCACATATTTAATAAAATATTTTAGATTAAATAATTCACTAAATGATATATAGAAGAAATGAATTTTTTACTTTTACAAGAATAATGTCAGTTAATTAAATCAATAAAATTTGTAAAAAAATGAGCAGATTTTAAACAACAATCAAGCAGAATTAATCAGAGAAAAAACAACAATTTTCAACTCTATTCGAGAATAGAATAAGATATATCTTTAATCTTTAAAATACGAATGAGCGATAAATAAAACCCTCAAAATTAATATTTCTTAATTAAAATTAATTTAAAAAAAAATTAAGTTATATTTAACCTAGCGTTTGTCTTATCTACTTTTATAAAAAAAGGGCATAAATGCCCTTTTTATAAATTTATATGAAAGAAATTATTTTAAATTGTATCTATTACTTCTTTTTATACGCATCATTATGCACACCAACTGCTGCTCGCCCTGATGGGTCATTGAGATTTTTAAATGATTCATCCCATTCGATCGCTTTAGCGGTTGAACATGCAACAGTAGGGCCACCTGGTACACACTGAGCTGCACTTTCAAGCGGGAATAATTCATCAAAAATTTCACGATACATGTAAGCTTCTTTGCTTGCTGGTGTATTGTATGGGAAGCGGAATTTAGCATTTTCTAATTGTTGATCGGTAATTTTACTTTCTGCAATTTCCTTTAATGTATCAATCCAGCTGTAGCCGACACCATCTGAAAATTGTTCTTTTTGACGCCAAACAACCGATGCGGGTAAATAAGATTCAAATGCTTCACGGACAATGTGTTTTTCCATTTTGCCATTACTACCACACATTTTATCTTTCGGATTAATACGCATGGCAACATCTAAGAATTTTTTATCAAGGAAAGGGACTCGAGCTTCAACCCCCCAAGCAGCCATTGCCTTATTAGCTCGCGCACAATCATACATATGCAGCGCGGCTAATTTACGTACTGTCTCTTCATGGAATTCTTTGGCATTTGGCGCTTTATGGAAGTAAAGATAACCACCAAATACCTCATCAGCCCCTTCACCGGATAGAACCATTTTTATACCCATGGCTTTAATTTTACGCGCCATTAAATACATTGGCGTTGAAGCACGAATAGTGGTGACATCATAGGTTTCGATAAAATAGATTACATCACGAATTGCATCAATCCCTTCTTGAATAGTGAAGTTAATTTCGTGGTGAACTGTGCCTAAATGATTTGCTACTGCTTGTGCTGCTTTAAGATCAGGTGCGCCTTTAAGGCCAACAGCAAATGAATGTAGTTGTGGCCACCAAGCTTCTGATTTTTCCTGATCTTCAACACGGCGAGCAGAGAACTTCTTAGTAATGGCTGAGATAACAGACGAGTCTAATCCACCTGATAGTAACACACCATAAGGCACATCAGACATGAGATGGCTTTTTACTGATTCTTCTAAAGCAACACGTAATGCATTAATATCTGTCTTATTATCTTTGACATTTTCATAATCCATCCAATCGCGCTTATAGTAAGGCTTTATTTCACCTTCAGTGCTAGATAAATAACTTCCAGGAGGGAAAGCAGCAATAGTTTTACAAACAGGAACCAATGCTTTCATTTCAGAAGCGACATAAAATGTTCCATTTTCATCATAGCCTGTATACATTGGAATAATACCAATGTGATCACGACCAATAAAATAGCTACCTTTATTGATATCATAAAGGATAAAAGCAAACATGCCTTGTAAATCATCAAGACAGTGAATCCCTTTTTCCTGGTAAAGTGCTAAAATCACTTCACAGTCAGAACCAGTTTGAAATTCATAACGGTCTTTGTACTGATTTCGGAGTTCTTGATGATTATATATTTCGCCATTTACCGCTAAAACTAAAGTTTTATCTTTATTGTAAAGAGGTTGAGATCCTGTATTGACGTCCACAATTGATAAACGTTCATGAGCAAGAATAGCTTTATCAGAAGCAAAAATACCAGACCAATCAGGACCACGATGACGTTGTAGACTTGATAACTCTAATGCTTTTGTTCGTAATTGCTCTGGATCTGACTTAATATCAAGAATACCTAAAATCGAACACATTGACTTTCTCCATTTGGGATCGCAAAAGCGATATTATTTACACATAAAAAAACTAACTAGATAAAAATTCATACCATGTTTATTTTAATTTAGTTTATGACTTATTTCAAAAATTGCCTTTCGTTTTATTAATAATAACAGCACAGCATACACATTATTTATATACAATTAAAGTACATAATCATTATACTTTTCCTATTGTTGCAACATGGATCATAATCATTTTTTTTGCCATTGACCTTGTTGTTTTATATATTGTCCAATCGGTGTTTTTTCTTGTGCTTTACTACCAGCTCTTTTTTCAACTTCACTTAAAGCAACATGACTTTCGGATGATACTTTTTGATATTGCTCTTTACGTGCTTGATTAATTAATTGGGCAATTTCACTGGCATTACCTTCATTTTTCACAACACCTAAATAACCATCTGCTTGTTCCCCAACCAATCCAGCAGCTTTAACTTGGCTTAATGAATCTATAGCTTGATCTAAAGTTAGCGCAAAAATAGGAAAAGATAAAATCATAGTTAATAATGCGATTGCTACTTTTTTATAAATAGTCATAACAAACTCCTTAATAAATACTTAAATTTGTAATGAATTTGAAAGCGTAAAAGGGAATTTTCATCTCGGCATTTAGGCTTACATAATTACGATCAGTGGAATAATAGTTAATAAACCCTAACTGCTTTAATTTAATATAAACCTGATTTGTTAATAATATTATCCAGCGCTTTATCTACTTTAATGTTAATTTCATGATCAATTTTAACATTTAAATTGATATTAATGGGTTCACTAGGTGCTTGAACTTTAACTGTTGGTGAACACCCCATTAATGTGCAACTTAATACCATTATTGCAATAACGTTTCGTACCATAATAGACTACCCTCTTAATTATGAGACCATTATTTTAAACGCGCTTCGATACGTTTACGAATAGGTTCACTAATTTGATCCGATAAGAGTAAACTCATCATTAATTTAGCTATATTTTCTTCAAGGGTAATATTCAGATTGACCGCTTTACCATTTTCAACATCTAAATTGCTTCCTTGAATATTTAATCCCAATTTCGCAATATCATTAGCATAATCTACCTTACCAGTTAATTTAGTATAATGAAAATTTTTGAGAATATCAGTGAGTATTTTCATATTAGGATTGTTTTTTACATAATTTTTAAGTGCTGAGTTTTCAAACTGCAAATAACCATCACCATTTGTAGCCAATTGACCATTTTTGATAACTGTCTGTATATCAGTCTCATTATTGTTCTTCTTCATTTTTAGTAATGTTACTGGCAAATAACCATCAATCGAACCATTAGCAGCAAGTCCTTCAACAGGATATTTAGCAAAAATATCCTTTAATTGTACTTGTTTTAGCTTTACATTAAATTGTTGGGGTAATTTAGCTAAATTCAATTTATTGTTTTCAAGCACCACTGAACCTGAAAAAATATTGGCTTTAGCCTGAGTCCAAGTTACAACGCCTTTATTCGGCATTTTAAGTGAGGCGGTATAAGTACCAGCCAATTTTACTTTTTCAAAAGCAATACCCACATTCACTTCTTGAATAGTTAATGCTGGTATTAGAATAGTGAATTGGTTATTTTTTATAACAATATTGCTTGTTCCTGAAGCTGATTTTATCTCACTAGTTTGATAAATACCATTAACTCTATTAATGGTTAATTGTGCAGTAGTAGATAATTGTTTTACATCAAATGGAATTTTAGATTGAACTTGTAACTTCACCTTTCCTGCTGAATTAGTTAACAACAAATCTTGAGAAAGGTTCAATTTGTCTAAACTAAATGATGCATCTTCTAAACTTGTTAAAAATAATTGATTATTAGTTATCCAACCTTTGAATGGTAATACCAAAGAACAATTAGTTGTATCTGCCTGATTTAACGCTACCGTTAAAAGACCATCTTGTAGATCAATTCGTGAATCTTCCTGATTCAAGGTTAATGTGGTAGCAAGTTTAATAGTATCATGATCATTGGTCGTTATTGTTAAACGAATGGCTTGTTGCTGTTTAGTTATATCAACATCTAAATTATACAATTCGTTCTCTTGGTTAAACCAACGTAATGAATCTACATGGATCATCTTTGGTAACCAATACAAAATGGTTGCCATTGATGATAAATTGAGATTTTGATCAGTATCAACCATTACTTTTTCCGCAGGTTCTACTGTAGATAAAGCTGTATTTTCTTGCCAATGAATATCAAGACTATTTGCTGATAACTGCGACCATGAAACTAATAAATTTTTACCGGTGATTAATAATTTTGAATGTTGGAAGATAGTTACTTCATCAAATGTAATACCTTCCAAACTGATTTTAGCTCCGCGCCAGTCGACAGAAAGATCATGCTCTTGCTTAAAGGAGCACCAATAACGCCAACCAAATAGGCTAATAGAAAATAGAATAAGTAATATACTTAATGAAATCCAATAGCGTTTTTTTATGTGAGCCATATAAACTCTCAATTGGAAGAAGCACTTATTGCCGGTAACGCCGGCAATAACAAAACAAATAAAATTACTCTTGTGCTTGTTCTCGCTGTTTAATATAAGCTAGTGCTTTATCAATTCTGGCAAGCGAACGCTGTTTACCAACAGCAAACACTGTCGCATCAACAGATGGAGATTGACCAAGCCCTGTTACTGCAACACGAAGTGGCATACCAACTTTACCCATACCTACATCGAGTTCAGTTGCGGTTGCTTCAATGGCATGATGGATCTTATCAATTTGCCAATCAAAATCAGCGATAGCTTGTATTTTTGCTTTAATGGTTTCTAATGGTACTTTGGCAACCGGACGTAAATGTTTTTTAGCTGCATCGGCATCAAATTCGGCAAAATCTTGATAACAATAAGCGCATGATTCAGCTATTTCTTTAAGCGTTTTACAACGTTCACCGAATAATTTAATGATAGTAATAAGATCTGGTCCTTGGCTTAAATCATAGCCTTGCCTGTTCATATGCCAAACCAAATGTTGCGCCACATAATCGACGTCTAAATGATTAATATAATGATGATTTAACCACAATAATTTTTCGGTATTAAATGCACTTGCTGATTTACTTACTGCATCTAACGAAAAATAGCTTATCATTTCAGCCACAGAGAAGATCTCCTGATCACCATGAGACCAACCAAGTCGAACTAAATAGTTGAGTAATGCTTCAGGTAAATAGCCATCATCACGATATTGCATTACGCTTACTGCACCATGGCGTTTTGACAATTTTTGCCCATCATCACCTAAGATCATTGATACATGGCCATATTCAGGCAATGGTGCACCAAGTGCCTTTAAAATATTAATTTGCCGAGGCGTATTGTTAATATGATCTTCACCACGAATAACATGAGTAATTTCCATATCCCAATCATCGACCACTACACAAAAATTATAAGTTGGTGAACCGTCAGTGCGGCGGATAATTAAATCATCAAGTTCTTTATTAGCAATCTCAATTGGACCGCGAATTAAATCATTAAAAATGACCACACCATCAACCGGATTAGCAAAGCGCACCACGTGCGGCTCATCATGTGAATGTTGCTTTTGCACTGCATCACAACGGCAATGACCATCATAACGTGCCTTTTCACCCTTTGCCATCTGTTCTTCACGTAATTTTTCTAGACGCGCTTTAGAACAGTAACAACGATAAGCTGTACCTTTTTCTAACATTTCGTCAATCACTTGATTATAACGATCAAAACGTTTTGTTTGAAAATAAGGTCCCTCATCCCATGACAATTTTAACCAATTCATACCATCCATAATTGCTTGTATTGCCTCTGGCGTTGAACGCTCAAGATCGGTATCTTCAATACGCAACACAAATGCGCCTTTAGCATGGCGAGTATAGAGCCAAGAATAAAGTGCTGTACGAGCACCACCAACATGTAAATAACCGGTTGGACTCGGTGCAAAACGGGTTTTGATTTTCATGAAATAATCCTACTTATGACAAAGATGATGTTAATAATTATGATTTTACTATATTGTTACAACATCGATATGGTGTCTTATTCTAACATGCCAAAAGGTTTCGGCAATAGTCATGTTAATTTCAATAATATTTAGAATTTATTGCAAAAAAGTTTCAGGTTAACTATACGTTTCAGTATAAAACCCTAACATATTTGTTTTAAATGAATCTCGAATTAGGTTAATCCATTGCAGTTAATAACAGGTTTATCCAATAATAAAAGATATCAACCATTAAACAAAATTATCGTTCAAGTAATTTTTTTAAATTCTTCTAAAGATTAAATATGTTCTTAGCAATATTCATTAATAAAAAAACAACATTGTTTTTACACAAATTTTAAGATTAACACTTAAAAATATCATTCTGAATTTTAGATAGAAACAAATATCAGTAATTTCAAAAATGATAATTTTTGCAAATTCAATTGCTTTTATTTTAAGCAATTATCCATGTGTTTTTTATTGCAATTTTAAAAAAAGTTTGAATTAAATCACATTATGAATATTTATTAATTGTTTACTCGGGTTTTTTAATTATTATGCTAACACGAGTTAGCAAAAAAGTTGAGGCAAACATGGAAGATGTTTTTATAGGTGTTGATGTTGGTTCTGCAAGTGTGCGTTCCGCTTTATTTGATCGTCAAGGTCATCGATTAGGATTTAGTGTAAAACCTATTGACCAGTTTCATTCTAATTCAGATTGGATTGCGCAATCGTCTAAGCAAATTTGGCAACAAATTTGCCTTGCAGTCAGAGAATCAATAGCTATTGCTAATGTTGATGTGGCTCAAGTTCGTTCTATTGGTTTTGATGCTACTTGTTCGTTAGTTGCACTTGATCATCAAGGTCATCCGGTATCAATTTCTGAAAACAATGATGATAATCAAAACATAATTATGTGGATGGATCACCGCGCAAAAGAAGAAGCTAGGGCGATTAATTTAACCAATGATCCGGTATTGCAGTATGTTGGTGGCGAAGTAAGTATTGAAATGGAACTACCCAAAATCTTATGGATCAAACATCACTATCCAGACCGCTATAATAAAATAGCCCGCTTTTTCGATTTAGCCGATTATTTAGTCTGGCAAGCTACAAATTCAGATATTGCAAGTGTTTGTACCTTAACTTGTAAATGGAATTACTTAGCACATAAAAAGAGTTTTAGTGAAAAATTCCTCAATAAAATTGATTTGAAAGATCTGAAAGATAAAATTCCACAAACGGTTTTAGGGTTAGGTGAAAGTGCCGGTTCGTTAACGCCAAAAGCAGCCGAACAATTAGGATTACATACTAACGTTATTGTCGCAACCGGAATTATTGATGCTCATGCTGGCGGTATTGCACTTGTTGGTTCTAATCCTCAAGCCAGCCTTGCCATTATTAGTGGTACTTCAAATTGTCATATGATAGTTAATAAAAACCCCATTCTAGTATCAGGGGTTTGGGGACCTTATCTTGATGCAATGTTACCCAATTATTGGCTGAATGAAGGCGGACAAAGTGCCGCGGGTGCGTTATTAGAATGGTCAATTAGACAACATGAAGCATGGCCACAACTAGAACAAGAAGCCAAACAAAAAGGATGTAACTATTATCAACTTCTTAACCATTATGTTAATCAATTAGAACAACACAATAAATACCTTACTGATGATCTCCATATTTTAGCCGATCATCATGGTAACCGTTCACCAAGAGCTAATCCGGATGCCAAAGGAATGGTATCAGGACTTACGCTTGAAACTGGCATAACTGCTTTAGCTAAATATTACTTAGCAACCATGCAAGCTATTGCCTACGGAACATTACACATTATCAATGCTATGACGGAATCGGGTTATCAAATTGATAGATTAATTATGTGTGGAGGTGCAACTAAAAATCCACTTTGGCTAAGAGAGTACGCCAATATCACCGGTAAAGAGATATTTCTTGCTAAGGAAGAAGACGCCGTCAATTTAGGAGCGGCAATTTTAGGGGCTGTGGCATGTAAAGCTTTTAAAGATATTTCTAACGCAGCAAAAGAAATGGTTGAATTTGGAAATACGATTAAACCAGATCTTTCCACTCAGAATTTTCACCACCGTAAATACAACGTTTATTTACAAATGTACCAAGATCAATTGCGTTATAACCAGTTAATGAATGAATCATTTGACGAGAAGTAACAGGGAGGACCTATGTTAAAAAGTGCATTATCTAATAACAAGCCGTCAATGACAGCTGATAAGAATGAAATTTTAATGGTAACCAGTGGGGATTTGCGCGAAGCAGCAAATACAACCTGTTGGCCAACCCAATTAAAATTCGAACAAAAGCTTGAGCAAGTATTAAAAAATAAAGGATATAAATTAACCAGAGCATTCCCCATTAACCCTGAATCAGGACATGGTTTTTTACGAACTCAACGCGAAGGATGTGACTATTTTGCCAACATTGACCCTGATGCACCATTAATTGTTTTACTTACAGCATGGCAATACTCACATTATGTGGCACCATGTTTAGTTCATCATCGCGGACCGATTTTATTACTTGCTAATTTTGAAGGCACTTGGCCAGGCCTAGTAGGTATGCTTTGTTTAGCTGGCACATTAACCAGCTTGGGTAAATCGTATTCAAGATTGTGGTCTGAAAATTTTGAAGATGCGTTTTTTGATACTGCCCTTAATACTTGGTTAAAATTTGGTGCTATTGAACATAATACTCAATATTTACATGACATTCCTGCAACCCATCCTGTTATGGCAACAACAGCAGGAAAAACTGGATATCAAATTGGGCAATACATTCTTCGTAACAAAGCAATATTAGGATTATTTGATACGTTTTGTATGGGGATGATTAATGGTGTCTTTCCACAACAATCATTAATCAAAATTGGCATGCCTCTCGAATCTCTTTCTCAATCCGCTTTATTAGTTGAAATGAAAAAAGTACCACAATCATTACGTGAGCAATGCTTAAAGTGGTATGAAGATCGAGGAATGCAATTCCAATTTGGTACTAATAGCGAACAAGAACTCACCCGTGAACAAGTTGAAGAACAATGTGCAATGATGATTGCTATGGCAAGATTCTTTAAACGATTTGGTTTATCGGCAGTTGGGGTTCAATATCAACAAGGTCTGAAAGATTGCTGTGCAGCATCTGATTTTGCTGAAGGAGCAATTGGATCAACGGGCCGATTCCCTATTCCTGATGAAAATGGTGAAGTGATTATGCCTAATCAACCCATTCCATGCATCAATGAAGTGGATATGGGAACCGCTATCCCACAAACCATGCTTTGGTATTTATTAACATCCCTCAATTTACCAGCAGAAACAACACTTCATGATGTTCGTTGGGGCAGTAAATATAACGGTACATTTTATTGGGATTTTGAAATTTCTGGTGCGGTACCGTTTGAACACATAAAAGGTGGTATTGCAGGAGCAACCGGATACCGGCAACCGCCGATGTTCTTCCCTTATGGTGGTTCAACTATTGCAGGACAAGGAAAAACCGGACGTTTTATTTGGGCAAGAGCCCATTATGAAGGATTAGATGTGATTATGCACATAGGTACCGGTCACGCCACTGAATTACCAGCAGACGAATTTGAACGTCGTCGCAGAGCGACAAATTATGAGTGGCCATTACTCAATGCGGTACTTGATGGTATTACGCGAGACGACTTTATGGCTGGTCATCAAAGCAATCACATTACGATAGCCTATGTTGATGAAGCACACTTAGAATATGTAGTAAAAGCCTTTGTTGCACAAGCTTTAACACAAAATATCAAAGTTAAAGTTGCTGGGGATGCGTTTACATATTTCCAAGATAAATAAATATTAGTATTTAAATAAATGGTGAACAGTATGAAAAATAAATATGTAGGTGTATGGCCGGTAATGCTCACCCCATTTAATGAGCAAAGATCCGTTGATTATAATGCATTAGAAAATCTTATAGATTGGTATGTTAAAGCTGGAGTTCATGGATTATTTGGCCTTTGTCAATCGAGTGAAATGTTTTTTCTCAGTGACAAAGAAAGTCAAAAAATTGCCAAATTTATTATTGAGAAAGTTGATGGCAAAATACCAGTAGTTGTTTCTGGACACACAGCAACAGATTTTTCACATCAATCTGAACAACTTATCGCAATGTCTGAAACGGGTGCAGATAGTATCATCTTAATTAGCAATCGGTTTGCACTACAAGGTGAAGACAATAAAATTGCCTTAAATAATTTACAAAAATTAGTGCTAACATTACCACAAAAAATAGATCTCGGTATTTATGAATGTCCCTATCCTTATAAACGTTTACTCAGTGACGATATTGTAAAATGGTGTGTTGATAGTAAGCGTTTTACCTTTATTAAAGATACCTGTTGTGATCTTAATATTATTAAACAACGGGCATTAATTACCAATGGTTCTCGCTTAAGCCTTGCAAATGCCAATAGTCAAACATTGTTAACCTCGTTGCAAATGGGGTATAGAGCATTTAGCGGTGTGATGGCTAATTTTCATCCAGAACTTTATGTTTGGTTATATGAAAATTGGGAAAAAAATATTGAAAAAGCTCAAATTTTATCTAGTTATTTATCCACAGCAGCTTTAGTAGAAAATTTAGATTATCCAATTTGTGCAAAATATTATCAGCAGAAAATTGGAAATTTCTCAACAATACAATGCAGAGTAAGGACCTCTCAAAACTTTATGAGTAGTTTTTATCCGCAAGCTATAGATGATATGGTCTTACAAGGTGAAATAATCACAAGATCATTGGCTATTTAAAAGGTATTTAATAATGCAATTATTAAAAAAAGATGCTTCATTTTTATTAGAACCTGAACATCAATTATTTAACAACTGCCATGCATCAACAATTATTAAGTTATCTAATAAACAACTATTAGTTGCCTATTTTGCTGGTAAAAAGGAAGGAACCGAAGATACGGCTATATGGTTATCTCGTTATGTGAATAATCAATGGCAAAATCCTATTCGTATAATTGCACAAGAAGGAAAAGCACACTGGAATCCAGTACTTCATTATCAAAATGACCGAGTTTATTTGTTTTATAAAGTAGGTCCAGATGTACACCATTGGATCACGCACTATAGTTTTTCTGATGATAATGGAAATACATGGTCTGTACCTAAGGTGTTAGGTGATGGAAACCCATTACCAAGAGGACCGGTCAAAAATAAATTGTTAGTTATGTCAAATGGAGAATGGGCAGCCCCAAGCTCAATTGAAAATAATCACTATTGGGATTCTTTTATTGATATTTCAGATAATTATGGGATTAATTGGTTAAGAAATGATATTCCAATTGTACACTTGGAGGCTACATCTTCTAATAAAAGTAATATTTGGCAAGGACTAAAAAATGATGCCTTATGGGAAAGTAATATTGAACAAGTATTTCGATGGGATGGCGTTATCCAACCAACCTTATGGGAATCAAATACTGGTCATATCCATGCTTTAATGCGTAGCACTCGGGGTCAAATTTATCGAAGTGATTCTGTCGATTTTGGTCGTAATTGGTGCCAAGCTTATGCCACTACGCTACCCAATAATAATAGTGGAATTGACATTATAAAACTTGCAGATGGTACTTTAATTCTTGCTTTCAATCCTGTATCAGGGAATTGGAATAAGCGCTCCCCAATTTCATTAATTTATTCACATGATAATGGCAAAACATGGTCGCTACCATTTGATTTGGAATCTGGCGAAGGTGAGTTTTCTTATCCTGCAATTATTAGTGATCCTAATGAAAAAAATGTATTACATATAACTTATACATGGAATCGAAAAAATATTGTATATAACGAAGTTAACATAATTAATTAAAGCACAATTAGCTGTACGCAATAGAGATAAAACTGTTCTTACATTACCCATGAACAGTCTTATGTCAAAAATTACGAGGAATATATTATGACTATGTCAGCAATAAGCTCAGAAACAGGAGCAAAACAATTAGATAAAGCCAGTATTAGACGAGTAGTAATATCTAGTTGGATTGGTAATACTATAGAATTTTATGACTTCTTACTTTATGGATTAGCTAGTGCACTAGTATTTAGTAAAATCTTTTTCCCAACCATTAGCCCTTTAGCTGCTATGTTAGCTTCGTTTGCAACATTTGGTGTCGGTTTTATTGCAAGACCATTAGGCGGTATTTTCTTTGGCCATATGGGTGATACATTAGGTCGTAAAATTACGCTACTAATTACACTTGGAGGTATGGGGGTTTCTACATTTTTAGTCGGTTGTTTACCTACATATGAACAAATTGGTGTATGGGCGCCTATTTTCCTAGTTATACTTAGATTTATGCAAGGATTTTTGGTCGGCGGAGAATGGGGGGGAGCAATGCTAATGGTGGTCGAAAGTGCTCCATCTAACCGCCGTGGATTATTAGGGGCAATACCACAAACTGGTGGTTTTTCCGGACAACTTTTAGCTACAGGGGTTTTTGCTTTTATGGTTATGTTACCAGAAGATCAACTATTAAGTTGGGGATGGCGAATTCCATTTTGGCTTAGTGTAGCATTGGTTATTCTTGGACTATATATGCGTCGACGTTTAGATGAAACACCGGTATTCCAACAAATACAAAAAGAACAAAAGAAAGAAAAGAATAAAGAACCAAGTCCTGTTATTGAAGTTATAAAACATCAGTGGCGTAGCATCGTCTTAATTATGTTCTTAAGACTTGCGGAGTCAGTTCCTTTCTTTTTAGCTACTGTATTTGCCGTGTCTTACGCGACATCAACCTTAAATGTCGAGAGACAAACTATTTTGAACGTTGTTATGGCAACTTGTGTCATTTCGTTTGCTACTCATGCATTTTTTGGTGCATTATCTGATAAAGTAGGTCGCAGACCAATTTATATTTTTGGTGCTCTTTTTTCTGCGGCAATGGCTTTTCCATTTTTCTGGCTCTTAGAAAGTGGATCATTCTTTTTGATGGTTTTAGGTTACATGTTATTAATAAATATTGGCCATAACTCTATCAATTCTGTTCAACCATCCTTTTTTACTGAATTGTTTGGACCTAAAGTGCGCTACAGCGGAGCTTCAATTGGAGCCCAATTAGGAGCTATTGTTGCCGGTGGATTTACCCCTTTTATCGCTAAAAGTCTAAGTGCAGCATTTAATGATGGATGGGTACCAGTTGCGACATATGTAGTAATAGCTGCACTTATTGGTTGTATTGCTGCTATACGAGCGCCAGAAACATCAAAACGAGATTTAACTAAAGATGTTGAATAGTTTTATTAATTAATTTTACTCTCGTCAAATTTTCTTTTGGTGAGAGTATTGCTTACTTTGTACCTTTAATCATTATAAGTATATAATTGCAAGTATAATCAAATATAAGATAAAGAACAGGAATGGCTAAGAAAACTGTAGAACAAATCGCAACTGATCTTAATTTATCGATTACGACAGTCAGACTGGTTCTAAATGGAAAGGCAGAATATTACCGTATTAGTGTTAAAACTCAAAAAAAAATACAAGATTATGTAGATAAATATGGTTATGTCATTAATCATACCGCCAGAAGCCTGAAATTGAATAAAACTGATACTTTGGGTTTAGTTGTTCCGAATTTATCTAACCCTTTTTTTTCATCTTTAGCCGAATCACTTGAATTAAGTTGTCGGCAAAAAGGTTACCAGTTGATGATTTGCTGTACCTATAATGATCCTAATTATGAAATAAAGCTAACAAACTCTTTGCAGGCTAGGAATGTTGATGGTATTTTTATTGTGCCAGCAAATAAAGATACCGAAGCTAAGCATTTATCATCTTTGGACAAACCTTTCGTTTTTTTGGATAGAAATCATCACCAAGCAACATCGTCAGGTGTAGTGTCGGATAACAAAGGGGGTGGTTATTTATTAACACAATCAATGGTAACCAAAATAAAACAACCTATTGTCTTTTTTGCTGGTTTGGATACTCTTGCGCCTGTCAAAGAGAGAATTGAAGGTTACATTCAAGCAATTAAAGAGTCTGGGGATGATAAACAAATCATCGTTTGTCACGCTAAAAACGACTCAGTAAGTGATGGTGAATTAATGATTTCGGAATATATTGAAAAATATAATGATATTCCACAGAATTTTATTGCTTCATCATTACCTATACTCGAGGGTGTTATTAGTTTACTTCATCAAAGATTAGGTTATATCCCTGAACATATTAATATTGGTGCTTTTGATGAGCATTTGATGTTGAATTTTTTATCTAATAATATCTGGTCTATTAAACAAAACGATAAATTAATTGCCGAAAAAGCGTTATACATGATGGAACAAAAGATCGCCAATAATGATTATCAATCTGAAAATATTATTGTTCCGGTAGAATTAGTTTATCGTTTAAAGCAACCAATAAAATTGAACTAAGACAAATTATTCGACAACATTCACAAAAAAATAATTTGGATTTCAGAATTTGTAAATAGTGGGTTAGATTATATTATGAAAGAAGTATGGGTATTCAATGGTGCAATGGCGCGTTTTCCCTCTGGATTATTTTTTTCATTAGAAAACGCAAAAAATTGGATAAAAAAAAATAAACTGACAGGAGTGTTAACTAAATACCCAATTGATATAGGAGTATATGATTGGGCAATTGAGCACGATTTGTTTATTCCTAAAGAAGACAAACACCAACTCCCATCATTTATTGGTTCTTTTACTAGTGCTTCAATGGATCATTATCATTTTTTAGATGGTGAGGAAGAGTAGTATTATATTGATAAAAGCCATAAAGTACTTCTTATCCTTTCCGATTAAAGATGTTTTCAATGATAGTTTTCGGGGGTAATGAGACTTTTAGCAAAAAATGATATTTATAAATGAAAATAATAAGTAAAAAATTGGCATTAACTCATCTAGCAATATATGAAATAGCGCAATGTTCAAAAAAGGATATCGATAATATTCTTTTTGCTGATTATCTAAATGAAGAAGGTAAAACTATTGAATATTCATGCGTTTATGATGATTCTATTCAAGAATTTTTATTAAATTATTTTATTGATGTGAAATTAAAAGGGTATTCTAATGAATATTTACAACAATATCTCACCGTCTTATACAAAGAAAATTTTTCTGTAGTAGGAAATGAAGATATTTTGCAAATGTGCCCTTGTTGTCGTTATTTGACGTTAACTAATCGGGGAAATTATGATATTTGTCCTTTATGTTATTGGGAAGATGATGGTAAAGCCTACGATGAATTAGATAGTTATAGCTCAGTTAATCATGCAACACTTGGGGCATACAGACAAAAATTTGAAGAAAGAAAATTTGAATTAAATAAAATACCTTATAGGCACTCTAGCAATATTATCTAGCTAGTATTATAAAGAAGATTATTTACGCTTTTGCAACATTTAAAACGATGACTATTACAACTAAAGAAGATGCTTTGAATTTCCTATCAAGACATCAACCAATGCCTTCAGATAACAATTTAACTCAAGAGATTATTGATGAATATGACGATGTTAGAAAGTTTTTTATTAAAAACCCCGATAAAAAAGCAATTGAGTTATTTCTAAGATCTTTCGGTGAAGGTGATGGATGGGGAGTATATCAGCTAGTAGAAGATTTCTTTTACCAATGTTCTGATACTGATGTTAAAAACGAGATTAAAAATGTTCTTGAAGATATAACCATACCTGATAGCGTAAGATATTGGGTTACACAAACGGCTGCTGATTTTAATGATGAAATGTTAAGAAATGGGCTTGAAATATCTTTGCAATCAAAAAATATTGATATAAAAGATGCAGCTAACGAGGCAATCGATCTTTTAGATGAATAGAAAAAAACGAAACAAATCTTGATGAGTTTTTTAATTTTATTCCTCTCCTATATGTTATATTTAATCCCCCCTAAACTTAGCACACTTGAAAATAGTATTATTATAATCAAGTTTTTGGGGATAATTTATAATTAAAAATCTAGTTATCAACAAAGATTGTGCATTAAGTAGACTGACGTAAAAGGATGCTATAAATAGTGTAAATACCCTTTCTTAGTACACAGTTCACATAGAAAATTACGCTAGGTATTTTATATTCAAGCGGTGTTATATTATTTAATGCCTCATGGGGTCTTTCGGTATTATAAATGGTTAACCACTCCTCAGTTATTTTCCTTACTTGTTTCAGATGGTTAAAAAGATATAAAGCCAATATTTCTGTTCGATAAGTACAATTAAATCGTTCAATATAGCCATTTTGATAAGGACCACCCGGATTGACGTAATCTATAGTTATGCCATGTGCGCCTACCCAATTATTGAACACTTTTCCGGGCTTGGTGGTGGGTTTCGTTTTTTCTGCTTTATCCTGATATTAAGTTTTAATTCACAATAAACCCGATACACTTGTTTTTTAAAATAGATACAATTTGGTGCTCTGTCATTTTTTCATATTCAAATCTTCTTTGGCTTTTATCATAGCGAATTTTCCTATTTGTTTGCTGTACTATTTTAAGGGCATAGTTACATAACCTGCTGTGTTTTGTAATAACAATCGTAGATAGTGTTATTAATGGGCTTCATCCCAATTATTACCTACACCAACATCTACTTTTAATGGTACTGAAAGTTGATAACAGTTTTCCATAATAGTTTTAATTTGAGCACAATATTGCTCAACAAATTGTTCTTTTACTTCAAAAACTAACTCATCGTGTACCTGCATGACCATTTTAATGGTGTCGGTTGGTTGATTTTTAATCCATTCACTCATTCTAATCATGGCTGTTTTGATAATATCAGCTGCGGTACCTTGCATTGGCGCATTAATTGCTGCTCGTTCCGCGCCACGACGTTCAATACCGTTAGTTGAAGCAATTTTAGATAAATACAATCGTCGACCTGATAAGGTTTCAACAAAGCCTTGCTCAGCAGCCTTTTGCCGAGTTTGCTCCATATAAGTTTGTACACCAGGATAGCGTTCAAAATAGCGGTCAATATAAAATTGTGCTTCTTTCCGGGCAATATTAATCTGTTTTGACAAACCAAAAGCACTCATGCCATAAATTAAACCAAAGTTAACCGCTTTAGCGCGTCTTCTTTCTTCAGATGTTACTTCTGATTCTGGTTTACCTAAAATCTCACCAGCAGTAACTCGGTGAATATCTTTGTCATGCGCAAAAGCCGTAAGCAAACTTTTATCTTGAGATAAATGTGCCATGATGCGTAATTCAATTTGTGAATAGTCGGCTGAAATAATTTTACAACCTTTAGGTGCAATAAAAGCTTGGCGAATCCGTCGCCCCTCTTCGTTACGTACGGGTATATTTTGTAAATTTGGATCATTTGATGATAATCGCCCTGTAACCGTACCAATTTGGTTATAATTGGTGTGTATACGGTGATCGAGTGGACTAATCATTAATGGCAACTTATCAGTATAAGTATTTTTAAGTTTAGCCAATCCTCGATAAAATAGAATCATACGTGGTAATACATATTGATTAGCTAGCTCACTAAGCACTTCTTCGCTAGTTGATGGATCACCTTTTGGGGTTTTCTTCAACACAGGTAAGTTATGCTTATCAAATAAAATTGCTTGAATTTGTTTCGGCGATGCCGGATTAAATTTTTCACCAGCCAATAATTGTAATTGTTCTTCAGTTTCCTTTAATTTATTAGCCAGCTCATTTGAATACGCATTTAACTGTTTTGCATCAATAAGTACACCTGTGCGTTCCATTTCAGCTAATACAATTGCCAACGGCATTTCAATGTCAGTAAAGAGTTTGTTTAATTTTTCATCTTTGTCCAGTATTGGCCATAATTTATGGTGTAATTGTAAAGTAATATCAGCATCTTCGGCCGCATATTGAGTGGTTTTTTCAATATCAATAGCATCAATAGTAACTTGTTTTTTATCAGACTTGGTTAACTCATTATAAGTAATGGTTTTATGATTTAAATAACGATTAGCCATACTGTCCATATCATGACGTTCAGTACTATTTAATACATAAGATTCAAGCATAGTATCAAAGGCAATACCATGAACTTTAATACCGTAATTTGCCAGTACACTGTAATCAAATTTAGCATTTTGCGCGATTTTTTTGATGGTTGGATTTTCAAGTATTGGTTTTAATTTAGCTAATACCTCTGCTAGTGGTAGTTGCTGTGGTACGCCTAGATATTGGTGATTTAATGGTATGTAAGCAGCCTGATGAGGCTCAACACTCAAGGATATACCGATTAATTTAGCATGAACATGATCGACATTATCAGTTTCAGTATCAAAAGCAAATTGCTGACTTTGAGTTAGTTTAGTTATCCAATTATCTAACTGCTCACTAGTTAATATGCATTGGTAATCAGTTTCTTTTTTCGATATGGCTGATTTGTTATCCAAATTATGTAAAGATAAATCATCCTTAACTTCAGCTGTACCTTTTTGCTGTTTTAAAAATGAACCTGAAGCCAGATCTTTTTGCCAACGATGAAAACCATAATAAGCAAATAGCTCCGCTAAGGCTTTAACATCAATATCATTAATCAGCAATTGTTCATTGGTAAAATCTAGTGCAACGTCAGTTTTTATCGTAGCTAATAAATAGGAAAGCTCAGCATTCTCCTGATTATCAATTAATTTTTGTTTTAAAGATTTAGCACCACGAATTGACAATTTTTCAATCTGATCTAAGTTGGCATAAATATCAGTAACGCTATTAAACTCGGTTAATAAACTTTGCGCCGTTTTTTCCCCCACGCCAGGAACTCCTGGAATATTATCAGAGGTATCCCCTCTTAACGCCAAATAATCGATAATTTTTTCTGGGGGTACACCAAACTTTTCTATTACACCTTTTGGATCGAGTACCGTGTTGTTCATGGTATTAATCAGTGTGATTTTGTCACTAACTAACTGTGCCATGTCCTTATCGCCAGTACTGATTAATACCTCCAGATTCTCTTTTTCTGCCTGTCTAGCTAGTGTGCCGATTACATCATCGGCTTCTACCCCTTCAATACAAAGCAGTGGCAAGCCCATTGCCTGCAAAATAGTATGAATTGGTTCAATTTGTGGGCGTAAATTTTCAGGCATTGCCTCACGGGTGGCTTTATATTCGCTATAAATTTCATTACGAAAAGATCCACCTTTGGCATCAAACACCACCGCAACATGAGTGGGGTCGTATTGGTTAAGTAAACTACGCACCATATTGATCACACCAACAATAGCGCCGGTTGGTTCACCTCTGGCATTAGTTAATGGAGGACATGCAAAAAAAGCACGATAAAGATAAGAAGATCCATCAATTAAGATAATTGGCGTATTATTTGGCATTATGGTTACCTGACCGTTATTCAATATAATCTCCATTATAACCTAATTTAAGCATAATATGGTTATTATCCTCCACTATACCAATGGTTTTAGGTTTGACTAATGTTTTAGTAAAGCAACATGAGTAAAACTGTATATTGCAATGTGAGTGTTATATAATGCGACATCTATTTTCGCTCGAGTATCGGATAAATGACAGAATTAAGTCTTGCTGCACAAAAAGTAAAAATGGCTCTCGCTACTAAAAATCTTGAAACGCCTTCATGCCGTTTAGCGATGGATAATAATGAGCGTAAAGCAAAAATTGAGTCTCATTTCCGCGAAATTATGAAACTAATGGAACTTGATTTAAGTGATGACAGCCTGTCCGAAACACCTCATCGAGTAGCTAAAATGTATGTTGATGAGATTTTTTCCGGACTTTATTACGAGAATTTCCCCAAAATCACACTTATTGAAAACAAAATGCAAGTTGATGAAATGATAACCGTTCGTGATATTACCTTGACTAGTGTTTGTGAACACCATTTTGTGACAATTGATGGCAAAGCGACCGTGTCTTATATTCCTAAAGATAAAGTAATTGGTTTATCTAAAATTAACCGTATTGTTGAATTTTTTTCTCAGCGACCTCAAGTGCAAGAAAGGTTAACTCAGCAAATTCTAGTGGCATTGCAAACGTTACTTGGTACTGTCAATGTTGCGGTTTCAATTGATGCAACTCACTACTGTGTCAAAGCAAGAGGGGTGAAAGATTCCAGCAGTATTACCACCACCACTGCATTAGGTGGCGGATTTAAAACTAACCCTAGCACCAGACAAGAATTTTTACGCGCTCTAACTCATTATTAATAACCATAGTGAATGTTTGCTATTAACAAAACGTTTTAAATATCAATCGGTTTAGATGCTATGAATATAGCACTGAGTAACCACGTAATATTTAGTTACAAATGAAATAAAATGCAGTATACAAAACCATAAAAACCGTCTTATATTGCGTGCATCTTCAAGAAAGATTGGTATAATTCTTGGCTACTTAAGAAAAATAATATTGTTTTCATGAAGATTATCCGTGGCATTGCTAATTTGAAAAATCAATTTACTCAATGTGTCCTGACATTGGGGAATTTTGATGGGGTGCATTTAGGGCACCAGCGATTAATACATCATTTGATTAAAAAAGGTAACGCATTAAACCTCCCAACTGTAGTTATGTTATTTGAACCGCAACCATTAGAGTTTTTTAATCAAGATAATGCGCCTTCGCGCCTCACTTCATTTCAAGAAAAAGTCGTCTTTATTGAAAAACTTGGTATCGACTATATTATTGCGATTCCATTTACTCAAACCTTTGCCAATATGTCAGCTGATAATTTTATTCAAGATTGGTTGATAAATAAACTACAAGCTCAATATATCATTATTGGCGATGATTTTAGATTTGGATTAAACCGCAAAGGTGACATCACGCTATTACAACAATACGCACACAATGATGCATTTACTGTAGAAAGTATGCCTACATTTGTTTGGGATAATTTACGCATTAGCAGTACCGCAGTACGTCAAGCATTATCAAATAGCGACTTTCAATTAACCCATTGTCTATTAGGTCGCGATTACACTATTTGGGGTCGAGTTATTCATGGTAATGCCCTGGCAAGGCAATTAGGCTTTCCGACAGCTAATATTCACTTGCATCGTAAAAAACCAGCACTACAAGGCGTGTATTTTGTTAAAGTTAAAACTTTGTGCAACAATCAATATTACTTTGGTATTGCCAACATTGGTACAAGACCAACTATTCAAGGTAAAACCGCTATTTTAGAAGTTAATCTTTTTGACTTTGCCGGCAATATTTATGGGCAATATTTAGAGGTATTGTTTGTTAAAAAATTACGCGACGAGAAAAAATTTGACTCATTAGTTGCATTACAACAACAAATTACACAAGATGTTTGCACTGCAAAACAGATCAGTGCACAATTAACCAATTGAAATATAATATCCACTAAATTAACTGGAATAAATCAGCATGACAGACTATAAAAATACATTGAATCTACCGGAAACTGGATTCCCAATGCGCGGTGATCTAGCTAAACGTGAACCAGCTATGTTACAAAACTGGTATGATAAAGAACTTTACCGTAAAATCCGCCAAGTTAAAAAGGGCAAAAAAACCTTTATTTTGCATGATGGTCCTCCTTATGCAAACGGTAAACTGCATATTGGTCATGCTGTTAATAAAATCATTAAAGATATTATTATCAAATCAAAAGGCTTAAATGGTTATGACTCCCCGTATATTCCAGGATGGGATTGTCATGGCTTACCAATTGAACAAAAAGTTGAAGAACAAGTGGGTAAACCAGGGGTTAAAGTAACACCCGCTGAGTTTCGTCAAATCTGCCGTGATTATGCCGCTTCACAAGTTGAATTGCAAAAAGCTGATTTTATTCGTATGGGTGTGCTTGGTGATTGGCAAAATCCTTATCGCACCATGAATTATGATACTGAAGCCAATATTATTCGTGCATTAGGTAAAGTAATTAAAAATGGTCATTTGGTGAAAGGTGCCAAACCTGTTTATTGGTGTACTGACTGTATGTCAGCTTTAGCTGAAGCTGAAGTTGAATATTATGACAAATCATCTCCAGCTATTGATGTTAAATTTAAGGCTACCGATAATCAAGCTGTTGCCGATAAATTTGGCGTCAAAACTGAACTAACTATTTATGCGGTAATTTGGACAACTACACCTTGGACTTTACCAGCTAGCCGCGCGATTGCCTTAAATGCTGAAGTCGAATATCAATTAGTACAAATTAATGATCAAGAGTGTTTAATTCTGGCAACAGATTTAGTTGAATCAGTCATGCAACGAGCCAGTATTAGTGATTGGAAAGTGCTCGGTAGTTGCAAAGGTAGTGATTTAGAATTATTACGCTTTAAACATCCATTTTTCGATTTTGACGAGCCAATTATTCTTGGTGAACATGTTACTGTTGATGCAGGTACTGGTGCTGTGCATACCGCTCCGGGTCACGGTGCAGAAGACTATATTGCTGGTCTAAAATATGGACTTGAAGTTGCTAATCCGGTTGGTGGGAATGGCTGCTATTTACCTGGAACTGGTGCTGGTCTGGATGGATTATTTGTATTTAAAGCCAATAAAGTGGTTGTTGAAATATTAAAAGAACATAACACGTTATTACACTTTGAAACTATCGAACATAGTTATCCATGCTGTTGGCGGCATAAAACACCGGTTATTTATCGCGCCACCCCACAATGGTTTATTAGTATGGATAAACAAGGTCTGCGAGCACAATCTTTAGCGGAGATCAAACAAGTGCGTTGGATCCCTGATTGGGGGCAAGCACGTATTGAAACCATGGTGGCTAATCGTCCTGATTGGTGTATCTCTCGTCAACGTACATGGGGCGTACCAATGACGCTATTTGTACATAAAGAGACCGAGGAACTACATCCGGATACCTTAGCATTAGTCGAAAAAGTCGCTAAGCTAGTCGAACAAAAAGGCATTCAAGCATGGTGGGATGCTGATATTAAAGATCTGTTAGGTCCGGACGCTGAAGATTATCGCAAAGTTCCCGATACCTTAGATGTTTGGTTTGATTCTGGTTCAACATTCTTTTCTGTTGTTGGTGTCAGACCTGAATTTGAAGGCCATAGCGCCGATATGTATTTAGAGGGTTCAGATCAGCATCGTGGCTGGTTTATGTCATCACTTATGCTGTCAACGGCAATTGATAACCAAGCACCGTACCAACAAGTTTTAACTCATGGCTTTGTAGTTGATGGACAAGGTCGTAAAATGTCTAAATCACTCGGTAATATCGTCACACCGCAAGAAGTGATGAATAAACTGGGCGCTGATATTTTACGTTTATGGATTGCCTCGACCGATTATTCTGGTGAGATGAGTTATTCCGAGGAAATTATTAAACGTTCTGCCGATAGTTACCGTCGTATTCGTAATACGGCCCGCTTTTTGCTAGCCAATTTAAATGGCTTTGATCCAGCTAAAAATATGGTGCAACCCGATGATATGGTGGTACTCGATCGCTGGGCGGTAAGTATAGCCAAAGAGGCTCAAGAACAAATTATCCAAGCTTATGATAATTATGACTTCCATAAAGTGGTGCAACGTATTATGCAGTTTTGTTCAATTGAAATGGGATCATTTTATTTAGATATTATTAAAGATCGCCAGTACACTGCTAAAAGTAATAGTATTGCTCGCCATAGTTGTCAAACTGCCTTATACCATATAGCTCAAGCTATGGTGAGGTGGATTGCACCAATTTTATCATTCACCGCTGATGAAATTTGGCAATATTTACCAATACCGCAAAAACAAGAATTTGTGTTTGAGGAAGAATGGTATCCATCATTGTTTTCATTGTCAGAAAACCAAGCATTAAATAGTGAATATTGGTCACAAATTTTAACGATCCGCAGTGAAGTGAATAAAGTTCTTGAACAAGGTCGTAACGATAAAGTTATTGGTAGCTCACTTGAAGCATCAATTACATTATATGCTGATGATGACATCAGCGAAGCTTTAGCAAAATTAGAAAACGAATTACGCTTTGTATTATTAACTTCACAAGCAAGTGTACAACCATTATCGACAGCCCCAGACAATGCAGTGCAAAGTGAAATAAAAGGGCTCAAAATTGAGTTAGCTAAGGCGCAAGGTGATAAATGTCCTCGTTGTTGGCATTATACTGTTGATAACGATCCAACTACACATTTATGCAAACGATGTGAAGAAAATATCCACGGCAAAGGTGAAATAAGGCACTTTGCATAATAGCAATAAGCTACTTGACGCATAAAAAAGCTATAAAACTATTATAGCAATGTTACACTTTTCCCGCCGACTATTGTCGGCGGAAACATAATCATGAGTATACACTATATGAAAAAAGAGAATGGACTTTACTGGTTATTGTTCGCAATCATTGTTTTTATTGTTGATATAACAAGTAAATTTTTTATTGTAAATAATTTTTTACTTTTCGAGTCAGTGAATCTTTTACCTTTCTTCTCAATTACTTATGTACGCAATATTGGGGCTGCGTTTAGTATTTTAGAGGGTCAACGTTGGATGCTTGCTGTAGTTGCAATGATCATCAGTGGTGCAATCATTTATATGTTATACCGCAATCCTCGCTTAAAAAAATTAGAAAATTTTTCATTATCACTGATTTTAGGTGGGGCATTAGGCAATCTATTTGATCGTCTGTATCATGGTTTTGTGGTTGATTTTTTAGATGTTAATTTTGGTGATTGGCATTATCCAACTTTCAATATTGCTGATTGTGCAATTTGTATTGGTATTGGACTGTTTATTATCAGCAATTTTAAGAAATCTAAAAAGATAAAATAATATGCAAATTATTTTAGCCAATCCCCGTGGATTTTGTGCTGGAGTTGATCGTGCCATTACTATTGTTGAACGTGCTCTAGAATTATTTGGTGCACCGGTTTATGTCCGTCATGAAGTCGTACATAATCGCTATGTAGTTAATCGTTTAAAAGAGTTAGGTGCTATTTTTATCGAAAATATTAGTGAAGTACCAGATAATACCATTCTTATTTTTTCAGCTCATGGTGTATCTAAAGCCGTCAGAGAAGAAGCAAAACAGCGAAAATTACGTATTTTTGATGCCACTTGTCCATTAGTAACTAAAGTGCATATGGAAGTTGCGAGGTCAAGTTATCGCGGAGAAGAAGTGATTTTGATTGGTCATGCTGGCCATATTGAAGTTGCTGGTACCATGGGGCAATATAACAACCCAGAAGGTGGTATTTATTTAGTTGAATCCATTGATGATGTTAATAAGTTACAGGTCAAAAATGAAAATAATCTCTGCTTTACTACACAAACTACCTTGTCAGTTGATGATACTGCAGAAATTATTATTGCGTTAAAACAACGCTTTCCTAACATCCGAAGCCCTCGTAAAAACGATATTTGCTATGCCACCACTAATCGCCAACAGGCTGTTAAACAATTAACATTTCAAGCTGATGTTATTTTTGTTGTTGGTTCCAAAAACTCATCTAACTCTAATCGGTTAGCTGAACTAGCTAGACGAAACAGTAAAAATGCTTACTTAATTGATTTTGCCTCTGATATAAAAAAAGAATGGTTAATTAATGTAGATACTGTAGGTGTAACAGCTGGTGCATCTGCGCCTGATATTTTAGTACAACAAGTCATTGATCACTTAAAAAGTCTAGGTTGTACTTCACTGATTGAAACCGATGGAATTTTAGAAAATATTACTTTTGAAATTCCTAAAGAGCTTCGTATCGAAGTAAAATCAACCAAATAAATTAAATCTTCTTCTTAATTAATTCAAATTTTGCTAACAATTGTTCTTGTGTTTCTATATGGTTAGGATCGGCAATGATGGCATTTTGAATAGGGCAGACCCGTTGACAAGTTGAATGGTCATAATAACCAACGCATTCAGTACATTTATTGGGATCTATTTCATAAGTGTCAAACCCCATAGAAATAGCCTCATTTGGACACTCAGGTTCACACATATCACAATTAATACACTTACTGGTTATTTTTAATGCCATCTCTCTTTTATCTTTATCGACTCGCCAAAATTTGGCGCCATTATAACGCAATACCCAATAAATTTTAAAAAAGATCATTACATCAATCATAAGTCAAATAATTTATTGTAAAAAAGTTTCAGGTTAACTATACGTTTAAGTATAAAATCGAAGGCTGGTTCAAAAGCTAAGTGCGAATCGAGTTTGTAAAAGACTTGATATGGTGTTTTAAATCCAAGTTGTTTTCGTGGACGATGATTTAATCGTGCCATAACCATTAACCTTACATTCAAATGTAATTTGCCAGTTAAATTAATAATAATACCTTATTGGTGAATCATTGTTATTGTTTATTACCTTAATATTAAGGCTACTTGATTAAATCATTGGATAATTCAAATTTTGTTTGAATTATAATAAAATATTAACATTATAATTAATCATCTATTTTTAACTATTTAACATTACTATTAGAAAATGAGATCTAACATGAAACAAGCAGTAATGTGGCAAGATTTAATCAGCATGGTAAAACAGCAAGTTTTGCCAGCGCTGGGTTGTACTGAGCCAATATCTCTGGCATTAGCCGCCGCCATTGCAACAAAATATCTTGATAAAAATAGTATAAAAAAAATAGATGCATATGTTTCACCTAATTTAATGAAAAACGGTATGGGAGTAACTGTACCAGGAACGGGTATGGTAGGGCTACCAATTGCCGCGGCTATTGGCGCGCTGGGTGGTGACGCCAATGCAGGACTTGAAGTGCTCAAAAGCATTACCGCAGAGCAGCTCAGTTTAGCCAAAAAAATGTTAACTGATCATAAAGTGAGTGTCCAAATTGCTCAAAACAATAAAGCAATTTATTCAGAAGCCAATATTTATACCGATAATGATCATGTCAAAGTCTGTATCGAAAATTCGCATACTAACGTCATTTTGATTGTCAAAAATGGCGAAGTAATTTATCAAAATAAGCAAAGTAGTAATTCTACATCGAATAATCACACCATAATCAATCAGGCCTCGATAAGATTGATCTATGACTTTGCCTCTCACGCTGATTTTGAAGATATTAACTTTATTTTACACTCAGCAGAATTAAATGATGCTTTATCGCAAGAAGGACTCAGACGGGCATATGGCTTAAATATAGCAAGTACACTACATGAGCAAATCAAAACTGGCTTACTAGCAGATGATCTTTTATCCAAAGTCATTATTCGAACAACCGCAGCCTCTGATGCGCGAATGGGCGGGGCAACAATGCCAGCCATGAGTAACTCTGGATCGGGAAATCAAGGAATTACCGCAACCATGCCGGTCGTAGTCGTGGCTGACTATATAGACGCAACCGAAGAACAATTAGCAAGAGCATTGATTTTATCTCATACTATTGCCATCTATATTCATAGCAAATTTCCACCATTATCGGCACTGTGTGCCGCATCAACTGCTGCCATGGGATCGGCAGCTGGAATGGCATGGTTACTTGGTAAGGGGCAATATGAACCAATCGATATGGCAATTTGTAGTATGATAGGTGATTTATCTGGCATTATTTGTGACGGCGCCTCCAATAGTTGCGCAATGAAAGTATCAACTTCTGTTTCTTCTGGATTAAAAGCTGTACTCATGGCATTAAGTCGCATTAGAGTAACCGGTAATGAAGGGATCGTTAGCGATAGTGTTGAAACATCAATCAATAATTTAGGCGCAATTGTTAGCCATAGTATGAAAGTAACTGATGAGCAAATTATTGATATTATGTCACATAAAACCTAGTTTACTGAATAATGCTAAAAGTTTAGACTTTTAGCGCTTCTTATATAATCAATTAATAAATATTTTAAAAAATGTACTGGACAATGTTATTTTTTATGCGTAATATTTCGTCCTACTTCTATGGTGGCTATAGCTCAGTTGGTAGAGCCCTGGATTGTGATTCCAGTTGTCGTGGGTTCGAATCCCATTAGCCACCCCATTTTATGTACAACATAAAATGACTATAAACGGCGAGTAGCGCAGCTTGGTAGCGCAACTGGTTTGGGACCAGTGGGTCGGAGGTTCGAATCCTCTCTCGCCGACCAATTTCTAATAAAAAAGCCTGCTCTTTGAGTGGGCTTTTTTGTTAAGCATCTTTCAGCCAGATTCGAACCGAGCGAAGCGAGACAACTCTTTGGTACGTCGATTATTGAATAAACTAGTGTAGCCACCAATATCGCTGTGATGATAAGCATTACCCATTAATCCAGAAGATAGTGCTGCACAAATTACCGTATTAAGTCCATCATGCCGCGAAAAGTCAACTGACTGATCGCCGGCCCAAAGTAAAGGACAATATTTCTGCACGCCAGAATAACCTGCCCGCATAAAAAAGGTTACATCATCGGTTTTACCCGCCTCAGCTATTGCCTGCGCATTTATTTTTGCCCATAAAGTTGGCCAAGCATTATGCATTAATTTAGCATCAACACCATTTTTTAAATAAATATTTTCTGTCGGTAAATATTCACCAAAATCTGCCATCCAACCAGAAATTCCCAGATCTAAGCAATTTTTTTGAATAATCTCTTGTTTAAACCATTCACAAGCTTCAGGATTAGTAAAATCTACCACACCACAATAAAATTCTCCAAAATCAACTAAAGCAACATCGCCTTTATTATCTAAGGCAAAATATCCTTTTTCCTTAGCAATAGGGAATAGTGAACCATCATTACAAAGGTAAGGATTAAGATAGCTCATAAACCGAATATTACGATCTCTGAGTTCTTGAATTTTTTTATCTAAGTGCGGATAACGTTTTTTACTCCATTTCCAATCCCAAAATAATCGTTTACCAAATGATGTAACACGTAATCCAACCCAATCTTCACTCCAAACCGCAGCAACAGGCACCCCTTTTTGGATTGCATTTTCCATTCTTGAAAAGGTATTTTCTTCTCCGCCTTTCAATCCTAAAATAATGCCATTATAAACCCACTCAGGTAATGGCGGTTGGCGACCAAAGCGCAAACTGAGCTTTTCAACAATATCCAGATAGGTTGGAGCAGAATAAAGCTCTATAAATTTAGGAACTTCCCATATTTGTAGTTCGTGAAATTGGTTATTTCTAAAATCAAAACAAAGGTAGTTCTTTTATTAACACCTTAAATTGGGCTTTAATTTCAGATGCGGTTGAATATGGTGACTGGAAAACGGGGATTCGTGCAGAAGGATTAGTTTATTCTTCTTACACTTTCTTTAGAAAACTATCACAAGCCATTGCCGGATTTGTTCCAGGTATTGTTTTAGCTTTTGTCGGCTATGTTCCAAATGCTATACAATCAGAAAATGCATTACTTGGTATACGTAGCTTGATCTACATTTATCCAGGCGCGTTAAGTATTTTAACTATTCTATTTATGTATTTCTTTTATCCGCTTTGGAATGATAAATATAAACAAATTATTGCTGAATTATCAAAAAGGAATTCACAACAATAAAGTAGTTATGCAAATCAATAATAAATGAGTTAATAACTATCATTAACACAGAAAAGATTGCGTTTAACATTATGAATTTAGTAAACAATCTCGTTTCTGTGTTGATTTTTTTGATAATCTCTAATACTTAAATCGATATTAAAATAATTATTAAAAGAGGATTACAATCAAGCGAAGTTAAATAGTCCGCCTAACAAAAATTAAACAATAACAATAGCGTTTAAAATGATAAGTATTGGTTTAATAAGTTGTAAAGATGTTTCAGGTTAACTATACGTTTGAGTATAAAATCACGGTGCAGGTTCAAAAGCTAAGTTCTAGTCAAAATTCAGGCATAAAATTTTCAGCATTTATTACCTTACTAATTAAAGTATCGCTATCTTTATCACTTAAAATAACCTGATTTAAATTTTCATTATAAATCGAATTAATATATAGATAGATAACACCTTTTTATAAGGAATATCCTAGCCAAATTCAACATATATTTTATAGTTAGAATCTGCATCTTCATAATCAATATCGTTAATTTTTGCTTAAAATATAGCTTAGCAGTCTTAAAAATTATATGACAAGTGTCCAATTATCTTTGCATAAATCGCCATTAGAGAATAATAATTTTCCTTTCACTTCGAGTGAACGGTAATCATTATTAGAAATTTTTTTGATCATCTGTTCACCTATAACTAATATCTCTTGAATAAAAGTCGTGTTTTTATAGATTTTACCGATTCCTTTTTTGATATCGTTACCCTCAATATAACCTACTAATATCTGCTTATTATTCTGAATAGCAAAGAGTTGATGAATAGCCATAATAGATTGAATATTATTCATACTATCATCCTTTATATAAAATTGTATTAGATTAACAGTCATCGCTTATATTAATTTATAAATAACGATGAGCAAGTAACTGAGGATGATTATTCCCTATAGAAATACTCAAACCGATCGTTTAATTAACGACATCATAAACAGTAACATCCATTTTTTGATTATATCAACGATCACTTAAAGCCTAAAAATCTCAATCATTTATCTCTTTATCAACTTATGTTGTCATTGCTATTAAGGTCTACAATTGCTGCTTGCCATTCCTATTTTGATCTTCTTTTCCAATTTCATAAACAATGAAAATTGTGATCATCGTAACAATTTTGGTACTAAAAATAGATAACATGTATTTTTTTATTTATTTTATAAACAATATTATGTAGATTAAGATATATCTTTTGAATAAAAAAACCCATAAAGGAAGTGTTTTTTGGAATACCGTGATATAGCTTCAAAAATGAATGTTGAAGAACAAATTAGAGCAAATCCAGCTATTATTAAGGAAAATTCGACAGAAAGAGGACTAGCCGAATATTTTGGGGTTAGTCGAACTACCGTTCGAAAAGCTTTAAATGATTTAGCCATGGAAAACTTTGTATTTCAAACTGAAAAAAGCTTGGAATGTCATCAAGTCTTTGAGATTAATATGTTAAAGATGTCTTCATTTAGTGAAGAAGTTAAAAAAGGTGATAATGCCCAAATAAAAATAAAAGTTCTGTCTAATCAAATCATCAAAATGCCAGCTGAATTAAGAACATTCTTTGGTTCAAATCAACAATTAATCAGAATTATAAGACAACGTTTATTAGGAGTAAGTGAAAGCCCTTTATCTTATGAGATCACCTATTTATCATCCGAAAAATTTAAAGGTTTAGAAAAAGTAGATTTAAATAATGTTTCTCTCTATCAATTTTTGAAAGACAACTATTATTTCATTCCAAGTCATGGCCGTGAAGAGATCGCTTATGAAGCTGCAACCGAAGATAAAGCAACGTATTTGCAAGTCACTGAAGGAACGCCCATTTATAAAGTTTCGAGTTATAGTTTCGACCTTAATTTTCAACCCTTTGAACATACCGTTCAATATTTAATTGGTAATAGATTTAGATATCATTTATCAGCAAAAAATATTTTTGATTACCGAGAAAAAATTAAATGAGTTTATTTGAAAAAGTAGCTGCTCATTTAATGGAGCAGATTAAAACGGGACGATATGGGGTAGGTGCAGAATTACCGCCCGAAGTTCAATTACAAAAGGATTATGATGTAAGTAGGACAACAATAAGGAAAGCAATTGATCTTTTAGTAGAACAAAGTTTGGTTGTTAGGAAAAAAGGAGTAGGTCTATTTGTTGCACCGACTCTTTCTACCCAGAATATCTTAACAATGACGGGAATTATCAAACCATATACCTATCAACATCACAAAAAGGTTATTAAAGATAATTATTTAAGACAAGCGGGAACATACTATAGTCAATTGTTAAAGATAAAACCTTCTGAGCTAATTTATTATATTAGTTTTTTAGAGGTAGCAAAAAACAGCGTAGTAAAAGAAATTTTTATCCTACCTCTTAATCACTTTCCAGATTTTCAAATCTCAATAGTAAAGGTTTTATCTGCGCTGGAAATTACTAATTCCGGTAAGAAAAAAGTCGATAAGTTAGAACAAGATTTACAACTAATTGTAGCGAATGCTGAATTAGCTAAGCAGCTACGAAGTAATATTAATGACCCATTATTTAAAATTTCCAATCACTATTTTGATATTAATAGCGAACCTATTGCCATTGAATACAAATTCGCTAGCAATACTAAATATGTGGTTGATTTCACTTAGGAGGTACACAAATGATTAAATTATTACGTGTTGATCACCGTTTAGTACACGGTCAGGTCGTTGTTTCGTGGTTTGAAAATGTTGGTGCTAATACAATTTTAGTTGCCAATGATGCTGTTGCTAATGATGAACTTCGTAAATCAGCTATTCGTCTAGCTAAACCAGAAAATGCAAAATTAGTCATGAAGTCTATTGATGACAGTATTAATGCAATTAATTCTGGCGTAACCGATAAATATCAAATGCTAATTGTAGTTGAATCTGTTGCGGATGCGGAAAAATTGATTCGAGAAACACAAGGCACAATAACAAGCCTTAATTTAGGTGGAACAAAACCACGCGAAGGTACTAAAAATTATTCCAAGACAATTAATTTAACCGATACAGAAGCAGATTTATTAACAGAATTACAACAAAACGGCATTGATATCTATATTCAGCAAATTCCAAGTGAATCAAAGCAAAAATTTGAAAAATAGTTTAGAGGGTACAAAAAATGAGTATCGAATTAACAGCAGTAGTTTTAGCTTTGATTGCGATGTTAGCAAATGGTGAATACTTTTTAGGTTCATCGATGTTATCAAGACCCTTAGTGACTTGTACTTTAGCAGGTTTAGTCATGGGCGATATCACACAAGGCGTTATTATTGGAGCAACATTAGAATTGGCATTTGTTGGATCATTTTCTATCGGTGCCTCTATTCCGCCTGAAATTATTTCAGGTAGTGTGTTAGGTACGGCGTTTGCTATTGGTGCAGGTAAAAGCACCGAAATTGCATTAACGCTTGGCATTCCAATTGCTTCACTAGTTTTATTAGTCAAAAATTTATGCTTCCTTTTCATTCTTCCTTATTTTGTTCATAAAGCGGATAAATACGCTAACGAAGGTAATGGTAAAGGCATGGATCGAATGAACTTATTAGGTGGATTTTTTTCCATTAACCTTCCAATTGGCTTAGTGGTAGGACTTTCCTATCTATTTGGCAGTTCAGCGGTTAATAGCTTATTAGAAACGATTCCAAAATTTATTATTGA
Organism: uncultured Gilliamella sp.; assembly: GCA_945271295.1. Lineage (GTDB taxonomy): Bacteria > Pseudomonadota > Gammaproteobacteria > Enterobacterales > Orbaceae > Gilliamella. Next base: position 10,368 of record CALYPG010000009.1, on the reverse strand, counting down.
TGGTTTAGGTATTGCAACAGGCTTATTACCTGCCTTTGGTTTTGCCATGTTAATGAAAATCATGATTAAAAAAACCAATACCACCTTTTTTATTCTTGGCTTTGCTTTAGCCGTATATATGAAAGTACCGGTCACAGGTGTTGCCATTTTTGGTGCTTGTATTGCGCTAATTTTGACAGGTTATTCCGCATTTAATGGCAAAAAAGAAGCAATTGGAGATAACAGCCAACAACCAAATACCCATACAGGCAATGTGTTAGCCTCACAGGAGATCAATTATGAAAATGAAGAATTCTAAATTAATAACTAATAAAGAATTAACAAGAACTTTTTGGCGATCTTTCACTGCCGAGTGGTCTTGGAATTATGAACGACAAATGAACTTAGGTTATTCTTATGCCATGCGTCCTGCTTTAGATAAAATCTACAGTAATAACAAAGTAGAATTAACTGATGCTTATCAACGTCACCTTGAATTTTATAATGTTACACCATGGTTAATCACTTTCCCGTTAGGCATTTGTATTGCCATGGAAGAACAAAATGCTACTGATAATGATTTTGATAAAAGCACAATTAATGATGTCAAAATAGCTCTCATGGGGCCATTAAGTGGTTTAGGTGATTCATTCTTTTGGGGAACATTACGTGTTATTGCAACAGGTATAGGTACTTCGTTAGCATTTGAAGGCAATATTTTAGGTCCACTGCTATTTTTATTAATTTTTAATGTCCCTGCCATTTTAGCCCGTTATTTTGGCTTACTTATAGGATATAACATAGGTGCGTCATTTATTGATAAAGTACAAAAGACAGGTTTAATGGATAAATTATCCTACGGTGCATCGGTTTTAGGGCTTTGTGTGGTCGGATCCATGGTCGCCACCATGGTGTCATTAAATATGCCATTAAAAATAGGAACCGGTGATGACTCCTCGTCATTGCAAGATATCTTCGATGGGATTGTACCGCAAATTTTACCTTTACTCTTCACAATATTTATCTTTGTATTAGTCAAAAAGGGGTTGAAGGCTCATTGGATTCTCTTGCTAATCGCTGCTATTGGCATTTTTGGGGCTTGGAGTGGTTTATTAGGATAGTTGGAGTAAAAATAATGAAAAGTATTGCTGATTATGTGGCATTAGAGCCCGAATATTATCAAAATGTTTTAAATAATTACGTAAAGTTGTTTGTTGAACCAATTGATTTAAATAAAGTTAAACAACTTAGCGCTATCGTATTATTTGCTACCGGCTCAAGTTCAAATGCTGCTTACGGCGCTCGTCCTTTAATGAGTAAAATATTAAAGGTACCGGTATATGTTGAAGATCCATCAATGGCAGCTAACTACTTACATTATAATGACTCCAACACGCTATATATTGCGATTTCACAAGGTGGACAAAGTTATTCAACTATCCATTTAGTCGAACAATTTATAAAAAATAATCAAACCATTTACGCTCTTACTAGTAATCCTAATAGTCCGTTAAATAAGATAAGTAATAATGTGTTGTCAATGGGTATGCCTGTTGAAGAAATGCCTTATGTGAGTGCGGGCTATAGTGTCACTATTCTTGATTTAATATTAATTTCCATGGTAATTAGTCAAAAAATTGGACATTTGGAAACTAAACAATTTGATAGTTACCTAAATCAAATTCAAACAATTATCACTGCTCTCCCACAAGTCATTCAACAATCCCAAACTTGGGTGAATAACAATTTAAGCCAATTTTTTCATGCAGAAAGAGTCATTTTAATTGGGTATGGCGCAACATATGGAGTAGCCAGAGAAGGGGAAACCAAATTTACCGAAACTGTGCAAAACACAGCTTTAGGAAAAGAATTAGAAGAGTATATGCATGGGCCATATATAGGTTTGCATGCAAATGACAGTATCGTTTTTATTGAACCTCAAGGTCAACTAGAACAAAGAGCAAACGCCTTAAAACATTTTTTAAATAAATATGTTGAAAATGTCACAACTATTTATGCTGACAAAACAGACAACATTAAAGAACGGGATTTATGTCTTAATGTGAATTGTGACGAATTATTATCTTCATTATTTATGACAATCCCGATCCATTTACTCAGTTATCAAGTTTCACAATTGAAAGGTCGTGATCTGGAGAAATCAACTTATCCAGAATTCGACGTAATCACTAAATCTAAAATATAAAGGGTTAAATTATGAGAAAATATGACGAACAAAAAGAATTAAACAGTATGAATGGCGCATTAGCATTACGTCCAACGATTAATAAGTTTATTGATGAAATACACAAACGTGGTTATAGCAATGTTTGTTGGTTGGGTATTGGTGGTACTTATGCATCGTCAATGCAAGCTGTTGTCCATATGAAAGAAAAAACAGCCATTGAAACATTTGTACAGCATGCGGCTGAATACCTAGTAACCGGTAATAAACGAATTACTAAAGATACACTTATCATTATTTCGTCAGTCACAGGTTCGACACAAGAACTGGTTGATGCAATAAAGAAAATTAAAAAAGAGGTTGGTGCAACCATATTTGCTTTCTTAGATAGAGAAAATACACCATTAGATGACTTAGTTAATCATCTTATTGTTTACCCAATGAATGAACAACTAAAATTCTTTATGGCAGCTGATCGTTTAATGTATTTAGCCGGTGAATTTCCTGATTACGATGAGTTTTATCAACAAATGGATCAACATTTTGCCAAAAATATTGTCGCTGTTGCTAAAAAAGCCGATAAGTTTGGACAAGAAGTTGCTGAAAAACATCATAACGATAGCATGCATTATTTTGTAGGTGCAGGTAATCAATGGGGCGCAACGTATTCTCACGCCATGTGTTATTGGGAAGAACAGCACTGGCTACGTTCAAAATCAATTGAATCAGCAGAATTTTTCCATGGAACATTAGAAGTTATCGATCGTGATACGGCGGTAACCGTTTATGTTGGTGAAGATTCACAACGACCTTTAAGCGAAAGAGTGGCTAAATTCTTACCGCAAATTTGTGGTAATTATACAATTATTGATACAAAAGATTATGAATTACCGGGAATATCTGAAAAATATAGAGGTAATGTATCGCCATTCGTTTTTCGTGCTATAAATAACCGAATAGATGCTTATGTTGAACATTTAAATCGTCATCCAATGACTATTCGTCGTTATTATCGTTGCCTTGATTATTAAAGGAGTTCCATATCCATGATTGCAGTATTAGTGAGTACCCATGGTGCGTCGGCCAAAAGTTTAGTTGAGTCTGCAGAGATGATCTGTGGCGAACAAACTTTATGCGAAGCGGTATCGTTTACAATGGGACAATCATTAGATGACTTTGAACAACAGATTGAACAAAAACTTCAGCTTTTAACAAACCAATGTTCACAAATCTTATGCTTAGTTGATTTAAAGGGTGGAACACCGTTTAATACATTGGTTAAGCTAATAGCTAATTACCCAAGTTTAGAAGTGATAACTGGGGTAAATATACCAATGTTGTTAACAACGTTTATGCTAAGAACTGACGAAAGCAATCTAAGTGATTTTTTACCAGAAATCATCGAAGCGTCGGTAAAAGGCATTGAGCTACATAATATTGCTTCAATAACAAACAACGAAAATCAAGATGAGGATTTTTAATCTTCTAGTTCGGTAATAACACCTAACACTTGTTATAAAAAGGCAGATCAATTTTTATAAATAATAACAATAAGATTTGCCTTTATTTATCAAATAATTATACTTTTTTATTTAGCCTTATAGCAAAATACCTACAATTTCAAGAATATATAAACAAGCACATAGCTTAAACTCTCATTTTATAAAAATAAAATTATATAACACCACGTTATTATACCTTTGCTGACAAAAATAATTCTTATCTTACTTTGTTTTATGGTGATATTTTGTTTTAATAGCTAAGTATATCTCTGTATAACAACTACTTTTGGAATGGAAAAATTATGAAAAATGTTGGTTTTGTTGGTTGGCGTGGAATGGTTGGATCTGTTCTTATGCAACGTATGGTTGAAGAACATGATTTTGATTATATTAATCCTGTTTTCTTTTCTACTTCCCAAGCGGGACAAGTTGCTCCGGTTTTTGGTGGTAAAACCGGCACGTTGCAAAGTGCAGACAATATTGAGGCATTAAAAGCATTAGATATTATTGTAACTTGCCAAGGTGGTGATTATACCGCAAAGATTTACTCAAAATTGCGATCTACCGGTTGGCAAGGTTATTGGATCGATGCTGCATCAACACTGCGCATGGAAAATGATGCGGTTATCGTGCTAGACCCTGTAAATAAAGCCAATATTCATGCCGCGTTAGACCAAGGCATTAAAACATTTGTTGGTGGTAACTGTACGGTTAGCTTGATGTTAATGTCATTAGGTGGGCTGTTTGCTGAAAATCTTGTTGATTGGATTTCGGTTTCGACCTATCAAGCAGCTTCTGGTGGTGGTGCTCGCCATATGCGTGAATTATTAACTCAAATGGGTATGTTGCATGCAGATGTGGCTAAGGAACTACAAAATCCACATTCATCTATTTTAGATATTGAACGTAAAGTCACCCAAAAAATGCGAGATGGCAGTTTACCAACCGATAATTTTGGCGTGCCATTAGCTGGAAGCTTGATTCCTTGGATCGATAAAGCGCTCGAAAATGGTCAAAGTAAGGAAGAATGGAAAGGGCAAGCTGAAACCAATAAAATTTTAGGTACCAGTCAAATTATTCCTGTTGATGGACTTTGTGTTCGTATCGGTGCATTGCGTTGCCATAGTCAATCTTTCACAATTAAATTGAAAAAAGATATTAGTATTCCTGAAATTGAAAAATTACTTGCAGCCCATAACGATTGGGTAAAAGTCGTACCAAATGATCGTGAATTATCAATGCGAGAACTTACCCCAGCCGCAGTAACAGGCACATTAACCACTCCAGTTGGACGTTTGCGTAAACTCAATATGGGTAAAGACTTTTTATCAGCCTTTACTGTTGGTGACCAATTATTATGGGGAGCGGCAGAACCACTTCGAAGAATGCTACGTATTTTAGCTTAGTAAAAAGCCCGATCTTTTCGGGCTTTTTTTATAAAATAAGATAAATTACATTGCGTTGTCATCAAATAATGTCATTAACAATGAACCGTTAAATAACGCTTGTTGAACTAATGCAAATGCACCAATAGCTGAACGATCATCGAGTGTTGAGCAAGTGATAGTCAAATTTTTCCTTAACCCTACTAAACTCTGCGTGTTTAATGCGCTATTTATAGCACTTAACAGTATTTCTGGAGATTTGATTAATTCCCCAGCTAATACAATGCGCTGCGGATTGAAGATATTAACCATAATTGCAACGGCTCTGCCTAGGTTTTCCCCTGCATCTTTCACTAATTTAATAGCCAGTTCATCACCTTGATTGGCACGTTGACAAATATTAACAATGTTACATAACTCGGTTGTTAATTTAGTTGCATAACCTTGTTCAATCATCTGTTTGGCACGACTTTCAATTGCTTTATTTACAACTCGATTTTCCAGACAACCAAAGTTACCACAATGACAACGATCACCGAGTGCATCAACTTGGATATGTCCAACTTCACAGGCACTTTGATTATGGTTGGTAAGTAATTGTTGATTAACAATAACGCCTGATCCTACCCCTTTATGTACTCGAATTAAAATAGAATCATCCACATCTTGAGTGGTACCAAAATAACTTTCAGCTAGGGCTAAGCTTTGAATGTCATTGCCGACAAAAATAGAAACATTAAACTGTTTTTGTAATGCTTCAACTAACGGCCAGTCTTCAACTTGAATATGTGGTGTATAACGAACAATTCCACGCACAGAATCAATTAATCCAGGCATTACTACCGATATAGCAATTAAGTTTTTAATTTTTTTACTGTGTTCTTGGATAAATTGTTCAATAAGAGTAATTAAGTTTGTTTGTACTTGTTGCTCTGTAAAATCGGTGAGAGGATATTTGTTTGATGCTAAACAATTTGCCCCGATATCATAAAGCTCAATCATGATATGTGAACGGCTCAACTGCACAGCAATTGCCCGATAATAATTGTATCTGGCAACAATAGATACAGCTGGACGTCCACCCGTTGATTGTTGGACATCAACCTCTTTAATCAACTTATTTTTAAGGAATTGGCGAGTAATTTTTGTAATACTAGCAGGAGCTAATTGACTTATTTCAGCTAGTTGAATTCGTGAAATAGGTCCTTGCTGAACAATCAAACGATAAATCATGGCGTAATTAAGTTGCTTGATTAGTTCAGCATTTCCCACCAAATTCAGATAATTAAATGTCATATATCATCTCAATAGTTTTATTGATTCATTAATGATCTGACATTCTAACGGGTGATTTCTCCATTAACAATAGTTTTAGCTACAGTAAAGTCACGATTAAAGATAACTAAGTTAGCTATTTTACCTTCACTAATACTTCCAAGTGTTTTATCTACACCAATTGCTCTTGCCGGATAAAGCGTAGCCATGCGTAAAGCCTCATCTAATGCAATGCCAACATATTCAACGGCATTTTTTACTGCTTCAATCATGGTTAGTGCAGATCCGCCTAGCGTGCCATTTTCATCAATACAACGACCATCTTTATAATAAATAGTTTTACCAGCAAATACACCTGAAGATAAATCAGACCCAGCAAGTAACATCGCATCAGTAATCAAAATCAAATGATCTTGTTTAATTTTATGGCTGTTGCGGATATTAGCCCAGCTTACGTGTTGCCCATCAGCAATAATACCAACATAAACGTCAGGTGCATCATAAATAGCCCCAACCACGCCCGGCTCACGTCCTGATATATACGGCATAGCGTTGAATAAATGCGTACCTAAACTAATTCCTGCATTAAATCCACGGCGGCAATCATCATAGTGCCCATTAGAATGCCCAACAGAAACATGAATACCTGCATTAACTAATTGTTTAATAAAGCGACTATCAACTTTTTCTGGGGCTAGGGTTAGAATTTTAATAACATCAGCATTTTCGCAAAGGAAATCGATCATTTTTTGCGAAGGTTGACGAATGATATTTTCATCATGAATGCCTTTCTTTTCTGGATTAATATATGGTCCTTCAAGATGTAAACCCAAAGCTTGATTAGGGTGCTTAGCTAAGTATTCACGCATTACATTTACGGCTTTTATCATAAACCCATCCGTTGATGTGATTAAAGTTGGTAAATAGCTAGTACACCCATAAATAAGGTTAGTTGCTTGCATTTTTTCGAGTGTTTCTACACTTAATGCATCAAGTGTTTCATTAAATTGTACACCGCCACAACCATTGACTTGAATATCAATAAAACCAGGAGCAACAATCGCTCCTTGTAAATTTTCAATGGCAATACCGGTTGGTAATTCGTCTAGTTTACAGATTCTTTCAATTTTATCGCCATTAATAATAACAGCATGATTTTCAAGAATTTCATAACCTGTATAAAAACGACAATTTGTTAATGCATACATTAATTTATCCTTTATAAAATGGTTACCTTAAGATTATCTGCTTCCATTTGTTTAAAATAGTTTAGTGTTTTAACTTTAAGATCATCAGTACTTGGTTCATCACAAACAATAATAGATGCTGGATGCATTTGTAAAGCCGTCACGGTCCATAGGTGATTAACAGAACCTTCAACGCCAGCTTGTAGTGCTAGGCTCTTATTATGACCACACACTAATAAAATAACTTCCTCTGCATCCATTAATGTTGCAACACCAATAGTAAGTGCATGTTTTGGTACTTGATTTTGATCGTTATCAAAGAAACGAGAATTAGCAATACGCGTATCTTCCGTTAACGTTTTGATACGGGTTCTAGAACAAAGTGAAGATCCTGGTTCATTAAAAGCAATATGTCCATCTTGACCCACACCACCAACAAAAATATTGATTTTACCATAGGCTTTTATCTTTTCTTCGTATTGGCGGCACTCTTTATCAATATCAGCAGCATTGCCATTGAGTATATTGATATTGTTTTTATTAATATCAATATGATTGAAGAAATTTTCATACATAAAAGTATGATAACTTTGTGGATGATCTTCAGCAAGCCCTACATATTCATCCATATTAAAAGTAACAACGTGTTTAAAACTAACGTTACCAGCTTGGTACTGTTTGATTAATTGTTGATACATAACCAGTGGTGAACTACCTGTAGGTAAACCCAATAAAAACGGACGATCCGCTGTCGGTTTAAATTGGTTGATTTTATTAACAATACGCTGTGCAACCCAAGCGCCCACTTCCTGAGCATTTTGTAAGGGAATAAGTCTCATAAAATATAGCCTCTTCTGATATAATTAAAACAACTTCTTTTTTTTTAAAGTAAAAAATGTTAGCGTTATTTTACTACATTAAAGTAATTAAGCAAAAAAAAATCGTGATTAAAATCACAAAAAATGAATAATTAATTTGCGAAGAAAAATAATATAGGTTGAAATATAATTACTAATTACTTTTTAACTAAAGATATTAAATTTCAAAACTTCTTTGTGGAAAGTTCAAATAATAAAATGAGGAAACACTTATGGGAATTTTAGCTTACATGCAGCGTATTGGGCGTTCATTAATGGTGCCGGTGGCAGTACTACCTGCAGCAGCAATTCTGCTCGGTATCGGTTATTGGATTGATCCCAATGGTTGGGGTGCTAATAATATTGCCGCAGCGTTTTTAATTAAGTCAGGTAGTGCAATTATAGATAACATGCCAATCCTTTTCGCAATTGGGGTGGCTTATGGTATGTCGAAAGATAAAGATGGTGCAGCGGCACTGGCAGGTTTAGTTGGTTTTTTAATTATTACCACCTTATTATCACCAACTGCTGTAGCACTGTTTCAAGGAATCGATACCGGTATAGAAGGCTGGCAAAGTCAAATATCACCAGCATATGCAAAAATCAATAATCAATTTGTTGGGATTTTAGTCGGTATTATTGCTGCTGAATTATACAATCGCTTTAGTGGGGTTGAATTACATAGCGCATTGGCTTTTTTCAGTGGTAAGCGTTTAGTTCCAATTATTGTTTCAATTGTAATGTTATTTGTTTCGGTGGTGTTATATTTTATCTGGCCAATTGTATTTAGTTCATTAGTATCATTCGGTGAATGGATTAAGAACTTAGGCTCTGTTGGTGCAGGTATTTATGGCTTCTTCAATCGTTTATTAATTCCGGTTGGTTTACACCATGCTCTTAATTCCGTATTTTGGTTTGATGTTGCGGGTATTAACGATATTCCAAACTTCTTAGCTGGACAAGAAGCGATTGATTCAGGTAAATCAATTATTGGTGTTACAGGTCGTTATCAAGCCGGCTTCTTCCCGATTATGATGTTTGGTTTACCTGGTGCGGCATTAGCTATTTATCATACTGCGAAAAAAGGCAATAAAGATAAAACAGCCTCAATTATGTTAGCCGCTTCTTTCGCCGCTTTCTTTACCGGTATTACTGAACCACTAGAATTTGCGTTCATGTTTGTGGCACCATTACTTTATGTTATCCATGCTGTTTTAGCAGGTATTTCATTATTTATTGCCGCAACTATGCAATGGATTTCAGGCTTTGCATTTAGTGCCGGATTAATTGATATGTTACTGCAATCACGCAATCCACTAGCTGTACATTGGTATATGCTAATATTGCAAGGTTTGGTATTTTTTGTGGTTTACTATGTGGTATTCCGCTTCGTGATTGTTAAATTTAATCTTAAAACACCTGGTCGTGAAGAAGATGATACTTCTACTTTAGAAGACACTGAAGAATTTGAACCAACACAAACTATAGGTGATGTAGCTAAACTGGCTGAACAATATTTAATCATTGTTGGTGGTAAAGAGAATCTAACTAATATTGATTCTTGTATTACACGTTTACGCCTAAATGTTAATGATTCTGATCTTATTGATGAACAAGCAGCTAAAGCACTTGGCGCAATGGCAGTAATTAAGTTAGGTAAGACAGGTGTACAAATTGTGGTTGGTCAGCAAGCAGAAAAAATCGCTGATCAAATGAAAAAGTTAGTTTAGTTGAATTTTTACATAAAATTACTAACTAAATTTAGTTATCTGCTAATTCACCTTATCATTCAGCATAGCTGAAAGGTCAGGTGAATTAATCATTTATCCCATTTAACTTCAGAAAGTTAACCTTTTATACCTAAATTATCATCAATATGAACTAGAATTATGTTATTGAAATGGATTAATCTGTAAAGAAGTTTCAGGAAAGGTATACGTTTAAGTATAAAATTAAACCTACATTCAACATCTAAGTGCGAATCCAGTCAGTAAAAGG
>CALYPG010000008.1 GCA_945271295.1 uncultured Gilliamella sp. | reverse complement strand
GAGATAAAACTATGACTTCATTTACTGATAGAATTAATTTGGCATTGAAAAAATCAGGCATGTCTCAACATCAATTAGCCGAAAAAGTTAAAATCAGCCAACCCGCCATTCAAAAATTACTTTCCGGAAAATCCAGTACTTCCAGAAAAATTGTTGAAATAGCTAGCGCATTAAATGTAGACCTTTTGTGGCTAACCAAAGGTATTCAAGAGGCTAAAGTCAGTCACAATCAATCCAATGCAACCATGCTTGGCGCTATTGATGAATGGGATAGTAAAACTCCACTTGATGATGACGAGGTTGAAGTGCCATTTTATAAGGATGTTCGGCTTGCGGCCGGTGATGGATTTGCCGATGATATTGAAGACTATAATGGCTATAAATTACGCCTTTCCAAATCAACCATGCGTAAGTATGGCATTGATAAAGATTGTGCGGTCTGTTTGACTGTTTATGGTGACAGTATGGAGCCGGTGTTTACTGATGGCTCTACTGTTGGTATCGATCAGGCTGATACCAACATTCGCGATGGCAAAATATACGCGATTAATCATGATGGATTACTAAGAATAAAAATCCTTGAAAGATTACCTGGTAATCAAGTTAAAATCAGAAGTTATAACCCAGGATATGAGGATGAAATTGTTTCGCAAGATGAAATCACTATTCTTGGACGTGTTTGGTGGCAATCATCTATATTAGATTAGTAATAATAAAAAGCGTTGAGGTATTTTATTCGTTGTCTTCAATATCGTTTATTATTATCAAATAAATTCACATAGTTTAAAAAGTTAAGTTATTGCAGTAAAAAATACTTAATTCAAAAACAAATCACTTTAAATTAATATTCAAGCCCCCGATGGGGCTTTTTTCATATTTAACCCCTTGCGTTATTCCATATCTATTTTTAATTAACATAAAACAAATCACATCGATAACTTTATTTTAATTTCAATAACTTTTATTATTGACAATGACGATAACTTATTTTATCATAACAACATCAAAACCAATCAACTTAACAACAAAATTAAACAATACTGCGAGTTATTTAATTAGTTAAGAAGATTCAAGTAGCTAGCAGAGGCATATGAACATACTGCGGTTTTGATTCAATACCACAAATTAAGTTACATAATTTGACATGATTGATTAGGTAGATTAATTATTGCCTACTTGTTGTTACCAAAATCATATTTTCGGAGAGATAACTTTGATAAATCAAGATTTTGTAAATAAGGAAATTAAAGACAAATTTCACCAACATTACCAATTAACACCAAGTGAAAGACTATTTGCCCTGATTTCTAGTTTGATATTGATTATTAATATTGTGTTTGGATTATTTTACTAGAATGTAACAAATTGCTGTGAGGTGAGTTATGCCAATGTCTTATGCTCAATTTATAAAAAATACAGACGTTGACCAAAAAAAGCAGATTGAAGTCGAAAATATTCAATGCGCTTTATTGAATGAATTATCATTTATGGATTATGAAGCAAACGAAGATATCAAAGAGACGCTTTATAATATCGCCGAAAAATTAGTAAACGAGAAAGCTAAAACCAGGGGTTTTCGCAATATGTCTCTTGAACAATACTGCAACGCATATGATAAGGCTATTTAAGTTATCATAATTGGCCTATCTTTCACTATTCACTGGTAAATAAATATTAAATTAGGTTTATATTGATCATGATATAGACAAAATTCTTATAATTTTATCACCATTATGAATATAAATCGCACACTGAAATAATTAAATAATGGAACTTTAAATATAAAAATTTTACATTTGATTTTATTAAAAAAAACCCTAGATAAACTAGGGTTTGGATTGATTGTAAATAGCTATAAAAAGATATTAGCTTTTATATTTGAGCTATATTATTTGTTCTTGGCTTTAGTTTTGTATTCATCATAGTATTCTTGAGCAAGTTTACGTAATGACAAACCGATAGCTGCATATTGGTATTCATTTAAATTAGCTAATGACGCCCGTGCAGAAGGATGTTGCACCGCAAACCCTTTACCTGGTAATAAGACTACACCAGTTTCATCAGCAATTCTAAATAGCAATTCAGTTGGATTTTTATTTTTTAAGATCCATTTAGCGAATTTATCGTCATACAATTCTCGACAAATAGTTTCAAGGTCGATCAATGTGTAATAATCAACACTATTCTCATCCGATTTATGTTCCAAACCTAAATGTTGATAGAGCGATGCCGCACGGCGACGAATTAAATTCTTCAATGTTGCTTTATAACTTTGATCGCTATCCATCATTTCACATAATGCAAATAATACCATTTGGATTTGTTGAGGAGTAGAAAGACCAGATGTGTGATTCAACGCCACCGCCCGGCTATCAGCAACTAAACGATCAATAAACTTCAAGTGTGCTGGTTCAGTAACAATTGAGCTATAGCGTTTGTTTAAAATATTTCTGGCCTTAGTTGGCAATGCTTTAATCTTATTATCAATTACATTGTCATGGGCCATAGCAATAACACCTAAACGCCAACCTGTTGCCCCAAAATATTTAGAAAATGAGTACACCAAAATAGTATTTTTTGGACAAATAGCAAATAATGATTGAAAATCGTCCGCAAAAGTACCGTAAACATCATCAGTTAAAATAATTAAGTCAGGGCGTTTTTTTACGATGTCAGCAATAATTTTTAAACTTTTATCATCTATTTTTACTGATGGCGGATTGGATGGATTGACCAAATAAAACGCTTTTATCGAAGGATCTTCTAATTTTCGTAATTCTGATTCAGAATATTGCCAATTAAGTTTAGGATCGGAATTAACTAATACTTCCACCAATTGATAATCATTTAATTCAGGTATTTCAAGGTAAGGAGTAAAAATAGGCGCGCCAATGGCAATTTTGTCGCCTTTTTGAATTAAATCATTTTCTTTCATGGAATTAAAAATATAGGCCATTGCTGCCGTACCACCTTCAACGGCAAACAGGTCAATTTCATCACGATGAAGATATTGCGCCCCCATTTGCTCTAAAACGTACGCTTTTACCACTTCTTCACTAAAACGTAACATTCTATCTGGAACAGGGTAATTACAACCTAATATACCTTCTACCATTTCTTGTAGAAAAGCGTTTTCGTCTAATCCTAGTTGATCGCGAATATAAGAAAAGGCTTTACCTAAAAAAGCAACACCTGGCGTGTCATAATTAAGACGAACAAAATGTTCAAAACGACCAGTTAATCCTGCCTTTATTGGCATACCACCCACACCTTCATTCAGGTATGAATAAGACATTTCGGATTCTTGAATCGCAAATACACCAAGTTGGAAAAAGGCTTGACGAGGCCAAGTTGCCAGAAAATTAGGATTACCACGGCCAGCATTTAGCATTACCCGATCAGTATGGCTTTGTGCTAGTTTAATCAAGTTATCTTTTAATTCAAAAGGACTTAAATTAGCATATTGAGCATAATCAATTTTATTTTTCATAAACTGGATCCTTAATTTGATATTTCAATTAAACAAAAGCCACAACCAATGGACCTAATAAAGTTAGGAAGACATTAGCTAAAGCATAAGTAATAGCAAAAGAGTTAGTCGGTGTTGAATTACCGGCTTTATTGAGTACTTCACCAAAAGCTGGATTGGCACTACGTGCACCGGATAAAGCACCAGCAAATACCGCAGCATTTTTATAACCAAGGACATATTTACCAAAATAGATAGCGAGTATCATAGGTAATAAAGTTACCACTATACCGATAAGAAATAGTGATAAACCTTGTTCGCGAATAGTATTGATAGCCTGTAGTCCAGAGCTGAGTCCAACTACGGCCACGAAACCTGCTAATCCAAAGTCTTTTAATAATTGCAAGGCTCCGGCTGGAATATTACCCACAGTTTGATGCATTGAACGATACCAACCAAACAGTAAACCAGACAATAGTGCACCACCGCCTGCTCCAAGAGTAATAGGAATATCACTAATACGGATAACAATTAATCCAATAATAAGGCCAACAACTAATCCTAAACCATGGAAGATCCAATCAGTTTTTTCACTTCTAGTAATCGGTGCACCAATTCTATCAATTACACGTTTTAAATCACTGTCTGCACCATAAACGGTAATAATATCACCAAGCTGGAAATGAATATCATCATTAAGAGACAGCGGTTGACCATCGCGATGGATAGCAATCAGGTAAATACCATGTTTTAATTTCATTACCTCATCAGAAGAGAGCACTTGTTTTAAACTTTCACCGACATAACGAGAATTTCGCATCTCAACATCAACAGTATTCATGACAACATCCATGCCTGAAGCTGAATTGACTTCGGTACCAAGCAAATCATGTGCTTCGATCATGGCATTACGATGACCGACAACTAAAATGATATCTTTTGCTTTTAATGTCGTGTCAGGTGTGGCTTCAATAATTTTATTACCACGTTTGATGCGCTCAATACTGATTCCATTAATATTTTGTTCAATATGAGCAACCGTTTGTGCAATCTTATTAGTAACACGATAAAGACGTCCACTAATATCAGATAATGCATAATTTTGATTACTACCTAATAAAAGAGAGCCATTAAGTTGTTCAGCTTGAGCCTTAATAGCGTCATCACCAATATCTCGACTCATTATTTTTGGTAATATATTAACGCATACTATAATTGCACCAAGCGAGCCAAATATATAAGTAACTGCATAACCGATAGTGACATTACCTTGTAACTTACTCAGTTCTTCTGCACTTAAACCTAATTGAGATAAAGCATCTGAAGCAGTTCCCATAATAGCAGATTGAGTTAAGCCACCAGCGGCTAAACCAGCTGCAAGTCCTTTATCTAAATGGAATATTTTAGCTAATACAACCACTGTGACAAAACCTGCAACAGCAATAAATAGTGCTAAAAAGATTTCGCGTAGTGTTTTAACACCAAGTGAACGGAAAAACTGCGGGCCACTTTCATAACCAACAGCATAAATAAATAATGCAAATAGCACAGCTTTAACACCAGCATCAACCGTGACGCCAAAAACACTTAATGCTACTGCGACAAGCAATGAACCAGCAACACCACCTAATTGAAATTTGCCAATTCTAATACCACCAATTAAATACCCTAAACTTAACGATAAAAATAAAAGGATTTCTGGCGAGTGCTTAAGCCCATCTAAAATCCAGTTTAATAGCCATTGAAACATAATAAGTGTCCTCAAGCATGAAAAAAAAGAATTAAGAAAGATATGTAAGGGAATTGGAGCTGTAATCATCAATTTTAATATGAATACTTTTTCATATTAAACTGCTATTAAAATAATAGATAGTCATTTTTAACGATTGATAAAATCGTTAGAAAGTGGTTTGTAAATAATTTGTTTATTATAAATAAAAATAAGGTAAAGCTTAGTAAATTAATAATAAGAAATATTTAATTTTTGCAAATTAAATAACAAAAAAAAATAAAAATGGTTATTAATATTTGACTTGTTAATATGCCCAATAAAAAATTGGGCATATATAAATTAAACAGAAAAAGACAAATCAAATATTTTTAAATTAGAAAACACAAGTATTATTTAATATTAAAAATATTTTGCTTAATTTTAGTATCTAAATTATTTATCCAACGATTATAGTTACGATGTACATTTCCTTGACCATTTTTTAAATTATTACTCACAGATACATAGTTAATTGAATAACCTTTTGCAGAATAAGGGATGTTTACCACAACTTCATAGTTACGATTAAACAATCGACCACGAATAGTATTATTACTAATTACATCCATTTTCCATGTACCAAAAGCAGCTTTATCTTTTGTTGCTGTTGCCAAAATAGCTTTTTTCACTTGCTCTTTGGTTAGGCCATCTACAGGTGTAGTAATATTATGAGGTGTCTGATATTTACCTGCACACCCAAATAAAAATGTAATGAATACCATGGTTAATAGAACTTTAAAAAACTTCATTGTATTACTCCTTCAATAATTATTATTTACTTTTGTTACTTAACGTTTTTTACATATTAATAGGGTATGACCAAAACCTAAGTTATCAATATCCTGTTCAACATGAAAACCGGCTGTACTTAAACATTTATAAAACACTTTAGAATGATAAAAACGACTATTGCCATTTGCTAAACACGTAAAATATAACGAAGAAGCATTTAAACTCAATGCTCCTGCTTCGAAAGCCTGCCTATCCCAGAAAAGATCCATAATACAAACAGTTGCATTATCTTGCATGCTATGATGAATTAACTTCAAAATATGAACAATCTGATCTTCGCTAAAACAATCTAAAAACTGACTCATCCACCAAACATCAGCCTGATTTGGTAATTCATCGGCTTTTAATAAATCCACAGCAAATCCATTAATGCGATCAGCAAAACCCGCTTGCTCAATATTCTCTTTTGCCACTGCAAGCTGTTGAGGTAAATCAAGTAATGTAATTTTTACTTCTGGATTATGTTTAGCACAATATAGTGCCCATAATCCAGTATTACCACCAACATCATAAATATGTTTAGGAGTTAATTTATTGACATAAGAAAATGCAATAGGAAATGAATGATTAGAATAGAAATGATCAAACTCAAACCAGCTTTTTTTAGCTTGTTCCGGTAATAAATTTAATGCAGGGTAAATTGTCTTCCAATTACCAAAGACTTTTAATCCAGCTGGGTAGCCAGCTTCTAGTGCATCTTGCAGATAAAACATACTTTGATAACAAATATCTTGGGTAAAATTTAAATTAACTTGCGTCATTTTATCATGCAATAAAAAGTGTCCTATTTTACTCAAAATATAATTTTCATCGTTCTGATAAATCACATGCATGCTTAACCCAACATCTAATAAAAGTTGAATTGCATAAGAAGAAAGTGGAACTTCTTTGGTTATATTATCAATATTAGTTCCTTGCATACCAGCACGATCTAAACAGGCTAAAAGGCCATTTTTTCTCATACAGACAACTGCCTGGAATAAAATTGGTGCAAAGGCAATTTTCTGTGCTTCAGTAATTGCTTCTAAAGCCGACTTGCTATTTTTATCATAACCATACTTCATATTTTCCTGACTAATCAATTTAATTCCCTTTATATTATTTTAATGTGTTGTATAGCATGATATCGAATATTTTTATTTGGAAATCATGTAACTAACGATATAATATTGCTGTTTATCATTTATAACCTAATGTATGAATAATATAGTTAATTGAAGATATAATCAAAATGAATTTTTCTTTTTCCATTGAAAATTGGTATGCACTATCTTCTGGATTATCCAATAAAACTGATTGGCATTTGTGGTCAAAACAATCAAATCATAATTGGAACTTACCTTTACCTAAACCGATTAAAATACCCATGATGCAAGCAAGGAGAATGAGTGAACCATCTCGCTTAGCCGTTGAAGTTGGCTTAGAACTTATTGAAAATGAACATATTGATTTAGCAATTTTCACTAGCCGACATGGAGAGCTAGAAAGAACCTACCGCATTTTATCTACACTTAATCAAAATACAGAAATTTCACCTACTGATTTTGCCTTATCTGTGCATAACACTGCAGCGGGACTATTAACTATAATAGCCAAACAAACCATTCCAATAACATCACTTTCAGCTAATGTCGATGGTTTTCAGCAAGGTTTACTTGAAGCATTACCAATATTACATCAAACCAATAAAAAAGTTCTATTAATTGATTTTGATGGTAAGATTCCTGATATTTATCAAACATTAATAAAACCAACCATTCCTGCTTATGCTATTGGCTATATACTAACCAAAGGTAATCAATTTAATTGCCAAAATATCGAAAAGACATCAACTGTTTATCAAACTGATTACCCACAATCTCTTGCTTTCTTACATGCTTATTTAAATAAACAACAACAATTTACTTTACAAGGTAGTTTGCAAAATTGGCAATGGATATTAAATGCATAATTCAAAAAAATGCCAATAGATTGAATCGGTGGTGGCGATTATTAGCTACTGCATTCGGATTTATCTTGTTTGGATTTTATGGACTCGTGGTATTATCAACGCTATGGTTTAGCTTATTGAGATTATTTATTTGGAATAAAGAAAGAAGAAATATTATTGCGCAACAAAGTATTAGCTTAAGTTTCAAAATTTTTCTATGGATTATAAAATTATTAGGTATAATCGGCTACCAATTTAATGGACTTGAAAAACTTAAACAAGATAAAAGTTGTTTGATAATAGCTAATCACCCTTCTTTGTTAGACGTTGTGCTGTTAGCATCAGTAATGCCTCGTTGTGATTGTCTAGTTAAAGGCGCTTTATTAAAAAATATTTTTATCAGTCGCATAATTAAAACAGCGGGTTACATCCCAAACGCCGAAGCTAATAAAATTTTACCTCATTGCCAGAATGTACTAACTAATGGGGGACGAATTTTAATATTTCCAGAAGGCACGAGAAGTGTACCTGGTCAGCCAATAAAACTACAAAGAGGAGCAGCTAATATTGCATTACGCTGTCAAGCTGATATTCGAATTATACACATCGAATGTAGTTCTCCTTGGTTAATCAAAGGTCAAAAATGGTATGACATCCCCGTTAAAAAAGCTTTTTTTAATATTACTGTGGGAGAGAAAATTACAATTAACAATTTTTTACACGACAATACAACTGTTGCAGCAAGGAAATTAACTAGATATCTAACTGCTTTGCTTTCAAAAACAGATTAAAATAACATAGGAAAGGGAAATTTATGGAAAAATTGCATAACGAAATCAAGAACATTATTATCCAAACACTTAACTTAGACGATATTACTCCTAATGAAATTGAAACCGATGCCCCATTATTTGGTGATGGCTTAGGTTTAGATTCAATTGATGCGTTAGAACTTGGTCTTGCGATAAAAAATCAATATGGTATTGTTTTATCGGCTGAAAGTGACGAAACCAAAAAAGCATTCTACTCAGTCAAAACATTAGCTGATTTTATTGCTTCACAACAATAAGGAGTACTATAGCATGGATAAGCAACAAATTTTTGAACAAATCCAATCTGCACTTGTCCAACTTTTTGAATTATCTCCTGAAGATATCAAACTTGAATCAAATCTTTTTGAAGAACTGGATCTAGACAGCATCGATGCTGTTGATTTGGTTGTACATCTGCAAAAAAAGATAGGCAAAAAAGTTGATCCTGAAACATTTAAATCGGTAAGAACTGTACAAGATGTAGTTGAGGCTGTAAATAATTTAATGAATGATAAATAATAAACATGAATAAATTTAGAGTGATAATAAAATGCATAACTAATATTTTATTAGTATGTTATCCATTTATTATCTATTTATCTCTACATTATCAATGTATTAATCTAGCAATTTTATGTTTATTAATGTTTTTTATATTACGCCTCTTTACCTTGCCCAATATATTCTCTTATATCCGATGGCTAGCAAAGATTACTGCGTGTGTAGGTTTATTCTTAGCAATTCTTAGCTGGGTATTTACTAAGTATCAGCTACTACTTTATTATCCGGTCGCTGTTAATGTGCTATTTTTTGCAGTTTTTTGCTACTCTTTAACACAACCACAAACAATAATAGTAAAATTCGCAAAAATACGTCATTCTGAGTTATCACCAAAAGCGATACAATATACTCGTAAAGTAACATTATGTTGGTGTGTGTTTTTTGTATTAAATGGCAGCATAGCACTTTTCACCTGCCTATTGGATAATATCTCTTACTGGACAATTTATAATGGCCTGATTAGCTATATTCTCATTGCAATATTAATGGGGGGAGAATGGCTTATTCGTCAAAAACACCAAAATTAGCCTATTTATCTGAACAGTTGTTACGACCTGAACATGAAATAATTGCTTTTAGACATCACCAACCATTATTAGTTGGAGATCTCAAACAGCAAGTGTTATTAATCTGTCATTCACTGGTTCATTGCCCGCAAAAATATTGGGCATTATCCATGCAAGATAGCTTTAATTTTGTGGCAGGATTATTAGCATTACTTTATTTGGGTAAACATCCCCGCTTGCTCGATCCATGCCATCAAGAAATGCAACATTTTTACGAAGCGATATTGACCGATGATAAAACAATTTATCAAAATCAATGTGATAACCAACAAATTATCGATATTAATTCACTAAATTCCAACAATCTAATCTATGATTATAATCTTTTGGATAATGGCTTTATCCAAAAAACCTTCACGTTGTTTACCTCCGGCTCTACGGGATTACCCAAACCAATTGAAAAATCAGTTTCTCAGTTGGAACAAGAAAGTTTAGTTCTTCTATCTTACTGGGGAGAATTGTCTAGCGACCTATTTGTGGCGGCTGTTTCGCATGAACACATGTATGGTTTAACCTTTAAAATTATGTTAGCACTAAGTTGTAAAATACCATTTGTTTGTGAAAAAATTATTTATCAAGAACAATTTACAGCCTATAAACATAAAAAACTAATCTACATTACCACCCCTTCAATTATTAAAAATTTAGATGATAAATTGCCTGCAATAAAATGTGATAAAGTGATTTCGTCGGGCGGAAAATTAACTTATGCCGAAGCACAACTTTGTCAACTTAACTTCACAGTATTACCAAATGAGATATATGGTTCAAGTGAAACTGGTATTATTGCTATTCGCCAACAAAAACAGCCTGATATGCCTTGGCAGTTATTTGCGCCAATGCATATTAAAATGGAAGAAAGCCAACCTGCACTACTTTTTTCACCATTACTTGATAAACCTCAACCATTGGATGACAAAATAAGATTAGTCAATAACAGATCTTTTTATTTAGATGGTCGCCTCGACAAAATCATCAAAATATCGGAAAAACGAGTTTCATTGACTTATATAGAAAATAAATTCAATCAACTTAATCAAGTCGAACAAGCCTATGTTATCCCATTAGAACATAACAATCGAACTATTCTTGGTATAATAATTAAACTCACTCATTCTGGGCAACAACAATTACAACATAAAGGAACGTTCAAATTATCACAATATTTTCGACAATCCTTAAAAGATACATTATCATTAAGCGAAATGCCTAAAAAATGGCGATTTATTAATGATTTTCCTAAAAATACTCAAGGCAAATGTACTTATATTGAATTAAAAAAATTATTTGATGTTACCAAAATGAGTAAAATACTTCCTGAAGAAATAACCTTAAATATCAATCAACATCAAGCTGATATTGAGCTGAATATACCAACTGATCTATTTTGGTTTAAAGGCCATTTTGTTTCACAACCACTATTACCAGGAGTGGCTCAACTTAATTGGGTAATTTATTATGCCCAAAAATTTTTTAATGCGAATTTAGCCTTATCATCGGTGGAAGTAATCAAATTTCAATGCCCTATACTGCCTGAAGATCACTTATTGTTACACATAGAATGGAACACTCAGACACAAAAATTGTTATTTTCTTATACTTTTATTACCTCGGAAAATAGCAATAAAGTGGCCAGCTCAGGAAAACTTACCTTATGTCAGTAACAACCTCTGTTATGAAATCAGCATTTGCTAATTACTGCTTTGTTATTCCTTGTTATAACCATAGTGAAGCATTACCTAGCGTTCTTAAAGATATTGAAGTTTACCAATTACACTGTTTTTTAATTGATGACGGCAGTACTACTGATTCGGCACAACAACTACAACAAATTTCACAACAATTTCCATGGGTGACTTTGATTCGTTTACCAACCAATCAAGGTAAAGGCGGTGCCGTGATGACTGGAATTAAATATGCCTATCAACAAGGGTATTCGCACACAATTCAACTTGATGCTGATGGTCAACATAATTGCCAAGATATTACGCAATTAATGACACAATCTACCTTATTCCCTGACGCATTGATATCAGGTTGCCCCATTTATGATGATTCGGTACCTAAACATCGATTAATAGCTAGATATATAACTCATTTTTGGGTTTGGATCGAAACCCTATCTTTTGCAATTAAAGATAGTATGTGTGGATTGCGTATTTATCCTTTGCATGCAACTTATAAACTAATTAGCCAATACCAAATAGGCAAACGGATGGATTTTGATATTGATATAATGGTTCGGTTATATTGGCAAGGTTCTCCGGTTATTTTTGTACCAACCAAGGTAATTTACCCAGAAGGTGGCGTATCGCATTTTAAGGCGTTCAAAGATAATTTACTTATTTCATGGATGCATACCAGACTATTTTTTGGTATGTTGCCGCGATCAATTTCCTTAATAAAACGAAACTTTAATAAACAAAACCAGCAAAGCCATTGGTCTCAAACTCAAGAAAGGAAAGGATTGTTAGGCATTAAATTTATCCTCATGCTTTACCGTTTATTAGGTCGAAAAGTGGCACAACTGATCATGTTTCCAGTTATAAGCTATTTTTGGTTAACCGGTAAAAAGCAACGGCAAGCATCAAAAGATTACTTGAAAAGAATCAAACAATATTACCACCACATTCCATTAGTTGATAAAAAACAACTTACTACATTTCATCATTTTCAACGCTTTGGCGAATCATTACTCGATAAACTTGCCAGTTGGCAAGGGGACATTAAAATAGATGATTTGTATTATCCTAATAAACAAGAATGTTTAAACATTATCGCTCAAAAGCAAGGTATTATTTTACTCTGTTCACACCTTGGTGACATAGAAATGTGCCGTGCAATTGCAAAATTATCCCATCAAGTAACAATTAACGCCCTAGTATTTACTCATCATGCCGCCCGTTTTAATCAAGTCTTAAAAGAAGTTAATCCAGATTCTGCCATTAATTTAATTCAGGTCGCCACCTTAGGGGCTGATACAGCAATTTTATTAAAACAAAAACTCGACGCTGGTGAATGGATAGCGATTGTTGGCGATAGAACATCAAGTAATGCTCATCAAAGAATGCAAGAAAACTCCGTTGTTTGGACTGATTTTTTAGGTAAACAAGCTCCGTTCCCTAAAGGGCCATTTATCTTATCTGCTACATTAAAATGTCCTGTTTATTTAGTTTGGGGATTAAAACCTAATGGACGTTTTCAATTCTATTTTGAACATTTTTCCGATAGACTAAATTTAACCAGAGCCAATCGCCAACGTGAACTGGAATTAATAATACAAAGTTATGCTAAGCGTTTAGAACACTATTGTTTAATATCGCCTCTTGATTGGTTTAATTTCTATGATTTTTGGCAATTTAGTCAACCTAAATCCAATAACCTAACGCTAAATAAAAATGAACATGAATTGTAATACTAAATGCTGTGCGACAATCGAATATACCACCTCATTTCATGATACTGATGCAATGGGGGTTGTGTGGCATGGTAACTATTTAAAATTTTTTGAAAAAGCGCGAGAAGCTTTATTTCAAAAATACCACTATGGTTACCGCGACATGATGGAGTCTGGTTATCTTTGGCCTGTGGTTGATGCACGAATAAAATACTCAGCCTCAACCATTGCTGAACAAACATTACAAATAACTGCAGAATTAGCAGAATATGAACACCGTATAAAAATTAATTATAAAATAGTAGATGTAAAAACTGGGAAAAAAACGACTTCTGGTTATACCATTCAAGTGGCTGTATCAGCCATTAATCAGGAAATGAGTTTTGTTACTCCGCAAATATTATTAAAAAAGTTTGGATTAGTAGAATGAAACAATATTTAGCCACGTTTATTAGCATTTTAGGGTTGTTTTTAACAACTTGCTGTCAAGCAATTACGCTAACAGATTTACAACAACAATTTAGTAACAATGAAATTGTACGGGCAGATTTTAGTCAAGATCATTACATTAATGGTTTGCCCAATTCTTTGCATTCAACCGGTAAGATGATCCTATCGCAAAAATTAGGATTATGGTGGCAACAATTAACCCCTTTTGTAATGACATTAAAAATGAATCAACAACGAATGGAACAGCACATTGCTGGTCAAAAGCCACAGGTCATTACGGCTGAAACACAACCGCAATTATTTCAGTTTAATCATTTATTAACGGCAATATTTACCGCAGATAGAAAATTGTTAGAAGATAATTTTGAGGTCACACTAAGTGAACAAAACCGACAATGGACTTTACTGCTAAAACCTAAATTAGCGCCATTAAATAAAATCTTTCAACAGATAACATTAAGTGGTGAAGTCTATCTACAAAAAATTATCATTGATGATAAGCAAAATGATAAAACAGTTATTTCATTTTCTAATCATCGCACAACACCATTAAATAAAAATGAACAACTATTATTTAAATAAGTTTGTAACACTAAAAACTGCCGCCATTTTATGGCTGATGATGGTTATTACCCTGCTATTGGCAACAGGTTATCTGATTTCTAATAGCAAACTAAATAGCAGTGTATTATCTTTATTACCTAAAGAGCAAACCAACAAGGTACCATCTGAACTTATTAATGGTTTTCAAGATAGACTCGATAAACAATTAGTTTGGTTAATTAAACCAGCCGATCCTAATAATACCGAACCGGTAATGTGGTGGTACCAAAATTTACAACAACAAACATTTATTCATCAAGCAAATGGCTTATTTGACGAAAATTTCCAAAAAAGTTGGGGGCAATTTGCTTATCAACATCGTTATCAATTAATAGATGACCAAACGATCGCACAGCTTAAATCAAATCAACATTTTTCTTGGATCCTAAGTCAACTATACTCGCCTTTTAGTGGGGTTAGTGCTAGTGAACTAACCAATGACCCTTTACTACTAACACGTTCATCACAATTAAACCAGTTAGCCAATACCGGCAATTTAATGGTTAAAAATAACTGGCTTACTAGCAAAGATGAACAAGGCGAAGTCTGGTACATGATTTATGCTGAACTGAATGGTTCTTCATTTAATATGAACCAATCACACCAAATCGTGATACAGCTAAATCAACTCACCGATCAATTAACAACAAAATGGCCAGCAACAAAAATATTAAAGCGTGGGGTTTTATTTTATAGCGATTATGCTAGTCAACAGGCTCAAAATGATATTTCAACCATTGGCAGTGTATCAATTATCGGTATCGTCATTTTAATTATTACTATTTTTCGTTCAGTTAGACCGATCTTACTTTCCTTATTATCAATTTTCATTGGTATTGTTTGTGGATTAGTTGCTGTATTAACTATATTTGGTGAAATTCATGTAATTACTTTAGTAATGAGTACCAGTATCATTGGTATCGCTATTGATTATTCACTTCACTATCTAACTGAACGATTATTGCACGGCAATCAAGAATCACCTTATCTAAGTTTAAAAAAATTAATAGCAACATTAGCCATTGCCTTAACTACCAGTTTTATTGCTTATTTAATTTTGTTAATTGCCCCTTTCCCTGGGTTAAAACAACTGTCAATATTTGCTATGTTTGGCTTAATTGGTGCATTTATGACTGTGATTTGTTGGTATCCATTTTTAGTCAAAAAGTTGCCTGTACGGGAAAATATAGGTCAACACTTATTAACTTTTTGGCTTAATCTCTGGCAAAAAAGAGTAATGCAACTCTTTATGATAATATTGGCTTTAATTTTTATTGGTTATGGTTTAAATCAACTTAACGTAGATGATGATATTGGTAAGTTACAAGCTTTACCTGCTGAACTACAACATCAAGAACAGCAAATAATTAATATCACTCACCAATCTTCAGACCAAAAATGGTTTATAGTATTTGGCGATACCCCTGAACAAACATTGCAAAGATTGGAACAATTTTTACCTAAATTAGAACAAGCAAAACAAAATGGAGCCTTTGAGCAATATCAAGCAATTAACTTGCCATCGCTTGCTAAGCAGCAACAAAATATGGTTATATTAGAACAATACGCGCCTGAGATCATATCCTCGCTCAAGCAAATCAACTTACAGGTCGAATTACCTCATTTCAACCAAGTTAATACCACTTTTATTACGCCAGCGTTATGGCAACAAAGCGCAATCAGCCATGGTCGAAATTTACTGTGGTTGTCATTAAAAGATGGTAAAAGTGCTACCTTGATACCAGTAAGTGGTATTCATCAATTAAATCAAGTTAGGCTATTATCTCAAATAGATAACGGTGTTTATTGGTTAGATCGTCGTTCTGAGTTCAATACTATGTTCACCAACTACCGCATTCATATAGCACAATTAATTACCGTTGCCGTAGCAATTATCTGTTTGAGTTTTATCATCTACAATCGTAAGCATGGTTTAATCGCGGCGTTAAAAAGTACCTTACCAACACTTTTATCAATTGGTATGGCATTATCGATACACGGTATTACTAATCAATCACTCAACTTATTTTCAATGTTGGCACTCATTCTTGTCATTGGTATTGGTATCGATTATAGTCTGTTCTTAAGTAATTATAAAAGCCAAACCCAAAGTGCATTATTAGCTGTTTCCATGGCGGCATTAACTACATTATTATCTTTCGGACTATTGATAATTAGCCATACTAGTGCTATTAGCGGATTTGGTTTAGTGCTATCTAGTGGAATTTTTGCTGCATTCTTATTTGCGCCATTAGCTGTGCCCAAAAATCAATACTTAAAAAATAAATAACCCCACATTAGGTGATTCAGGATGAAAAAATATGTAACTTTAACCATACTCGTGCTAGCTATGTTAGTTTCTGCTTGCACAACCAAACCCAAAGCTGAAGCATGGTTAACTAAGGGAACAAAAGTCAATCTACCAACACCCAATTTGCAACAAAATTATCACGACCAACAACTACTAAAGTTCAAATATAAAAACCAAGAAAATTCACTTATTACTTTAGTCGATGTCAACCAAAATCAACTCAAAGTTATTGGATTGACAGCGTTAGGAATTCGATTATTCGCAATTGAATATGACGGTCAACATATTAAAACGAAACAAAATATATTTGTTAAAGAGTTGCCAGCGCCTCAGCAAGTTTTATCTGATATTATGTTAAGCATTTTACCTACTCAACAATGGCAAGTCGTCTTACCGGAAGGCTGGCAACTTATAGATAACCAACTACATAGAAAATTGCTTAATGAGAAACAAGAAACTATTATTGATATAACCTATAAAGAAAACCCATCACCGCAAATAAGGAAACCTATTTACATTGTACATAATATATTTGGCTATCAAATTGACATTCAAAGTATGGAAGCGCAATAAATGATCTATATAGCTGCACTAGGTGCAATTAATGCCTTAGGTAATAACTTGAGTGAAATTAAGCAAAATCTAGCTAACAATTATCGAGCTAGCCATTGCTTAGTTCAACAACAAGGATGGTTATTAAATGATCAGCCCGCATGGTTAGGGCAAGTCGCAGGTAATTTACCAAATATTCCCAAACATTTATCAAAATACTCAACACGCAACAACCAACTTTTGTATGCAGCGTATCTGCAAATTCAACATGAAATAGAACAAATTATTAGTCAATATGGGCGTGAAAGAGTAGCAATTATTATGGGGACCAGTACTTCCGGTATTCATGAAGGTGATCTCGCCGTTAAGCATTACTTACAAACTCAAAACCTTCCTTCAAGCTATAGTTATAATCAACAAGAATTGGGTGATCCATCTTGCTTTTTGACCGCATTACTTGGTTTAAAAGGTCCTGGTTATACTATTTCGACAGCTTGCACCTCAAGCGCCAAAGCCATTATTAGTGGTAAAAGGCTAATCGAATCAGGTCTGGTCGATGCAGCAATTGTTGGTGGTTCTGACAGTTTAAGTAGAATGCCAATTAATGGTTTTAATGCCCTTGAATCTCTGTCTGTAAACCCATGTATGCCATTTGCAGAAAAACGTAATGGCATAAATATTGGTGAAGCAAGTGCTTTATTTTTACTAACCAAACATGAAACCAGTGACATAGCAATTTTAGGAATCGGCGAATCATCTGATGCCTATCATATCTCATCGCCGCATCCGGACGGTTTAGGTGCGCAACAGGCTATGCAAATGGCACTTGATGAAGCTAAATTAAATTCCAATCAGATTGGCTATATCAACTTACATGGCACCGCAACTATATTAAATGATTTGGCTGAAAGTAAAGCGGTATATCGCTTATTTAACCAATCATTACCGCCATGTAGTTCAACCAAACACCTTACTGGACACACATTAGGGAGTGCCGCCGCTACCGAATTAGCAATTAGTTATTTATTACTCACTAACAAAATATACTTACCACAACAAGATTTTTCAATATCAGCATTTGATCCAAATCTTGATAAAATCAATATGGTTACGCGAGATATGATCTTGGAATATCCAGTTATAATGTCAAACTCTTTTGCATTTGGTGGTAACAATGCATCGCTTATTATTGGGAGAGTATAATGCAATATTACCCAGCAACTGATTATTTACCGCATGAAGCGCCAATGGTAATGATTGACAAAGTTCATTTAGTTGATGAAGAACATTGCATTTGTAGTGTGCAAGTCAACCAAGATGGAATCTTAGCACCTTTTTTAAATAACGATAAAGCATTACCTAATTTTTATACCATTGAATTAATGGCGCAAACTATTGGTATTTGGAATGGTTACCATGGCATGAGCAAGGATAAAAAACCACAACTAGGGATGTTATTAGGAGGAAGAGCAATAAAAACTACTTTAACCGCCTTCCCTCACCTAAGCCAGTTAATAATACAGGCTAATTTAGTTCTTTCTGATGCCAAACTAGCTAATTTTGATTGCCAAATAAATATCGACCAACAATGTGTAGCATCAGGTAAACTTAATGTTTATGAACCGGATCATATGGAATTACAATATCTTGTTGGTGAAAAGCGATTAGGAGTATAAGATTAATGAAACGAACGGTTCTTGTGACAGGTGCTAGTAAAGGAATTGGCAAGGCGATAGCCAAAAAATTATCTCAAGATGGTTTTAATATTGTTATACATTACCATAACGATAAACAAGGCGCGGTTGATACCCAACAAAGTATTGAACAATTTGGTTGCGAAGCTCGGTTACTACAGTTTGATGTAAGTGATCGCTTACAATGCCAACAAGTGATTGAAGCGGACATTGAGCAGCATGGTGCGTATTATGGCATCGTTAATAACGCGGGTATAATTCGCGATGGCGCCTTTCCAGCCTTAACCGAAAATGATTGGGATGCTGTTATTCATACTGATCTTGATAGTTTCTATAATGTATTACATCCTTGTATTATGCCAATGATAGGATTACGTTCTGGTGGAAGAATTATTGTTATTTCTTCTGTCTCAGGGATAGTCGGTAATCGTGGGCAGGTTAATTATAGCGCAGCTAAAGCCGGTTTAATTGGAGCAAGTAAAGCCTTAGCGCTTGAACTTGCTAAACGCAAAATTACAGTTAACTGTATTGCACCAGGTTTAATTGATACCGGTATTTTAGCTATGGAACCTATTGCACTACAAGAAGCTATGAAAATGATCCCTTTAAAACGAATGGGACAAGTTGAAGAAGTAGCAGAACTTGCTAGTTACCTTATGTCAGACCTTGCTGGATATGTAACCCGGCAAGTAGTATCAATCAACGGAGGGATGGTATGACAAAACGAGTAGTTATCACCGGCATGGGAGGCGTCACTGCATTTGGTAATGATTGGTTTACTATTCAAGCTAGATTAAAAAAATTAGAAAATGCGGTTAGATATATGCCCGAATGGGAAATCTATGATGGTTTACATACTAAATTAGGTGCACCTATTGATCAATTTGAATTACCTGAACATTACACCAGGAAAAAAATTCGCTCAATGGGGCGAGTATCCTTGTTATCAACCAAAGCAACCGAAATAGCGTTAGAGAAAGCGGGATTACTCAATGATCCAATTATTACTAATGGTGAAACCGGCATAGCATTTGGTTCATCAACCGGTAGCACACAACCGGTCGCTTCATTTGCCACCATGTTAAATGAAAAACACACTAACAATATTACCGCAACCACTTATATCCAAATGATGCCACATACTACAGCGGTTAATACTGGACTCTTTTTTGGCTTAAAAGGGCGTTTAATTACCACGTCTAGTGCTTGTACCTCAGGCAGTCAGGCGATTGGCTATGCATATGAAGCAATAAAATTTGGGATGCAAACGGTTATGGTGGCTGGCGGTGCTGAAGAGTTGTGTCCATCTGAAGCCGCGGTATTTGATACCTTATTTGCCACAAGTCAAAAAAATGATACGCCAAAATTATCGCCAAAACCTTATGATCGCGACAGGGACGGACTGGTAATAGGTGAAGGGGCTGGTGCATTAATATTAGAAGAATACGAACATGCTAAAGCGCGAGGCGCTAAAATCTATGGTGAGATTATCGGCTTTGTCACCAATTGTGATGCAAGTCATATTACCCAACCTCGGCAAGAAACAATACAATACTGCATGCAACAATCATTAAAACAAGCGGGTCTAGATCCGAGTGCAATTGGTTATATTAGTGCTCACGGCACTGCCACAACACGAGGGGATATTGCTGAAAGTAATGCTGTTGCTAATATATATGGCAATAAAACGCCTATATCATCATTAAAAAGTTATTTTGGTCATACACTTGGTGCCTGTGGTGCACTCGAGGCTTGGTTATCGATTGAAATGATGCATACAGGATGGTTCCATCCAACCATCAATCTTAATAATGTTGATCCTCAATGTGGTGATCTCGATTATATTGTTGGTTCTGGTCGTGATTTAGACATTGAATACCTACAAACCAATAACTTCGCTTTTGGTGGTATTAATACCTCAATTATCATCAAACGTATTTAAGTAATAGAATTATCAATGATGCAATAGGTCGCGTTCGCAATGCGCGACCTATAATAGATAAAGAATAAGAGCAATAAATAACGTGATTTAATATTATTTATCTTTCATTTTATAGATGCTCTTACAGCCCTTTTTCATGTCTTAGAAAGAGCCGTTCCAATCCTTTAACTACATTTTTAGACAGCTTTTCTGATAGTTTTTGTTTACGTTGGTATTTTACTGATATGATTTTATGCGATTCTAAATGAGATAAAATAAAATCATCACTGGTGCTAATTTCGTCAACTAAGCCTTTATCTTTAGCTTGGCTGGCAAACCAATGTTCACCAGTTGCCACTTGTTCTATATCCACATTTGGTCGATATTCTTTAACAAAGTCTTTAAATAATAAATGGGTTTCTTCAAGTTCTTGTTTGAATTTCTGCCGACCTTCGTCGGTGTTTTCACCAAACATCGTAAGGGTACGTTTGTATTCACCTGCTGTTTGTAACTCAATATCCACATCATGTTTTTTAAGTAACCGATTAAAGTTAGGAATTTGCGCCACCACACCAATGGAACCGACAATAGCAAAGGGTGCTGCCACAATTTTGTTCGCAGTACAAGCCATCATATAGCCACCACTGGCCGCCACTTTATCCACCAGTGCGGTAAAGGGAATGTTGCGAGTTCGGAAGCGTAATAATTGTGAAGCCGCCAGACCGTAGCCATGAACCACACCGCCTGGGCTTTCTAGTTTAACCACCACTTCATCTTCGGGTTTGATAATCGCCAGCACCGCGGTAATTTCTTGACGTAATTCTTCAACTTCATGCGCATCCATACTGCCATTGAAAGACAAAACAAATAGTTTAGCTTTTGCTTTATCAGGTGTTTCCTCTGTTGCTGGGATTGCAGGATCTGCTACAGTTGATTGGTTAGCAGATTGCTCATTATTTTTCGCGGCTTTCTTTTTCTGCTTTGCCGCAACTTTTGCTTGTTTCTTTTCCAGTTTTTTTTGTTTTTTAAGATCTTTAGTAAACAACTTTGCTTCAAGTTCATCCATACTAGACATCAGCATATCATCTTTGATTTGCTCATATTCTTGACTCATATCTTTGACAGACAACCGTCCTGCAACTGTCGCTGATTTTCGCTTTTGACTTAAAATAAAAATAAGTACTGCCAAAATAGCAATCACTACGGTGGCGGTTTCTGCCAAAAACAGCGAATATTGTGAAAACCAATACATTTAATTATTATCCTTTTGATTGAATGATTGCTCTATTATAGCAATATAATCACTGATTGTGCCGAAAATTAATAAACCCGTAATTGGTGCTTTATTCGGCTATTTAAATTATTTATACTGACTGTCTGATTATCATAAGACGAGAACTAAAATGCCTTTACGCCCAATTACCGAAATTGCTGCCCAATGTAATATTCCTGAAGCCTATGTTTTACCTTATGGCAAACATGTTGCCAAAATCGATTTAGCCATTATCCAAGCAAATAAAAACCAACCTCAAGGGAAGCTAGTATTAGTTACCGCAATCACCCCAACACCATTAGGTGAAGGTAAAACAGTTAATACTATTGGGCTTAGTGAAGGATTAAATTACCTTGGTAAAAAAGCAATTGCCTGTATTCGGCAACCAAGTTTAGGACCTGTTTTTGGAGTGAAAGGCGGAGCTGCCGGCGGTGGTCAAGCTGAAGTAATACCAATGGAAACCTTAAATTTACATTTAACTGGCGATATTCATGCCATTACCGCTGCCCATGATTTAGCTTCAGCAGCATTAGATGCCAGGCTTTATCATGAAGATCGCCTTGGTGATGAATTTACTGCGCAAACCGGTCTACCTCGTTTAAATATCGACCAAAATCGCATTGTTTGGAAGCGGGTTATCGATCATAACGATCGGGCGTTACGCCATATTACTGTTGGAGTGGGTGGTGGTGTTAATGGTATTGAGCGCCGTGATGGCTTTGAAATTACTGCGGCCTCTGAATTAATGGCGATTTTAGCTTTAGCTTCCGATCTACACGATATGCGGGCACGTATTGGCCGCATTATTTTAGCTTACAATACCCAAGGTGAAGCCATTACAGCTGAACAACTTGAAGTTGCTGGCGCTATGACGGTACTATTGAAAAATGCCATTAATCCCAACTTGATGCAAACCGTTGAACATACCCCAGTATTAATTCATGCTGGTCCCTTTGCTAATATTGCCCATGGTAACTCGTCAGTAATTGCCGATCGCATTGCTATGCAGGTTGCCGATTATGTGATTACTGAAGCCGGTTTTGGTTCAGACATGGGCATGGAAAAATTCTTTAATATCAAATATCGTCAAGCTGGTATTAAAGCGTCGTGTATAGTATTAGTTGCCACTGTACGTAGTTTAAAATCCAATAGTGGTAAATATAATGTCAAACCCGGACAAGCCATACCTAAAGAAGTTACCGAATCAAATGTTGAACTACTTGAACTCGGTGCCGCTAATTTAGCTTGGCATATTAACAATGCTAAAAGTTATGGGTTACAAGTGATTGTTGCCATTAATCGCTTTCCACATGATAGTGAAGAAGAACTCGCCTTTTTACAACAATATGCCATTAAGCATGGAGCCTTCGCTTGTGAAGTGAGTGAAGCCTTTACTCAAGGCGGTAAAGGTACGGAGAAACTAGCACAACATGTTATCAAAGCTTGTGAGATGCCAAGTGAGATTAAATTACCTTATCCGGACAATATGCCTTTAATCGATAAAATCCAAACTATGGTAAAAAAATATGGTGCTAATAAAGCCAATTTATCCGATCAAGCTTTAAAAAATATTCAGGAGATTGAAGCATTAAAGCTTGATCACTTACCGCTGTGTATTGCCAAAACGCCAATGTCAATCAGCGCTGATGCTAATTTAAAAAATGTACCAACTGATTTTGATGTTGATATTAGTCACCTTGCAATTTCGGCTGGTGCCGGCTTTATTCGGGTTTATGCCGGCAATGTTATGACTATGCCGGGGCTGGGCACTAATCCGGCTTATCGCCACATCGATATTGACAAAGATGGTAATATTGTAGGTTTAAGTTAATGCAAGAAGTTATCATGCAAAAGCAACAAGCTTATAAAGCGTTTATCGACGAACAAAATTGTATTGGTTGTGGCAAATGCATCCGTGTTTGCCCAACTGATGCGATCGTCGGGAGCAAACAAGTATTACATACTATTTTACCCCAGTATTGTACCTCATGTAGTAACTGCGTTAATACCTGCCCAACCGATTGTATTACTTTAAGTACTTTAGGCACCGCATTAACGCAACAAGAAGAGTTACAACTAACTGAGAAAAAACAGCAACGCTTAACTCAAAATCAACTGGTGCCACCCACTATCTTATTCCCACGGACAATGTCAGTTAACATCAATACAAGCACGCCAAAAGATCGCAAACAATCTGTTGCCGATGCCATTGCCAGAGTAAGAGCCAAGAAAAACCTCACTGCTACGTCATTAGCACCCAATGATATGACAAATAGTAATACTAACACCCTAAAAGATCGCAAACAATTTGTTGCCGATGCCATTGCCAGAGTTAAAGCTAAAAAAAACCTCGCTAATTAGCGAGGCTTTCTATTTTAGTATTAGTTTATTGTCAATAAAGCAGCAGCAATTAGTCTTTATTATTGCTTCTAAAGGCACGTTTACGATCATTCTCAGTTAAATGACGTTTACGTAAACGTATAGACAATGGTGTGACTTCCACTAATTCATCATCATCAATAAACTCTAATGCTTGTTCTAATGACATTTTAACAGGTGGTGATAGCGTGGTTGCTTCATCAGTACCCGATGCTCGCATGTTAGTTAATTTTTTACCGGTTAAACAGTTGACAGTTAAATCATTGGAACGAGTATGAATACCAATAATTTGACCTTCATAAACCTCAGCACCGTGACCAATAAATAACTTACCACGATCTTGCAAACTATATAAAGCATACGCCAGTGCTTTACCGGTACCGTTTGAAATCAATACCCCATTATTACGTTGGCCAATTTCACCCGGACGCACATCATCATAATGACTAAAAGTTGAATAAAGTAAACCAGTACCCGAAGTCATGGTCATAAACTCAGTTCTAAAACCAATCAGCCCACGGCTTGGAATAACATAGTCTAAACGCACTCGGCCTTTACCATCCGGTAGCATATTGGTTAAATCACCTTTACGTAAACCTAGCGCTTCCATCACTGAACCTTGATGTTGTTCTTCAATATCGAGAGTGACTTGTTCAAATGGTTCTTGTTTTTTACCATCAATTTCGCGATAAATAACTTTAGGACGGGAAACACCTAACTCATAGCCTTCACGGCGCATATTTTCGATTAACACTGATAAATGCAGCTCACCACGACCAGACACTTTAAAAGCATCGGGATCAGGGGTTTCTTCAACTCGCAGCGCCACGTTATGCACTAACTCTTTATTTAAACGTTCCAAAATTTGGCGCGAAGTCACAAACTTCCCTTCTTTGCCGGCAAAAGGCGAGTTGTTAACATTAAAGAACATAGTCACTGTTGGTTCATCCACACTTAATGCCGGTAAGGCTTCAACGGCACTATTATCACAAATCGTGTCCGAAATACCAAGTTCACCAAGACCGGTTAAGGCAATAATGTCACCCGCTTCAGCAACCTCTGCCTCATAGCGTTGTAAACCTAAATGACCTAACACTTGCCCTACTTTACCGGTACGTTTATTACCTTCACTATCGACAATCGTGACTTGTTGATTTGGTTTCACACGACCACGTTTAATGCGACCAATACCAATTACGCCAACGTAATTATTATAATCAAGTTGCGAAATTTGCATTTGGAATGGACCATCTAAATCCACTTTTGGTGGCTCAACGTATTTCACAATCGCTTCAAATAATGGGGTCATGTCTGGTGCCATCACTTCATGATCCAGCCCCGCTATACCCATTAGCGCAGAAGCATAAACAATAGGGAAGTCTAATTGTTCATCAGTCGCGCCTAAATTAACAAATAGATCGAATACCTGATCAACTACCCAATCTGGGCGTGCACCTGGACGGTCAACTTTATTAATAACCACAATTGGTTTTAAGCCATAAGCAAAGGCTTTTTGAGTCACAAAACGCGTTTGTGGCATCGGCCCATCCATAGCATCTACCAGCAATAACACTGAATCAACCATTGACATTACACGTTCTACTTCACCACCAAAGTCAGCATGCCCCGGTGTATCAACAATATTAATTCGATAACCATTCCAGTTAATTGCGGTATTTTTAGCTAAAATAGTAATACCGCGTTCTTTTTCAAGCGCGTTGGAGTCCATGATTCTTTCATTATCATCACCACGCAAATTATCTAGCGTGCCTGATTGTTTCAATAATTTATCAACCAAAGTTGTTTTACCATGGTCAACGTGCGCAATAATGGCTATATTTCTTAAATTTTCAATCACAATTAAAATCCCAATTAGGAGACAGATTCTTTAGGCGCGATATTGTACACCTTTTTAGTTGAAATGTTGATCTATATCACAAAGTTTCTTTAAAATAGCTTTAGTGTGTTGCAAAAGACAATAATTAGAGATTTTTTTGTAAAGATGTTTCAGGAGTGCCATACGTTTCAGTATAAAGTTTAGTGGCAAATTCATCCACTTTAGACCAATTCGTATATTCAATGACTGGTTTGGTCACATCAGTATCACCTTTACCTAACCACATAATAAAGCGGATCATATTGCGATCGAACCAATTATATTGTGGATAATAAAGCGCACCAGCAAAAACCGCTGTTAATTCTGGGTGCCAAGCTATTTTTGCTAGGAATTTTTTAGTATATAAATTGGTTTCAGGGGTATTTTTATTCGGTTTCCTTGCCACCACATTTACGCCAAAAAAGGCCGATGGCATACTATTTAATTTTTGATAATTATCATCAATAAATTTTTTCATCACCTTACTATAAAATCCATAACGAATAGAACAACCAAGCAAAGCCGCTTGATATTTTGCCAGATCAATGGATGAATTTGGCAGTAATTCAAGCAAATCACAATCAAGTTTATCATCCAAATGTTGTTTTATACGTTGCATAATTTTAAGCGTCTGCTTTTCATGTGTGGTATACAATAATAAAACTTTCATATCAGTGCTCATAATATTGATTCCTTATTAGTAATAATACTCAGTCTTGACCAAGATTACTTTTTTTAAGAGAAAAATTAATAAATTCGGGGTGATTTAACCAACAACTTTTATTATAGTAGTAAACTTACTAAACTAGCATGGAACTAATTATGGCAATTTCACCTCCAAAACTCAGTGCAATTATTTTGGCGGCCGGAAAAGGCACACGGATGTATTCCAATCTTCCTAAAGTTTTACACAAAATCGGTGCTAAACCGATGTTACAACATGTTATTGATACAGTTCAACAACTTAATACCCATCATATCAATATAGTTTACGGACATGGTAAAGAACAACTGGAACATGCTTTAAAAGATCAACCGGTGCAACTGGTTTATCAGGCTGAGCAACTTGGTACCGGGCATGCCGTGCAGCAAGCTATACCCTATATTGACGATGATGAAGACATATTAATATTATATGCTGACACACCACTTATTTCGGCGCAAACTTTACAAAATTTGATTGCCAATAAACCTAAACAAGGTATTGCCTTATTAACAGTATTACTTAACGATCCGACTGGATATGGTCGCATTGAACGTAAAAATGATAAGGTTGTGGCCATTGTTGAACAAAGAGATGCCTCACCAGAGCAACAAAAAATTAATGAAATTAATACTGGCATTATGCTCGTTACTGGTAAATTACTTAAAAATTGGTTGTCCCGCCTAACCAACAACAATGCTCAACAAGAATACTATTTAACCGATATTATCGCCTTTGCCCATCAAGATGGTTATGAAATTTTAACCTCGCATCCGCAACAACCATTTGAAGTGGAAGGCGTAAATAATCGGTTGCAATTGGCAGCCTTAGAACGTCAATATCAACAACAGCAAGCACATAAACTACTATTAGCTGGCGTTACCTTACTAGATCCGAATCGCTTTGATTTACGCGGTACCCTCACTCATGGTAAAGATGTGACTATTGATTGTAATGTGATCATTGAAGGAGATGTCAAACTCGGGAATAACGTGTTTATTGGCGCTGGCTGCATCCTTAAAAATTGCAGCATCGATGATAATTCAGCAATTAGCCCTTATAGCATTATTGAAGATTCTCTATTAGCCAGCAATTGTACTGTAGGGCCTTTTGCAAGATTAAGGCCAGGTAACCAACTTGATGAACAAGCCCATGTGGGTAACTTTGTTGAACTCAAAAAAACGCATTTAGGCAAAGGCAGCAAAGCGGGGCATTTAACTTATCTTGGTGATAGTGACATTGGTAGTAATGTCAACATTGGGGCGGGTACTATTACCTGTAATTATGATGGTGCCAATAAATTTAAAACCATTATTGAAGACGACGTATTTGTCGGTTCTGATACGCAGCTAATCGCACCTGTAACCATTGGTAAAGGTGCTACTATTGCTGCCGGCACCACTGTAACTAGTAATGTTAATGACAATGAATTAGTCTTAAGTCGAGTTAGGCAACAACAGCTACCCGGTTGGAAACGCCCAACAAAAACTAAATAACGAGGAATAAACTATGTGTGGAATTGTTGGCGCTATCGCCAAACGTGACGTCGCAGAAATTTTATTAGAAGGGTTAAAACGCTTAGAATACCGCGGATATGATTCCGCCGGATTAGCGATTATTTCACCACAAGGCGAATTACAACGCATTCGCCGAGTAGGTAAAGTGCAAGCACTCAAAGATGCCGTAGAACAACACCCACTTAAAGGTTCAACTGGGATTGCCCATACTCGCTGGGCAACGCATGGCGAACCGGTTGAACATAATGCTCACCCACATATTTCCGATTTTATTGCAGTTGTGCATAATGGCATTATTGAAAACTATGAACCATTACGCGAAAGTCTGATTGCCAAAGGTTACCAATTCCGTTCAGAAACCGATACCGAAGTTATTGCTCATTTAGTGCATGACATCATTGCTACTGACGACTGTAACTTATTTGAGGCAGTGCAAAAAGCGATTCCACAATTACGTGGTGCCTATGGCACAGTGATTATGGACACCCGAAATCCAGACATACTCGTCGCTGCCCGCTCAGGTAGTCCGTTAGTGATTGGTTTAGGCGTAGGGGAGAATTTTATTGCCTCCGATCAGCTTGCCTTATTACCCGTCACTCGTCAGTTTATCTTTTTAGAAGAAGGTGATATTGCATTAATTAGTCACCGCACCGTTTCTATTATAGACAAAAACTTTAAACAAGTAACTCGCCCACCAATGGAGTCTGACGCCAAATATGATGCAGGTAGTAAAGCGGGTTATAATCATTACATGCAAAAAGAAATTTATGAACAACCCAATGCGATAAAAAATACCCTTGAAGGCCGAATGGCACATGGTAAAGTTGATTTATCGGAACTTGGCGATCAAGCGCAAGCCATTCTTAAACAAGTTGAGCATGTCCAAATTGTCGCTTGTGGCACCGCTTATAATGCTGGGATGGTAGCACGTTATTGGTTTGAAGCATTAGCCGGCATTCCTTGTGATGTTGAAATTGCTTCTGAATTCCGTTACCGTAAACCGGCTCGCC
Source organism: uncultured Gilliamella sp. (assembly GCA_945271295.1). Taxonomy (GTDB): domain Bacteria; phylum Pseudomonadota; class Gammaproteobacteria; order Enterobacterales; family Orbaceae; genus Gilliamella. Next base: position 65,825 of record CALYPG010000008.1, on the reverse strand, counting down.
GTAAAAATAGCTTATTTATTACCTTGTCCCAGTCGGGAGAAACTGCTGATACCCTTGCAGCTTTACGTTTAGCTAAAGAAAATAATTATTTAAGCACGTTGGCAGTGTGTAATGTGGCGGCATCAACCTTGGTACGTGAAGCTGATTTGGTGTTATTAACCAAAGCTGGTGTTGAAATTGGTGTAGCTTCGACCAAAGCTTTTACCACCCAATTAACGGTATTATTATTGTTAGTCGCCAAATTGGGGCGACTCAATGATATGGCAGAAAGTACCGAACAAGCTATCGTCCATGCCTTACAAACTCTGCCTAATCGTATTGAACAAGTATTAATGGCGGAACTCAAAATTAAACAATTGGCTGGGCAATTTGTTGACAAACACCATGCTTTATTCTTAGGTCGTGGCGATGAATACCCGATCGCAATGGAAGCCTCGTTAAAACTCAAAGAAATATCCTATATTCACGCTGAAGCTTATGCGGCAGGGGAATTAAAACACGGGCCATTAGCATTAATTGATGCCGATATGCCAGTAATTATCATGGCACCAACTAACGAATTGTTAGAAAAATTAAAATCTAATATCGAAGAAGTGCGTGCGCGTGGTGGTCAACTTTATGTATTTGCCCAGCAGGATGCTGGTTTTGTTAGTGATGACACCATGCAGGTAATTAACTTGCCACATATCGAAGAACTGACTGCACCAATCTATTACACTGTTCCAACTCAGTTATTAGCTTATCATGTTGCGTTAATTAAAGGTACCGACGTAGATCAGCCACGCAACTTGGCAAAATCTGTTACAGTGGAGTAAATTTCGCTGTATTAAATGTGAGGACTTAGTGTATGGTTTTGATATCATAATCAAAACCAACGTTCTCACATTAAATCAATTAGATAAAGATCAAAATGACCGTCTCGAGTTGATAAAAGATCTATATGAAAAAGGTCTAACTTCCAAACAAATTGCTCACTATCTTAATCAAGAAAATCTATACACTCCTACGGGTAAATTGTATACCACTCAACTCGTTTTCATGACTCATTCTAAGTATCTAAAAAGACTACAACGAATGAATAATATTCAAGTATCAGTTAAGCAAGATTATTTTTATGTAAAATCAGGAGTCAAATTATGTCAAAAGTAGTTATTTATGGACGAGTATCCACAACAGAACAAACAATTGATAACCAAATTGTCTTTCTAAAAAGGATAGTTGAGCAAAATAAATGGGATCTAATTGATATATACATCGATGATGGAATTTCGGGTTCCAAAGGTCGAGATAAAAGACCAGAATTTGATAGACTTTGCAAAGATATGGTTAGGCGTAAATTTAATAAAATACTGGTTTGGGATGTATCTAGATTAGGAAGATCATTACAGCATTTAGTTGAATTTTTGAATGATGTACAATCGGTAAATTGTCATTTATACATACATCAATCTGGATTAGATACATCTACTCCCTCAGGTAGGATGATGTTTCAAATGGTGGGTGTTTTCTCCGAATTTGAAAGATCCATGATTTCTGAACGCGTAAAACTAGGTCTACAACGTGTAAAATTAGATGGTAAAAGTTTAGGTCGCCCAAAGAAAATAAATGATTTAGTGAAAAAAGAGATTATAAATCTAGTTAATAATGGATGGTCACTAAGTAAGGTAGCAAATCATCTAAATTTATCTAGAATGTCAATACACCGAATATTGTCTCAACATAAGTTCGAATCTATTTTATCGGTGTAACAAAAACCCCCTATATTTCAATAAAAAATATATTTGATTTTATTGAGATTTATTTTGCGCATTTGTATGTAACAAAAATAGTTGTTTTTGTTACTTATAAACAAACTCTGCATAAAACATTTAATAAAATAATAAATACAAAAATACCAATGATGCGTTTGCATTTTCATATTGATTTTTTTTAAATTTTTTAATTTAAAATCAATATAATTACAGTTTTTATTACAGTTACAATAATACTAGTAAAGATATTTCTACACAAAAGATGAAGATTTATTATTGTAATAATAACACATTATATATCAAGTAATGATCCAGTTATTATCAAACTAATATTAATGATAAAATCTAACTAATTGGTTTAGGAAAGGATTTACATTTTGAGTGAGATAAAAATTAATAGATTGGTATTAATCGGTAATGGATTTGATCTTGCACATGGATTAAAAACATCTTTTTTTGATTTTATTAATTATTGTGCATTTGAAATTCTAAGAACTATTCATCAAAAAGTTCATAATAAAGACACCTATCCTAACTTAATGATTGAACATAACATCATTAATTTATCCGAAACCCACAAAATTTTAGACCGTTGTTTAAAGTTTTATAGGAATACTGATTCAGATGAAATGAAACAAAAATTGAACATATTGAAAGAATTTAAATCAGAACCAAACTTTAAATATGATAAAAATACTGATTATTTCAAATCACCTATATCTTTTTTTGACCTTATAAATGAAGGAATATTAAAAGCTAATGATTTAAAAGAAAAACTTTCCTTGTATAGCACTTCTAATAACGCGATAAATATATTTAATAATAAATTATTTCGACTTATTTTTACTAATATTATTAAGGGGAATAATACTAAGAATTGGGGAGGAATTGAACATGATTTTTACCAAACTTTATTAGAAGTTGACAAATTTTATGCCCAAAATAGTACACGAGATGGTATAGATATACTAAACGAAGAATTCCAAAATATCATTAATTGTTTTACATATTATATGGAATCAATTGCTTCTAGACAACAACCAAAATTTATCCCCAAAATTTTAGAACATATCAAAAAAACTATTCAAAAGCGAGAATTGAATAACAAATTAGAATTTTTAAATCAAAAACCAAGTTTAAGAGATTTAGCTACGAACACAAAACTACCATTATATTATCAGGTTAATGAAACTTTATTTTTAAATTTCAATTATACTAATACCATTGTAAATTACATTCAAAATGACCCATCAGATATAAAAGAAAAACATATCCAGATACATGGAAAACTAAACGATAAATACAATTCGATTATATTTGGATATGGTGATGAAAAAGACAGTTCATATCAAGAATTAGAAAATAAAAATGATAATCGATATTTGCAATATTCAAAGTCACTTCACTATTTGTTAAATTCTAATTATAAAGATTTATTAACTTTTCTAGAGCAAGATATGTATCAAGTTTATATTTGGGGTCATTCTTGTGCTACATCCGACCGTGTTTTATTACAAACAATATTTGAACATGAAAATTGTGTAAGTATTAAACCCTTTTTCTATAAATCACATGATGGCACAGATAATTTTACGGATTTATGTACTAATATTAGTCGGAGTTTTACTGATAAAAAGAAGTTTAGAGATGTAGTAGTGAATAAAAAATATTGCGAACCTTTATAGGTTAATTTATTAACTAGGTACAAAAAATCGAGTACCTAGTTTTTTCATCATTTTCCTCACATGATTATTGTTTTAGTGGTTCAATACTAAATATTGAGTCTTTTATAATAAATGAATAAATTGGAATTAACGTATGCAATAACGTATTTTTGACTGATACTTCAAATGATTTAGTTTCATTTTCTGCAATATCAATAAATATAGCGTTTTTAAACGTTCCTTTGCGTATTTCTAAAGCAATTCTTCCTGCTGTAACTGGAATAGTTTTTGTCTCTTTACGTTTAATACGTTCAACCTCAACTCCATTTACATAAATAGAAAAAAATACTCCACCCCAATAAAATTGAGACTTTCTATGTATAATTAAATTAGACATCTGGACTTACCTGTTATTTTTTGACTAAGAAAACAATAAAATAAACTTATTGATTCAACTTAGTTTTATTCATCAATAATGTTATGGATTCTGCTTTTTTTTCTTTTTAAAGATAAAAAGCGTTATAAATGCGATAAGCATTAACACTACATGGAATCCCACATAAAACAGATACATGCTGACTCCATCTTCCCCTGTGTTATGCATATCAGATGCTGTCAGCGCTAATGTTGGTGAAAGAAATGCAGTACTGATTATATTAATACCAAATGTAATACCTGATAATGTTGGTTGTTTACAAAAGGTAATTAATGCTAATACGCTACATCCCATAGCAATGAATATTCCCACTACAGGAACAAAAATTGATATTGCCGCGAAAATTAATGCCACTATAGATAATGCTTTCATTTTTTCCTCTACTTTTAAAAAATATGTTATTTTTTATCAGACCTACATCAAATACAGATTAGATAATCTAAAGTGCTTAAAAAGCGTCAATATAATAACAAAAAGCAAAATAAATTAATATGTTTTATCGATCAAAAATATATAATTAATAGTTTATAGCTATCATATATTGGTTATTGATCGTTATAGACGATCAATGAGTTAATTTGATCAAAAAACTACTTCTGCGGATATGTTAAATTAAGAATCTATGTATTATTTTTATGTAAGGATTAATTGCAGGGATGGGGTTCTTTATTGATAACAGTGTAGATAAGTAATCGCATAACCTACTTCGTTATTGAGGACGTTATCGACTTTGATCTGATACTAACCAACTATATTTATAAGTCATGTTATTAATATAACTAATATTCTAATTCTCGAGTATGAGTTACTAGTTTTACACCATTTCCTTTCACGCAATAAGCATTTGTCCAATCGCCATATTGGTTATGGTTTAGATAAATACATTTAACAGCATTCGGTTTTAAGTTTTCTGGTTTTCTATCGGATTGTTTGACATTTATATCAGGTTTTGGAGAATTATCAGTTTTAGAATTATCATCAGTAATAATATAATTTTCTGTAATACTTTCTACTAACTCACCTTTTTGGTTATAATAAAATCTGTTTAAATTTATATTTTTTTTTCGGAACTCGTTATATTTAATTGTATTACCATTATAATATCCAAAGGTTTGTTGCCGTTTTTCTTTAGTTAGCGGGTGCATATCTTCAAGTTTTATGAATTGTCCTAATTCATTATATGAAAGCGATGCTAATTGCTCGTTATTTATATATAAATAACCCAGAATATTATTATCACTATCTAATTGTAATGTTACATCTACTCCATTGAGATGCATTGTTTTGTTTTTATAATCAATGATCATATTCTGTGAATCATCATCAAATAATACTTTTTCAATTAAACCATCTGAGTTTGATTCTATAATCGTATTCATTATTTTATTGTCAGCTAAAAAATTTGCTTTAATCTTCTGTTTCATAGTAGGTTTCTTATTGGGTATGAGGGGTGGGTAAAGAATCGCGTTATAATTATTTGTAATGATTGTATGTGTGTCTTTTTCCTTATCGCATCCTGTGATAAAAAAAATGACAATAAAACACATCAACATTATTTTTTTCATCATTTATCCCTATACTCTAACTTTCGCGTTACAGATTTGTCTAATTCATTATCGCCATTAAAACATTGACTAACAGTCCAATCACCATATTTATTATATTCACTAAAATGGCAAGTAGATGTTCGATATTTAGACATCATAGATGTCTTTGGATAACAATATAATTTCTCCATTTAATAGTGGATCTTCCTGCTCAAAATTGGAAGAAACTAATCTATTTTCGTCATCATAATAATATAAATTTGTTGACGGAAAAGTAAGTATTTTTTCTGGCGTGTTGGTTTGGATTTCTCGCTCTTTGTATTGAATAAGATTGTTGTTTATATCATAAGAATAAGTACCTATATAATTTTTCTCATCAAACTTCTCATCTGAAAAAATCAATTTTCCCTGTTCATCATATTCATAAGTTGCAATAGTTTTTTGATTAGAATTTTTAACATTTATAAAGTTTTTTTGATCATCTAATTGTACTAAATAATTAACTAAAATTCCTTTCTCATTTCGTGTTAATACCTGCTTCTGATAATCCATTGTCAGATCTTTTTTATGACGAAAAAACTCTTCTATAATAAAACCATTATCATCTGAATATATTTCTATATTACTAGTAAAAGATGTTGGTTGGATATTTTCAATAAATAATTCTTGTTTTTTATTGGATTAGAATGCGGAGTATTCTCTGGGAAAAGAAGAATGAGATAATTATTACTAATACCAATATTTTTACTGTTATCATCAACGGATGCAAAGACATAAAAACTAATCAAACAGCACGCTACTAATAAAAGTTTTTTCATCTATATTTTCTTTTTATTATTAATATTCTAATTTTCGCGTTATAGCACCTAAATCAATATTACCATCTTTAATACAATGACCTTTTGTCCAATCTCCATATTCATTATAATCAGAGAAAGAGCAAGTTATTGTCTTATCTATTTTTGAATTATTTTCATCTGAATAATGGGTTTGTATTGTTTCTTTCAGTTTATTATCATCATCATAAATAAAATCTATTTTTCTATTGTTGGGTCGAGTAGAGACATTTGTTTTATAATAAATAGATTTTAGTAAGTTATTATTTGTATAGAAAAATTCAATTTTTGCCTTTGTGGTCATTCCTTCACCCATGGACATTACTAATCTTTTGAGTTCATCATAATTATATCGATAATGGAAATTGAAACTATTTAATGATGACGATTCAATAATGTTTTCATCTTTATTGAGAGTTAACTTAATTTGAGTAAAAGGTTTATTATTTATATTCCATATAAAAAGACCTTTAACATAATCATAAAACTGTATTGTTTTATATTGCTCGATCTCACTAAAAATCATTAAACCATCACTATTAGATTTGATCACTACTTTTCCATCTACAAATCTCATGGCATCCATGTAATTAATAGTTGTATAAATATCTTGTTGTTTTATTAACTTTGAATAAGGTGCTATTTCTGGTATATATAATACAATGTAGTTGTTATATACTTTAGTGTTTACTTCGGCATACGAATAATAACTAAGAATATATAAAACTATTAATATTAATTTTTTCATACCTATTTGTTTCCTATATCCATTATTTTTACGCTATAAATGATAGATAATCTTTACAGATTATACACTCAATTGATTAATTAAAACATTGTCATTTTGAACTGCTTTCAAAGTTGGCATTTATACCAACTTATCTATAATTAGAAACAATAAAAATATTCTTGATTTTCTGTTTTGTAATATTCTTTAGTAACATACTTACTTAAACCAATTGGATCACTAATATCTTGTATGTCAGTTGTACCATCATAAACTCTTTTCTTCCAAAACCCATCACATAATCGTTTAAAGTAATCTTTATATTTTGGATTAATATAAATAATTAAATGATAGTGATAATATTGTTTTTCATTTGATTCTAAAAATGCTAAAAAGTTTATACTACCTTCAGTAAGTTTATCTCTACTAGATCTAAAAATACGAAAACAAATATTATTTAACCAATCATTTATTGCTTTTTGTATATAGTATATTGAATGATCTTTATTTGATGCTAAGGTAACAAATAAACAATTATTGACACCATATAATGATATGAAATTTTGAACCCATTTCATGGGTGCTTCGCACTCCTGTATTTTTTTAGTTTTATTTTTTTCTAATTGTTTTATTAATTCAAAACCGCTTAATGTATTATTTAATAATTTCATTTCTATATTCTCCTATAAAAGTATTACTTTATTTTAGGTAATACTTAACTATTGTTCTTAAGTTGAAACCTAAAAACAAAAATCAATAAAGTTGGTAAACATTATATTTTTCTTCTTAACTTTAGTGACCTTCACATAAAGCGTAAGAAACACAATATTAATTACGAAAAGTAAATTGAAAATATCGACGATAATAATACTTACAGTAAAGTTCTTACTAAATTTAATGTAGTAAAATTCATAATATAGGAGTGAAATTCAATATATAATTAAATTACTTTTTAGTATAAATCATAATTATTTATTATTAATAAATAACCTCTGAATTTAGTTCGGTAAAAATTAAATAATTATTTAAATTCTATTAAAATACTAAAAAATGACTTTATTTTTGAGCGAATATTATACAATAAATTAAAGAAAAAGTCAAGAGATAATACAACATAACAAACTGTTTTATCTTAATAAAATTATGATTTAACTCTTCATTTATCATAAAATCACTGGGTGAAGAAATTAAACTTTTTGACAGTTTAATGTAAAATTAATAATAATTAACAGTCTTTATTATAGACGGGTGTTTTAATCATTATTCCAGAAAATATGAATGTTAAAATAATTCATTATTAGAATATAGTAGGATACTTATTTAAAAATGGCAGAAACATTACACATATATACAAGAGTATCTACTACATCTCAAGCGGATGATGGTACATCTCTAGAAACCCAAACAGAGAGTGGAATAAAAAGAGCATCTATTTTAGGTATGCAGTATAAAATTTGGAATGAAGGGAGTCGTTCATCTTCAACAGATAACTTAAGTAATCGACCTGTATTAAATAACTTACTAGATAATATACGCAAAAACGAAATTAAACACTTATATGTTTGGAATACAGATAGACTATCGAGAAATTCACAAACATGGAATATAATTCGTATAACACTTATTCAAAATAATGTAATTTTATATACTATCGGAGGCGAATATAGTTTATCAGATCCAACAACAAATTTACTTATTGGCGTCTTAAGCGAATTTTCACAGTATGAGAATCAACTTCGCACTGAACGACTACGTGCTGGTAAATTTTCAAGAGTACAAGAAGGTTATTGGCATGGAGGTGCTCCCCCCTTTGGATATAGACTTGAAAATCATAAATTAGTTCCTGAAGAAACAGAAGTAAAATGGGTTAAGTTTATTTTTGAAAAATACAAATCTGGATTAACAATCGATGAAATCCGCACAGAACTATTAACTAATGGAGTACTAACAAGACGAGGAAAAGCAGTCTGGTCTCATGGTTCAATTAGTGCATTGCTTACAAATACCCACTACTCGGGTTATTACTATTTCTTCGATAAAAAAATACAAGAACAAGTAAGGATTGAATGTGATCCAATTTTATCTCCATCATTAATTAGAGATGTTTTAAAAGTTAAAGAAAGCAGATCCTATAATCAAACAAATAACAAGAGAGTAAAAACAAGTAATCAAAAACACCTTTATCTATTAAGTGGATTATTAGAATGTGGACATTGTGGAGGTAAATATGGTGGTCACTACAAAGAAAAGCAAAATTCATATTACTCTTGCAACAAAAAAGATAACAAATACAAAACAAAACATACTGAAAAATACATTAAATGTACATCCATAAGGAACTTAAGACTTGATACAACTGATGATTTAGTTTGGAATATGGTACTAAATGTTGTGTCAAAATCGTATGGTTTTAAAGAAGATGTAAAAAAGGATCTTTTGGATAAAGAGTCTTTGAGAGAACAACAAAATCGTATAAGAAAAATCAACAAGGAAGTAAAAAAATTAGAGTCAGATATATCAAAAGTCAGAAACGCACTAATTAATTTAAATACAACAAAATTGATCGGACTTGATAAAATACAAGATTTAGATAGTGTAATATTTCAAATGGAAACACGTAAATTAGAATTTGAAGAAAAAAAAGAAAAATTACTAAATGAATTAATTGAATATAAAAATCAAAAAAAATGGATTGATTGGGTCAAAGAATTTGGAAATAGAATTGAACAACTTAAAAATCCTTCATTTTCGATTGAAGATAAGAAAAATTTTCTTAATGGAATTATCGAAAAAATTATAGTATTTAGTGATAATATTAGAGAGCATGAATTAATTATCCATTTTAGATTACCATATGTTGATGATGAACTAATTTATAAAGACATTAGTAAAAAGTCTTTAGGTTATACAATACAAAAAGGTAATAAAACAAAGAATATTAGGGTGAATTCATTAAAAAAATAATTAATTTACATAGAGTTAAGTGTGAAAATACAGCGAAATTTATTCCGTTACAGTGGAGTAAATTTCGCTATATAAAATGTGAGGACTTAGTGTATGGTTTTGACATTATAAACAAAACCAACGTCCTCACATTAAATCAATTAGATAAAGATCAAAATGACCGTTTCAAATTAAAAAACACGCACTCCTACGGGAAGATTGCATGTTTATTTATAATAGTTCTTTTAACCTTTTCCATTGATAACTAAATTTGAATCGAAGATATTTAGACAACATATGCATTTTTATTTTACCTAAAAAAGTGTTTTCATTTTTTTTAATTTTATTAATCTCATTTATCAAATAATCTGTAGCAAAACCTTGCCAAATAGGCGGAATAGGCGTTAATAAATTAGAAAAACAAACAGGTGCAACATAATTAAATAAAACAAATTCAACATGACTTATTGGAAATAATTTTGCAACCGAAGCGATGTATTTATAATCAATTTCATTATCAACAAAAAGATCCGATAGGGCGTCATAAAGTTCTTCTTCACTTAGCACATGTTCCATTTAATGAATTCCTCTAATTTATCATCTAAGCTATTAATGATAGCTTTTAGGCCATCAATTAAATCAACAATAAATAACACTCCAATTACCAAAAGCTATGCATATGTTGCCACAGGCAATCAATTCACATTCGCTAGAGAATATCTTTTAAAGTGTTATGATGCTCTGGATTATTATAAATTCGTTTTGTTTTTAACATCAATATTGGTAGTTTTTTCAGTGGGGGGGTGATGTAGTTATTGGCATAATTGTTTGTTATTGCTATATTTTTTAGCTAAACATCATAACAAACTTTTATGCCAACTTTTTTTATAATTTGAAATGTCAATAGACTTTAATCAAATAACATTATGCAGCTTTTTGTTTTTTCTTAGAAACAAAAAAGATAACAAATGCAATTAGCATTAATACTACGTGGAAACCAACATAAAATAGATAAGTACCAGCTCCACTATCTCCTTGACTTGCAGCAGATATTACTAATGTTGGAGAAAGAAATGCTGTACTGATGATATTAAGTCCAAATGTAACACCAGATAAAGTTGGATGCTTGCAAAATGTAATTAATGCTAAAACACTACAAAACATTGCAATAAACACGCCAAATACAGGAACTAAAATAGATACTCCCGAGAAAACTAATGCTACTATTGATAATGCTTTCATTTTTACCTCTATGTAAAATAACGATCCTTCATCGAATCTTTTTTAAACTTTCGTAAAACTATTTGCTTGAATATAAAGCGCCGATATGATATCAAAAAATCACCAGATAGCAACCAAAACTAACATGCAGTTGTAATTTATATAATGTATACCTAGATAAAGCGATAAGATTAATAATATAAAATACAATGTAAACCAAAATCACCATGATGGTTTTATTTTTTTATTATTAAAGCTAATCCTAAAGTGTAAATTCTCCAATATATCTCATCATTGATAAAAAATTATTATCTTATAAGCTCCAAATTAAGTCATATAGAATAATAATTTAAAAACAAATCACTTTTACTTAATAAAAAGTTATAGATTAGGGATACGTTTTAGTCTATTTTAGCGATAATATGATTTTTACCCGCTAGAAATGTGATCTAAATCACATAAATTAAAAATACTATACTTTAGGTAGTGTGATATACATCACATTTATTAATTATTTTTAATGATTCTTGTTAGCTGTTCCTTCTACAATAGCATCATTATGATTATATCAATCAATAAGGAATGGTTAACATGACAACATCAAATATCAAATTAAAAGTCCAAAACTTTGGACGATTTCTGAGTAATATGGTGATGCCGAATATCGGCGCGTTTATTGCTTGGGGGTTTATTACCGCTATCTTTATTCCAACAGGCTGGTACCCAAATGAAACGATTGCTACATTAGTTAGTCCAATGATCACCTATTTATTACCGCTTTTAATTGGTTATAGTGGCGGGAAAATTGTTTATGGTGAACGTGGAGCAGTTGTCGGTGCAATAACCACAATGGGGGTTGTCGTTGGTTCAACCATTCCTATGTTCTTAGGCGCAATGATTGTTGGTCCATTAGGTGGTTGGGTTATCAAGAAATTTGATAAAGCAATAGATGGCAAAGTAAAAAGTGGCTTTGAAATGTTGGTTAACAACTTCTCAGCCGGTATTATCGGCATGTGCCTTGCATTATTGTCTTTTTTTGCAATTGGTCCATCAGTAGTTTTCGCATCAAGTATTTTAGCTATTGGCGTTGACTACATGGTAAAAAACAATCTATTACCATTAACATCCATCATTGTTGAACCTGCAAAAATTTTATTCTTGAATAATGCAATTAACCATGGTGTATTTTCACCTTTAGGTATTCAACAAGCCGCTGAACATGCACAATCTATTTTCTTCTTAATCGAAGCCAATCCAGGACCAGGTTTAGGTTTGTTACTTGCTTACATGCTCTTTGGCAAAGGTGCCGCAAAGGGTTCGGCAAGTGGGGCGGCGATTATTCACTTCTTTGGCGGTATTCATGAAATCTACTTCCCGTATGTATTAATGAATCCTCGTTTGATTATTGCCATGATTTTAGGTGGTATGACAGGCGTATTCACCCTTACACTTTTTGGTGCGGGACTAAGTTCTCCTGCATCGCCTGGTTCAATCATTGCTGTACTGGCAGTAACGCCTAAAGGTTCTTTAATCGGGGTAGTTTTATCTGTCATTGCTGCAGCTGCGGTTACATTCATCGTTTCGAGTATTTTATTAAAAATCTCTAAAAGCAATGATAAGAGCTTTGAAGATGCTAAATCTGATGTATCAACCATGAAAAGTGAAGCAAAAGGTGTTGCCAATAGTGCTTTTGACCTTGCTAAAGTGAAAAAAATTATTGTCGCTTGTGATGCTGGTATGGGTTCGAGTGCAATGGGTGCAGGTGTATTACGCAAAAAAGTGCAAGATGCTAATTTAGATATCATTGTAACTAACATGGCAATTAATAACCTCCCTTCTGATGCCGATATTATCATTACTCATAAAGATTTGACCGAACGCGCTAAACAATATGCGCCAAATGCTCATCATATTTCATTAAATAACTTCTTAGATAGTCAGTTATATAGTCAATTAGTGGCAGAATTAGTTGCTTCTCGTGATGGAGATAATAAGCTAACTCTTATTTTACATTATGATGACTCAGAAAATAATCCTCTATTTAAATTGACTGAAAAGAACATCTTTTTAGGGTTAACTGCCCAAAATAAAGAAGAAGCAATTCGTTTTGCTGGGCAAAAATTAGTTGAGAATGGTTATGTTAAACCAACCTATATTGAATCAATGCTTGAACGCGAAGCATTAACTTCAACTTATTTAGGTGAATCAATTGCCGTACCGCATGGCACAATTGAGGCCAAAGATAGTGTTATTAATACAGGTATAGTCTTTTGCCAATATCCATCAGGTGTACAATTTGGTGAAGATGCTGATGATAAAGCTAAAATCGTTATTGGTATCGCCGCTCGTAATAACGAACACCTTGATGTCATCGCTAAACTAACTAATGCTCTTGATGATCAAGACATTATTACCAAACTTATCAATACCAAAAATATCGAAGAAGTATTAGCAATACTGAGCTAACATTAATCTAAAATTTCCCGCTAATATGCGGGAAATTTGTTACAAAATATTAAAATTAAATCTTAAGGGTTATTATTATGCAAGCATTACACTTTGGCGCTGGTAATATTGGGCGCGGTTTTATTGGCAAATTACTATCCGATGCAAATGTACATGTGACTTTTGCTGACGTAAACCAACAAATTATTGACGAGATTGCCAAACGTCATGAGTACCCTGTTAATGTGGTAGGGGAGCAATCAACAACCGAAATCGTTAAAAATGTAGATGCAATTAATAGTACATCCAGTCGAGTTAGTGACTATATTGCAAAAGTTGATTTAGTCACTACTGCTGTTGGTCCGCAAATTTTAGCTCGAATAGCGGCAAGTGTCGCTCAAGGTATTATTGCTCGTCACCAGCAAGGCAATACTAAACCGCTTAATATTATTGCCTGCGAAAATATGGTTAGAGGTACTAGCCAATTTAAACAAGAGATCTTCAAAACCTTACCTGAATCGTTACATCAATGGGTCAATACTCATATCGGTTTTGTTGATTCAGCCGTTGATCGCATTGTTCCGCCTGCCACCTCAAAAACAGGTGATATTTTAGAAGTAACCGTTGAAACATTTTCAGAATGGATTGTCGATAAAACTCAATTTATTGGTGAAATTCCTCAAATCAAAGGTATGGAACCAGTTGATAACCTAATGGCCTTTGTTGAACGCAAATTATTTACTTTAAATACTGGTCATGCGATCACTGCTTATTTAGGTTTTTACCACAATATCAGTACTATACGTGATGCCATATTAGATGAACGAATTCGTTCCACTGTTCGAGGGGCAATGGAAGAAAGTGGTCAAGTATTGATAAAACGTTATAAATTTGATGCAGCTAAACACCAAGCTTATATCGAAAAAATCTTATCTCGTTTTGAAAACCCGCATTTACATGATGATACCGCACGGGTTGGCCGTCAACCAATTCGCAAATTAGGTGCCGGTGACCGATTGGTCAAACCTTTATTAGGTACCTTCGAATATCATATTAATAATACACATTTATTAACGGGTATTGCCGCAGCGCTTAATTATCGCAATAGTGATGATGAACAAGCAGTAGAATTAGCTAAACTGATAACAGATAAAGGTGTTACGCAGGCTTTTTGTCAAATCTCGGGGATCGATAGTAGTTATCCTATTGTTAAGCAGATTGAACAAATTTATACTGCCATGCAAAATCACCAATTTGTATAATAACCGATGTCAGAATCGATATTACAAGAAGACACTATTTTAGAAAAACTCAATCAGCAAGCTGATATTCATAACTTGCTGATTGAGGCTATTAAACTTATTAACGAAAGTGTTAATAAATTGATTCTTAAGGTTTTTCGCAAAGAACGACATGCAATTAAATTTGTTATCCCCTCTCTTATCGGTAAAAATGGTCCACTTAATGACACTTCTGTTTGTTTAAAGCTACTTTATGCACTTGGTATTGTTACTCGTGAAGAATACGAAGATATAGAACTACTGATTGCGATTTTAGATGAACTAGATCATGATGATAAAAATTACACTTATCTTGATGATGAAATCTTAGGGCCCATTAGCCTACTACATGATATGGTATTGCCCCCTAATTGGGATTTAAGTTCAGACAATGCCAAAGACGTGGGGATTGTAGATACGTTAAAATCATCCATATATCAACATCGTTACCAACAAATGATACGTTCAGCACTGATTATTGCCATTACAGATCTTACTTTGCGCATTGTTAATAAGCAGAAAATTAACTATTTTCCAGAATAATTATGGATGGGTTAATATCGCTAAATTATCCTCACTTCGATATTGCATGTTGGCTTAAATTTATACTCAAACGTATAGTGCTCCTGAAACATTTTTACAAACTTGCTATTATTCTTTAAGCAATATAACTGATAAAGTTCGCCTTAATTTCCCACTATTGGATTTAGTCGCTATAATGCAGACAATTTTATTGTAAAGTGGATTATTCATGAAAACGTTATTTGCCAGTACCTCGCGAGGGCTTGAGGAGTTACTTAAAAAAGAGTTAGAGGAAATAGGTGCAGTCAATGGTAAAATTGTTCAAGGTGGTGTCTATTTTGATGCTGACGAAACCACATTATATCAATCACTATTATGGTCGCGTTTAGCATCTCGCATTTTATTGCCAATAGTCGAATTTGACATCTATAGTGATTTAGATCTTTATTCGTGTGCTTTTAACGTCAAATGGTCGGATATTTTTGCGGTCGATAATTCCTTTGTGATTAACTTTGTTGGCGTCAATGATTTTATTCGCAATAGCCAATATGGCGCACTTAAAATTAAAGATGCCATTGTCGATCACTTTTCACGCACAGTTAATCAACGCCCAAATGTGGCTAAACAAGATCCTGATATCCGTATTCATGCTTATTTAAATAAAAATCATGTAACACTTTCATTAGATTTAAGTGGTGATAGTCTGCACCAACGAGGTTATCGTCAACAAACGGGACTAGCGCCATTAAAAGAAAATCTGGCGTCAGCAATTATTATGCGTTCAGGTTGGCAAGTTACAGAGCCGCTACTTGATCCTATGTGTGGTTCTGGTACCTTGCTGATTGAAGCGGCAATGATTGCTTGCAAAATTCCACCCGGATTACAACGTAAGCAGTGGGGATTTTTTGCGTGGAAAGGCTTTAACCCTTCCCTTTGGAATGAATTACTGTTTACAGCCAAACATAATGTGGTTAAATCTGATACGCCATTTATCGGTTATGATAATAATGTACAAGTACTTGAGCGCGCCAAACAAAATGCTACTCAAGCTGGCGTGGGTGATTTAATCACTTTCAAGCTGCAAGATGTGACCCAATTAACTAATCCATTACCCATTGAAACGTCAGGAATGATTATCAGTAATCCGCCTTATGGTGAACGATTAGAAAGTGAACCGGCACTTATTGCACTGCATACAGCACTTGGTCAACAAATTAAATATAACTTTGCCGGTTGGCGCTTATCACTATTTAGCGGTGCGCCACAATTGTTAGATTGTTTACAAATGCGTGCTGAGCGACAATTTAAGGCCAAAAATGGACCTTTA
Source organism: uncultured Gilliamella sp. (assembly GCA_945271295.1). Lineage (GTDB taxonomy): Bacteria > Pseudomonadota > Gammaproteobacteria > Enterobacterales > Orbaceae > Gilliamella. The sequence continues at coordinate 49,126 of CALYPG010000008.1, read as the reverse complement.
GATTGTGTGCAAAAAAATTATGTGATTGCCAAACGCGATGCTAATCAGCAAACAATAACGCCAAGCCTACCAGCGACTGATTTTGCAAACCGATTACGCAAAAATAAGCAAAAATATGAAAAATGGGCTAACCAAGAACAGTTAGAATGTTATCGGCTTTATGATGCTGATCTACCAGAATACAATGTAGCAATCGATCGTTATAAAGATAAAGTGGTGGTGCAAGAATATGTTGCGCCTAAAAATATCGATCCCCAAAAAACCCGTCAACGATTATTCGATATAATCAATGCCACTATGTCAGTGCTAGCGCTCACTGCCGATCAGTTAATTCTAAAAACCCGCGAAAAGCAGAAAGGTAAACAACAATATCAAAAACTGGCACAACAACAGGATTACTTTTTAGTCCACGAATATACCATTAACCAGCGTAAAACGCAGTTCTGGGTTAATGTGACTGATTATCTTGATACTGGCTTATTTTTAGATCATCGTCTAGCGCGTAAAATGATTGGTCAAATGAGTGCTGGAAAAGACTTTTTAAATCTGTTTGCCTATACCGGTAGTGCGACCGTTTATGCTGGCCTTGGCGGAGCAAAATCAACCACGACCGTCGATATGTCACGAACATACTTAGAATGGGCCGATCGCAATTTAAAACAAAATGGTTTAACTGGCAACAAACACCGTTTGATTCAAGCTGATTGCTTACTCTATCTGGCTCAAAGTGATGCACAATTCGATTTAATCTTTATCGATCCGCCGACATTTTCCAATTCCAAACGGATGCAAGACACCTTTGACGTACAGCGCGATCATTTAAAATTAATGGCTGATTTGAAACGGTTATTAAGACCGAATGGCGTTATTGTGTTTTCCAACAATAAACGTGGTTTTAAAATGGATGACGCGGGCATGCACAATCTTGGGTTGTCATATCAAGATATCACCAGCAAAACCCTGTCCCTTGATTTTAAACGTAACAAGCAAATTCACTGCTGTTTTATCATCAAACATTTATAAAACTTGAATTCAGCCTAGAAATACCGCCAATCTAGCGGTGTTTACCGCTTTATATCGGTTTAAATAAAAAGAATAACTATCTACTTTACATTTGATTTTCCCTATTTGCACACCTGGTGAAGTAATGAAAATCCAAGCAGATTAAGAGGTAATAACAAGATGGTTGATAACTGGGTATTTTTTTAAAATCAATACTAACAATAACCAGTGGTCACTTGGAAGTTATTGGGGTTCGAAACTTGAATTACTGTATGCGTTTACAGGCTAATTCACTTTTAAGTTTAACATTATAATTTTCTTCTTGCGCGTTAGTTCCATATAAGTATGTTACTTCTTGGATTTCGTTAAAATTAAATTCGTCGTTTGAAATATAGTTTAACTCTACGATATTTTTTGTTTTTAAATTTGAAACTATCTCTTCTATACCATTCATAGCTAAGAGTTCATCTAAATTAAAAGGACTAGCATGATCGCTATTATCGTTGTAACTCATCATTAAGGTATTGTCTTGCATATAATAATGAACTTTGACAGATCCATTTTGTTCATTTATATAATCCAGAAATTGACCATCTTTCCAAGGCGCTCTTAAATCGTTATAGTGGCAAGACCACTCACCTACCAGCATCTCATTGGTAATTTTTTTCTTGCCGCATGCCACTAAAGTTATTCCGATTAAACTTAATAATAAAAACTTTTTCATCCCTCTATCCTTATACTATAAAAAGTTTCTTAATAATTAATAATTATATGCATAACTACAATAGAAAGGATAGTTAAATATTTCGCATGTTTTTTTATGTGCTATTAACATTATATTGATGAACAATTAAGTAAAATATGGTGTCAGAAACAACTTCAAATCTTTTAACTTTATACCTAAAGAATATTCACAAACAAATTTCAATATTTGAAAACTATAGAGATAGATATTAAATAAGCATTTATCATGATGAGACATCATCACTAAGGGAATTAACAAAAATTCCCTTAATTTGGGCATATTATCTAAACTCAGTTTTAACACGATTTAAAATGTTTGAAACCAAAGCCTAACGTACCACTAACACAGCCGTTTTTGCCCCACGCACTACGCCTGATGCATTTGATCCTAAAAGATGGGTTGAAATATTCGGGCGACGCGAACCAATTATAATTAAATCTGGATTAATCTCTTCTGCTATCGCAAGGATTTCGTCGCGTGGATTACCAAAAGAAATTGAAAACGATAAATTTTCACGCGGTAAGTTAATTGAATCGATAAGTTTATGTAACCATTGCTCGGTTTGTACAGTGGCTTGATCTTTAAACTCATCAAACCCAAATGAATAAGCATTAACAATGGCAGACGCAACTGGTAACGTATGGAAAAAAATCACTTCAGCATTCGACAATTTGGCCAGATATTCTAAGTGGGGAATAACCTTTTTAGTTAACTCATCTTCTAAAATATCAATTGGTACTAAAATTTTTTTATACATAATAACCCCCTAATTAAATGACAACTCCCTTTTTTGTTAAGGTAACAAAAGAGGAGCAACTATTACTATCATACGGATTTTTATTCAATTATCTAATGCTTTTTCTATATAAATATATTAATTCATTTATTATGCTCTTAACAGTAAATTAAAAAATAGAAACAATTGAAATTATTGCAACAGTAATACCTTTTAGTTACTATTGAGTCATTAATCGTTATCATGTTTAGAGACAGAATGGTAAGTTAGCATGGAGCCAAAAAGATGCATAAAATTGTTTACCTTAGTGATCATAAACCTAGTGTAAGCCAAGCCATCAGTTTGTATAGCAACTGTAGTTTAGGCGCACGCCGTCCAATTACTGACACCAAACGTTTTCAAGCACACCCTTCGGCTTGGACTTTAAATGAGTTATTACAATGAAAATTATTTTAGCTTCAACATCACTATCACGTAAAAAAATACTGCACAAGTTAGCCATTCCATTCGAATGCGTTGCCCCGATTTGTGATGAAACGCCATTAGCGGGTGAAAGCGCTGAACAATTAGTGCTACGTTTATCAAAAATAAAAGCACAATCATTAGTCGAATATTACCCAAATAGTTTGATTATTGGCTCCGATCAAGTGGGGGTGTTAGACGATAAAATTGTGGGTAAACCCCATACCATTGCCAATGCCCGTAAACAGTTACAAAACAGCAGTGGTAAGGCATTTTATTTCTATACCGGCATGACGGTAATTAATACCAATACATTGCAATCCGTTACGCTGTGTGAACCCTTTAAAGTAACCTTTCGGCAATTAACCGATGCTGAAATTGACGCTTATATCGCTAAGGAGCAGCCCTTACAGTGTGCCGGTAGTTTTAAATGTGATGAGTTAGGCATTACTTTATTTGACAAACTGGAAGGCGATGACATTAACTCGCTGGTCGGTTTGCCACTGTTAAAACTAAATAAAATCATGATACAAATGGGTTATAACCCTTTACTGATGTAGATAGTGACACTTTCTGCTTAAGTTAACAGTTTGCCGGCTGACATTTTCAGCACTTTTTGGCTATAACTGGCAACATCGTTATCATGCGTCACAATCAGTAAGGCGGTGCCTTGCTGATTGATTTCAGTTAGCAGTTGCATAATTTCTGCTGAACTTTCATCATCGAGATCGCTAGTTGGTTCATCGGCGATAATAAGTTGTGGTTTACAAATAAGCGCGCGTAAAATGGCGATACGTCGCATTTCACCACCTGACATATTAGCCGGGAAAGCCTCTTGCAAATAACTTATGTTGGCTTTTTCCAGCAAGCTTTGTGCATAACTCAAGCAAGTTTGCGGTTGGCGTTTAGTTAAATAATAGGGTAAACGAATATTATCAATAGCATTTAAGTTAGGCAGTAAGCTGCTACCTTGTGGAATATAACCAATATGCTGATTACGAAATGCCGAAACTTGCTGATCATCAAGTTCAAATAGGTTGGTATCATTAATAATAATCTTACCTTGGGTTGGCGTTAGCAAGCCGGCAATCATATTAAGTAAGGTGGTTTTACCACTGCCTGACTTACCCATTATGCAAACAAAATCATCACTTGCCAGAGTAAAACTAACATTATTGACCGCAGCAAAAGTTTGTTGCCCTCGGGTATAGTCTTTACGTAAATTTTTGATGTCCAGTAACATTATTCACCCTCTCTAAGTGTGCTGTAAGTATCAAATTTGGTCATCGATAGCGCCGAATAGATACTTGAAAGTGGACCAATAATTAGAGTGAGTATAAAAACCACAACTGCATAAAATATAGCATCAAATAATGAAATATTGACACAAGGTAAGCCTATAGATTGGCAAATTAACAAACTAAAAGCATACAGCAAGATTGCCGCAATTAAGATCCCAGCTATACCACCTAAGGCACTAATAATTAACGATTCACGCAATAGCATTTTAACTAACATTAGTCGTGAGGCACCAAGTATGCGTAATAAACTAATTTCACGTTTACGTTCATTAAGCATGGAAGAGAAAATGATAAAAATAACAATAATGGCCAGCACCCAAAAAATGGCCGACAAACTATAGACAATGGTGGAAAAGCTATTTAACCATTTGGAGATATTGCTTATCATGCCTTTAGTCATAACAAAATCTATATTATAGTCTATGGCATATTTTGGCATTATTTGATTAACAATATCTTTAGGTTGATAGTCAGGATTCACTTTAATAAACACCGAGGAAACATAATTAGCGAAATGATCAACATCACCTTCCACTAATTTAGCCTCTTGCATTAAGGTTCTTGCCGCTTGTAAGGTCATAAAAACAGAGGTATCAAAACCCATTCCGGTACTATCCATTTTAGCGGCAATTTTAAATGGATGGTTGAAGAACTTAATTTCATCACCCACTTGCGATGAGATTTTAGCACCGACTACCACTTCATTATCGGTAAGTGGCGTTGACAGTTGCGATTGCAACCATGGTTTAATCACAAAATCGCTGTGCTGATCAAAACCGATTAATTGGACTTTAGTGCTGCAACAGCCAGCATTTAGTGAAGCAATAAATAGTTGCGGAGAAATAGCATCAATGCCTTGAATATCTTTGATTTTATCGATTAAGTCAACTTTAAGGTAAAAACTACTTGGCTCTCCACGCAATAATGCGACTTCGAGATTTTTTTCATAACCGTGGGGAACAATAAGAATATCAGCACCCAAACGATCGGCCATGCCGGAAATCCCTAAACTCAAGTTCTTCATCAATACGCTACCACCAAATAAGGTGGCCGAAAACAGCATAATGATAATAATCAAACAACAACTACGGAATGGGCGACGCTGCACATTTCGCCAAGCTAAGTTTGCAATGGTGATAGTTTTTTCCTGCATGTTTAAACCTTGTTGCCTGCTATTTAAAATTAAGTTTTTTAGAGGCTTTATTCAAATAAAGGGTATTAATAATTGCTACCACCAATAATGATGCCGATAACAAAATTAAAGCGGGTTTGGTGCCCATATTACATAGCATCATGGCTCCCGGGCAAACACCAATTAAAATAGTTGGAATGGCTGCGGTAAAAAATGAAATACAAGCAAGCGCCATGCTTAACCCCATGCGTACAAACACCGTACGTGAAAATAACATCAATAACCCAATAGCTAACACCACAATACCAATCCCGACTTCAGCTCTGGCAGTCCAAAAACATTTCATAATGGTACCTGAGGTACTATGTGCCATTTCATGATTCATCATATGGTTGCCCATATCAGTCGGCATAGAAGCAACTTCTGGCGGTGGGCAGACTGGCACGATATACAAAGGCACTAAAATCAGTAATGCCCCTATAATAATAAAAAGTAATGATGAAATTAGACGATTTTTCATAAAGTTAAAGCCCTTGCATTGGTTAATTGGTTATAAATCGAGCCACTTTACCATGTTCTAAGACGACGGTATTTTGGGCATGTTTTGAGACTTCAGGTGAGTGAGTCACCACAATAATAGTACTGCCTTCTTCATGGAGTTGATGCAATAAATTCATGACCATCTCCTCATTTGTTTCATCTAAATTACCGGTTGGTTCATCCGCGAGGATTAACTTAGGATAATTTATCAGAGCTCTGGCAATACAAACGCGTTGCTGTTCACCACCAGAAAGCTGGCGCGGTAAATGCTTGGCTCGCGCAGCTAAACCAACTCGCTCAAGTGCTTGCATCGCCTCTTTTTCGTCCACCATACTATGATAATATTGCGCGACCATGACGTTTTCTAAAGCCGTTAAATAAGAAACCAGATGAAACTGTTGGAAAATTAAACCGATTTTATCACGACGGATTTCAGTTAGTTCTGATAAAGAAAGTTGAGTGATATCTTGTCCATCAAGGATAACCGATCCTAATGATGGTTTGTCCATACAACCGATGATATTCATTAAGGTACTTTTACCACTACCCGATGGCCCCATAATGGATAACCACTTGCCTTCTTCAACGGTTAAATTCACCTCAGAAAGTGCATGCAAAGAACCATAAATTTTAGAGACATTTTTTACTTCAAGTATATTCATTTGTTATATCCTATTCGCCACGCAAGACTAACGCTGGTTCGACTTCAACCGCCCGTTTGACTGGAATTAAACAAGCAATAACTGTAACTATAGCTGACACAGCAATCGTAATTGGGATTAAATAAAATTCAATGCTAATTGAGCGACCAAAAACATTGGTGCTAATTACCTGCGCAAAAATAATTCCACAAAAAGCACCAATAGTTCCACCAATAATCCCTAACACTAATCCTTCAGCTAAAAACTCTTTAGCAATACTCTTATTATTTGCGCCAATAGCTTTTTTAAGACCAATTTCTTTACGGCGTTCCATCACCACTGTCATCATGGTTGTCGCGACACAAATCATAGTTAGTACTAACACTACTAATGTGACTAAGTAGAGCAATGATGAGAGCTTGCCTAGTACTGAGGTTTCAGATTGGGTAACCCATTTAATCAAATGCGGCTCGATAGTGGTCAATTGGTTACTGATTGTGTCAATATATTGTTTTAATTCTGCTTCAGATGCGGTAATGCTTACTTCCACCACTTCGGCTTGATCACTTTCTTCCAATAATTGCTCTAAATCATGCAAATTAATAAAAATAAAATTATCTTCAGCGCGTCCCGTTTTAACGATACCCGTAATTTTCATCTCTTCATCAAACCGAGATTTTTGCTTAGATTTACCCGAAATCGAAACAGTATTACCAATATTTAACATCGCAAAATTAGCAATATCCACACCAATCATAATTTCATGGGGATTTTGAGGTAATGTACCTTCAATCTGCCAATATGGGCTCGTTTTGGTCACTTGCTCAAAATCAGTGCCCACAATAGTATAAGGGTGTTGATTGCTACGAATAGAATCATAACGAAATGGCGTAACCCCTAAGATTTTATTTTGTGGTAATAAAGCAACCGCTTTTTTTACTTCATTCATATTCATGGTCGGTTGATTATTAGCCGGCATAAATAACATGTTAGCACCATAAGACCGGAACTCTTGCCCCATTTGGCGCGGAATGTCATAACAAAGTGTCACCATACCAAGTAATACTGTAGCACCAATTGCCACACCAAGTAACGCTACTGCAATACGTGATCGGCGACGAATTAGTGAGCTAAGAACTGTTTTAATAATAAAACGTCGATTTTTATTTATGACCATCTCTACTTTCCATTATCGCCCGTGTAATACATCAGTTGGGCGCAAAAACATCATCATCCGTAGTGCCGGCAAACTACCTAATAGTGTGATTAAAAATACCATGATGATCACCAATGGAATAATCACCATTTTCGGTTCGATAAATGAACCAAATACGGTATGCCCAATAATTTGGGCAAAACCTATTCCGAGGAAATAACCAAAAACGCCCCCTACAAAAGCGATCACTAATATTTCAGTCAAAATAAGTAATGCTACTGAAGTATTGGTGGCACCTAGTGCTTTTAACAAACCAATTTCGGTACTACGTTCAATAACATTAGCGGTAACTAAATTCGAAATGGCCAACGCCGAACAGATTAGCGAAAGAATAGTTAATAGTAGCATTAACAATTGCGTTTTTTGTAAGATCGAACCTTCTGATTCTGCCACTTGCATAATCGCTTTTACCCGGACATCTGGCATGAGTTCTTCTAACTGATAAGCAATCGAACTAATGTAAGCGGTACAATACCAAGTATCCCATTCGGTTCTGGATAAACTATTCGGATCTTGAGCCGCTTTACGCGCTAAGTCATTTTCAGGCGTGGTCAACGCGCTGACTTCAACTCGTTCCACCAACCCTGGTTTATCGGCGAGTTGTTGTGCTACAGGTAGTGATACAAATAATTGCGCATCTTCAGCGCCACCACTATGAAAAATATTATTTACCGTTAAAGTAACATTTTTATTAGTTTGTGGTGAGGTTAAGGTAATACTATCACCTAACTTTAAATGCCATTGTTTCCCGACTGTTTCTCCAACCATTACCCCTTGTAAATTGCCATCGGTCATGGTGTTGCCCTCAATAGTCCACCATGACTTCATAGCTAACATGCCCGTATCCACTTCATCACCAGTTGGGATATTAAGATGTTTATTAAACCAAGTACCAACTACAGTAATGGGTTTATCATTAAAGGTGGCTTGCGTTGTGAGATAAGGGGCAAAATCCACAATATTATATGCCCAGAAGATCATCTTAATTTTGACCAGATCATCTTCTTTAATAAACTGCATCGCTTGTTGTTTGTCATTATTATCTAGCTGATACATTTCATTTACCAAAGCGGTACCTTTGGGCACAATGTTTAAATTAGCACCATAGGCTTTTAGCTCTTGGTTAACCTTGTCACCCACATCAAACATGACGTTTAACATAGCAGTAGCTAATGACACCCCTAACGCGACGGTAATGGCAATTAAACATAGCTTCTTTTTTTGCCGTATTAACACGCTTAGTAACATTCTACGAAACATATCTTCTCACTTTTATTACGCTTTTATTTGAAGCGATTTTTTTCTGCTTCAAGATGAGCAGGTCTAATCACCATATTACCGTCAATAATTTCAAATTTAAGCGGTACCGGATTACAACCACCGGGGAAGCCGATAGTGGCAATATTCATCACGACATCACACAAAATACAAACGACTTGATTACCTCGTTGATAATAACCTGTGGCACCACAGATATCACAAGCATCAAGACCAACCCCATAAGCATTTTCGCTCTTCTTAATAATAATAAACCGAACTACCGTGCCATCTGACGCTTCAAAGCCATAACGGTGTAAATTACCATCATTGATTTTTTCAAGGGGGATCACAATTAAGCCATCAGCATTGGGCGTAATAGGCTCAGCGGGGGATAGCTCCACACCTTTTTCAAATATATAGCGTGCTCGCGTTACCGTATAAGCCGTAATTGCCACACCAGCTAAAACCAGTAATGAAGCCCTTCTGTCACTGCGTAATTGCGCTTTCATTTTGCGAATTTGGGCAGGATTACTACCGACTAATGAGGTGGTTTTTGATTTGATATATAAGACCATCGCCAAAAACAGCACAATAGCCATAAAAATAAAGATAAAGAAGTTAACATGACCTAAAACAAAAATAACCAGATCCATCATCCATGGTTGTGATGAAATAAAACGTCTTACAATAAAGATCTGAAGAATGTTAATGCCATTTTCAATAGTGAAGATAATCAGTGCCAGTGTGGTAATAACCAAAACAAATTTATCAGAAAGTCGATTACAAATACGGTAAGTAAAAATACCCATTAACAAAATGACAATTAACGCAAAACCATAACCAACACACTTAAATAGAAAGTCATTATTAAAAATTGTGTCCATACCCACTGCAAATTCAAATGGATATAACATTAAATTCGGTAGACATTGTGCAGCAACTAATCCTATACTCAGGGTCGTTAATAAGACAAATAGCGCTTTAACAAATGTATTGGTATGTTTTTTTGACATCCAAATAGTGATTAATAATGGAATGGCTACAATTGTCCAAGGAATAATCACGCCAAGATCATAAAATTCGCGAACGGCAAAACCGGTATTACGTTTCAAAATCGCATAAACTAATGCCGCAATAAAGCCTAACACCAAACCTATTAGCACAATTTTTTTACATTGCATGGCATTTAATTTGATAATGGTGGCTGTAAGTAGCGCAATTATAATAATAGGAATAAAGGTATTATCAGTAATCTTTATAAGATATTGAAGCATAATGATTGACTAGTTGTTGCGATATTATTGGCGAGTTAACTACTCGCCAATATTAGTAATTTATTTTTAAAGCAAATTACCATGCTCGAGGAACGTAATCAAAGTCCCAAGAAACAGTAATTGGTTTAGTCCAGAAACGCCCTTCTACACCGGTTTCTTTATCAACGTGTAATAAATAACCTTGTTTTTCTGGATTTTCAATGGTAAAGGTAACTTTATATTTACCGGCACCATCAAGTTTAATATTGTTACCATAGTGAGGACCATCAGATGCATTCATTGGCATGAAGTTACCTTCGATGGCTTTCTTACTACCTTCTTTTAGGATTTGATATTTAACAGTTAAATAAGGTACAAAATCCCCTTTACCATAACCTAAATTGTTGCCATCAGCAGCAGAGATATCTGCTTCAATATGCATATCTGATTTTGATGCTGGAAGGCCGCCCATGCCAGCTGGTTCCATATCAACCGGTTGAAAATAGACCGCGCTAATATGTAATGGACCAACCGTTACTTCTTCACCGATAGGGAACTCTTCAAAACCTTTTTGTTCCCCTGGTGCCGGCGCTGACGCAGCATAAGCAAATGAAGATAATGCTAATATTGATGAAATCCCAGCTGCGAATACTAATTTTTTCATTGAAAACTCCTCTACTTTTTATTTAACTACTCATTACTTGTTGTAATTACTACTTCTTTACTCGCCAAGTTAGCATCTGGATGCCGATATCAAAAATTCAATTAACATCTGAACTAACTTTAAGCTATTTATTAACTACTTTTTTACTATGTTTTACTTTCAAATACACCACAGAAATGACCACAATTAGCACCATAAATAGTTGTGGTACTAAGGTTTCAACTGTTGGATAGATGCCTAAAATACCAAATGAGTGTACAAAATCCACTGGAGTAACTGGAATAATATCCGCCTCTTGTAACTCTTTTACCCCACCACCTGCAAAGGCAATCGCCATAATATACATTAATGCACTGGTGCCAATAAAAAATGGTTTAATTGGTAATTTTATCGTACAAAAACGGATCACGCTAAAGATAAAGGCAAGCACAAAGCAACCTAGACCTAATCCATACCACACCATATTTATATGCTCTTTAGCCTCAGCCAGCATGGCTTGATAAAATAAGATGGTTTCAGCACCTTCACGGAACACAGCTAAAAAGGCAGCAAAACCTAAAGCAAAACTACTTCCCGATGAGATAGCAGTTTGCACTTTGCCTTCAACATAGCTCTTCCATGCTTCAGCTTCGGCTTTAGAGAACATCCAGTTACTAACAAAAAACAGTACCACAGTGGCAAGCAACATTGCCCCACCTTCCAGCATCTCTTGATTAGCACCACTAATATCTAATAGTGAGTGAAGCGCAATTGCCATTAAAATACTAGCAAAGACTGCCACTAACGAACTCATATAAACTACTTTCACCATTGGCATATTGCCAGAACGTACCAAGTAAGCCGAAATTGCCGCAATAACTAAAATAGCTTCTATACCTTCCCGCGATATAATGATGAATGATGCTAATAACACACTCCAACCACTTTCTTTCTTACCATCTAATTCGTTAGCGTCTTCATGCAGCATTTTTAAAATTGTATCAATTTCTGCTCGAACTACTTTATTCGGCGCACCATCAGTCATCAGGCGCTTAATTTTAGCAAACTGATATTCGGTATCCGTACCACGTTTACCGGAAATGTAAGACATGACGGCACGTTCAACACCATGTTTTTCATAAAAACCAAAATAAGCATCATTAACTCGCTCTTTGGCTTTATCACTGTCTTTCATAAAATAGATATCATACGAATCATTTAAAATCGCATCCATTTCATCAATGATCGCATTCCAGCTATCATATTTTTTGTCAGTAGCATAAGATGATGGAACAAAAGCAATTACACTTGTAATAAGCAAAAATGCTAATGCTAAAAATCGTTTCACTTTTTTATTCCTTTTATTTTCCTAGTAACATTATTCCAATTGGCTTACTGTTTTCAGGTAATTTTAACTCTTCGGCAATCATTTCTGGTTTAATAGAATGAATATATCTGACATCTAATTTCAATGAAGCTGCAACAAGATAAATATTTTGGCTCATAGCGCCAACTGCTATGTGTCTAAATTCATTGGCTTGTTCAGGTGGATGTTGCGTTAATGCATTTAAATCTGGGACAAAAATTAAAGAATACGCAGCGCGTTTAGTAAAATTCTGCTTACCTATATCTGCACGAATATCTTTCTTACTGATCTCTCGCAAATAGTGCCCTTCCCATTCATATAAAAATACACCTTTTTCACCGGCCACATAAATACGCACATAAGGTGGAACACCATGCACCATTGGAACAGTCCAACCCGTTTTACCTCGATTTAAACCACTAGCGGCCCAAAGGATGGTGGAAAGATCCTCATCCGAAATGTTACCCACCGGAAAATCTCCCCCCGGCGTGGAAGCACGTTTTTTTAAGCTTTCTAATAAACTCATTCCATCTTTAGTTTGAGGTGTCGGTAATGAAATATCGGCGTAACATAAAGATAAAGAAAATAATGATGAGAATAAAACAATAACTAATTTCCGCATAACATACGACATAATTCACCTCTAACTTTTTTAACAGTAGCCATATCTTATTGCTAATGATCACAATTATCAACATCAAATAGTAATAATTATCATTTGGTAAATAAGCAAAAAAGATTTATGTTAATTTTCGTATTAAATTCAATGGATAAAACAATTCTTCCATCTAATGAATTTATATTTACTAAATTTTGCTTGTTAGACAAAATTGATTTGAACGCTATATAATTATTACAAACTTACCTAAAACAATGTCTTCATATGATGAATATTATTCGACTGACTATTTTGTTAATTATTTTTCTTTTTTCATTCTCTGCTTCTGCATCTTATGTGAATAGTTGCCTATTAACGGGAACGTTATTAGAGGATCCAGTTATCATGATTAAATCGATGAATCGTGTCGATAATAATGGAGAGATTATGGCTAATTCAGCATATGAAGTGAGTGATTTTAAATTGAAGATTTGGATTACTGACACAAAAATAGCAGGACGAGCAGACAGTGGTTGTCAATTGCCCGACAATAAACCATATGAGCTATTAATTACCTTAGCCAACGCTTATGACTTAACTGAAGCGAAAAAAGGTGACCAGATTAAATTAATACATATTATTAAAAATAGTAGCCATTCGCCAACCACTGAAAAATATACTTTACAAAAATAGTCTTGCTGCAAAATGCATTGCTTGAAGCAAATCAACACCTTGGCGTACAATACCCTAAATTTTTTTACTGGTTTATTATGCAACTTCATTTAGTCGTCAATACTTTTGGTGCAGATCTACAACGCCGTTATGGCGAAAAAATTTATAAACTGACCTTACATGGTGGCTTTAGTTGCCCCAATCGTGATGGCACCATTGGTGTGGGTGGTTGCACATTTTGTAATGTTGCGTCTATTATTGATGAGTCCATACAAGTTAAATCGATTGCAGATCAGCTGACTTCGCAAGCCCAGCAAATGAAAAAATCTAAACGTTATCTTGCCTACTTTCAAGCTTATACCAGTACCTATGCCGAAGTTGAAATCCTTAAAAATATGTATGAAGAGGCATTAAACAGTGCCGATATAGTGGGACTCTGTGTTGGCACACGTCCGGATTGTGTACCCAATGAAGCACTTGATTTATTAGCATCTTATCAAGAAAAAGGGTATGAAGTTTGGCTAGAACTCGGTTTACAAACTGCACTTGATAAAACGTTGCATGCGATTAACCGCGGACACACCTTTATTGATTATCAGCAAACGGTACAAAAAGCTCGTCAGCTAGGGATTAAAGTTTGCACACATTTAATTATTGGTCTGCCGAAAGAATCCAAACAAGACAATATGTTTACGTTAGAGTGCGTGCTAAATAGTGGTGTAGATGGTTTAAAACTGCATCCGTTGCATATTGTCGAAGGTAGCATTATGGCCAAAGCGTGGCGTGCTGGCCGTCTTGATGTATTGTCATTAGATGAGTATGTGGATATTGCGGGTGATATTATTCGCCAAACCCCCGCCAATATTTTATATCATCGCATTTCGGCCAATGCCAGAAAGCCTACCCTATTAGCGCCGGATTGGTGTGAAAACCACTGGCAATCCATGAATGCCGTCGATCACAACTTACGCCAATTTGGTGTACAAGGTAGCGCCATCGGCGATAATTATTGTTTTAAAGCATAGGAGAATTTAATGGACAATATTCAAATAGTTAAACACGCACTAAGTGATTTACTGACATCGGATCTTGATATTCATGAATTAATCGTAAAATATTTTTCACCTGATTATCAACAAACCGTAGATGGTAAAACCCTAGGCTTTAATGAGTTTGCAGCTCATATGCAATTATTACGTAGTGTGGTCAAACAATTTGCTGTCACCATAGACGCGATAAGTCAATCAGGGGATCAGGTTCACACCCATCATTTTGTTAAAGTCACAAAAACAGACAATAGTGTCAGCGAGTTTGAGGTTTTTGCTTTATTTAAAATCGCTAATCACAAAATCGTCACCTGCAATGAATTAACTCGCCAATTACATGGTAATAGTGAAGACAAAGATCTTGGCGCCAGGCATTGATTTTAGGTTATTTATATAGCCATACAGCAATAACTAAAATTTCGTTGCAAATTGGTTAATGCCTTATTAATTACCTGTATTTTTCGCTGTTTATTAACTTTTTAAAAACATTGAGGGGTAATTTGATTATGCCAAAACCACACAACATAATGATGGTACAAATAATGAAATTAATTGTAATGATTTTTAATGGGAATAATGAACAGTTATATAACTGTTCAAATGACTTTAAAAAGCTTAATTTATGTTGGTTTAAATGAGTAGTAATGTTATGGTTAAAGAAGGGTTTTATACTAAAACACATGCTTTTCCTGAAACATTTTGACAAATTACGCTCATTTCGGCACTTTATCTAATAACATAGCGATTTTTTAAGCAATTTTGTGGCTAAATATTGGGTTATTTCAACTACTTTGTTATATTAATTGAAATTAGTTAAGCATAAGTCAACTTAGGATTAAACTCCTTAACCATGTCCAAAATAATCAGCAGTATCTTAATGATGATTAAAAACAATATGCTTTCATTTATCCATTTTCTGTTGGTATTAATCGTCATAAATTTATTTTCAACTGATGAATATGAATGGATGGTAGCTTCTGGTGATGTGGATAGTCTTTGCTCTCTACCTTTGGGCGGAAGAGATGGCGAAGAAGTTTTCCTTATTATCGTCATACCATTTATTTTAAGTTTATTTTTCACCAAAAATAAAAAAATACGATATCTCTATTTATCTGTTGCCACACTTTATCTTTTTTGGTCTTTTTATTGGCGTTTTCAGTGGTGCTAACACACATGACATCAATACATAGTAGATTGGGGGGATGAACAAAAAAGCGTTACCCACTCCTCTGTCAAAATCAAACATATTGTAACGGTATAGACTCCTGAATCATTTTTACACTATTAATACTATCTTCTAAACAAATACAGGCATAGATGAGATGTCTTAACAAAGTTCATCCTCAGAATCAAACTTTGCGCAACAATCAAGACTAAGTATATAATAGCCCTTTATCACTTGAGGCAATCTGCATGCAACTGGCTTTTTGTATTTATAAATATTTCCCTTATGGCGGTTTGCAACGCGATTTTTTGCAAATTGCTAACGCTTGTCAAGCTCGTGGTCATAAGGTTCGTGTTTATGTGATGAATTGGCAAGGGGTTAAACCTTCGCAATTGGATATTATTCTAGTGCCGAAAAAAGGGTTATCTAATCATAGCCGTAACGAATCTTATTACCACTGGGTTAAAGCTCACTTACAAGCTAATCCGGTTGACTGCGTAGTGGGTTTTAACAAAATGCCTGAATTAGATGTTTATTTTGCTGGCGATACTTGTTTTGCCGAAAAAGTCTCACATAAGCGTTTTTTATATAAATTAACCAAGCGTTGTAAACACTATTTAGCTTTTGAAGATGCGGTATTTAACCGGCAATATTATACGCAAATTATGGTATTAACTAAGCAACAAATTGCTGATTTTGAACACTTTTATCATACTCAACAAAACCGATTTAATCTATTACCACCGGGTATTGCACTAGATCGCAAATTTAATCCAGAATCGTTAATTAAACGCCAGCAATTCAGGCAAGCGAACCAAATTAAGGCTGATGCGTTTGTCATGCTGCAAATCGGTTCCGACTTTAAACGTAAAGGGGTTGATCGCTCATTAACTGCCATTGCCGCTTTACCAAGCGAATTAAAACAGAAAGTCATTTATCTGGTGGTGGGGCAAGATAAACCCGAAGCTTATCAAAAATTAGCTAAACAGCTTGGTATTGAACATCAAGTGCGTTTTTATTCTGGTCGCGATGATATCCCTGATTTTTTATTTGCCGCCGATTTATTATTACATCCAGCCCGACATGAAGCGGCAGGCATGGTATTAATTGAAGGCTTAGCGGCGGGAGTGCCCGTGATTGTGTCAGGGAATGCTGGATATGCCTATCATATTGATGATGCTAAAGCGGGTGTGGTATTAACTGAACCTTATTCACAATCAGAGTTAAATCAAGCAGTGCAAACTGCTATGACCAATAACGAGCAGTATCAAATTTGGCATGAAAATGCCATTCACTATGGCAATAGTGCCGATTTATACCATTTAGCTGATCGCGCAGCTGACATTATTTTAGGTTGTCGCCCTTATGAATGAAATAGAACTTAAATCACCCTTTGATAAACTATGGCAAGATAAAGATCCCTTTACCGAGGTTGAACTGATATCTGGTGAAATATATCGCGCGGTAAAACAACGCAAAACCTTGAATTTTAAGTTTGAAGGTGAATCTTATTTTATTAAGATCCATCGCGGTACCACCGTTAAAGAGATCGTTAAAAACCTGATTTCATTGCGCTTACCTGTGTTAGATGCAAAACAAGAGTGGCAAGCGATTCATCGCCTAGAACAAGCTGGCGTGAATACCATGGATGGACGTGCATTTGGTCGTAAAGGGTTAAATCCACTAACTCGTCATTCCTTTATTATTACCAAAGATCTAAATCCGACGATTAGTTTAGAAGATTTTACTAAACCATGGTTAACCGAACCACCAACTTATCATCTTAAACGTTCACTAATTATCTATCTTGCTAACATGACCGCTAACATGCACGCTGCAGGGGTGAACCATCGTGATTGTTATTTATGTCATTTTTTATTGGATATTCCACTGTTTGAAAACAAGCAACAGATAAAACTATCGGTTATTGATTTACATCGTGCACAAACGCGTGCTAAAGTGCCAACACGTTGGCGTGATAAAGACTTAATTGGTCTGTACTTTTCATCAACTAAAATAGGGTTAACCAAACGAGATATTTGGTTATTTCTAAAAAACTATTTCAATAAGCCATTAAAAGACATTTTGCGTGACGAACATAAATTAATCAGCAGCACGCAACAAAAAGCGGAACGAATTGCACAGCGAACCCAAAAGTATCAGCTTTAACCATAAGGAAATGCTATGTTTATTGAACAAATAGAGATTGTAGGATTCAAAGGGATAAACCAACTATCATTAAAGCTTAATGCTAAATCTAGCGTACTAATTGGTGAAAATCGCTGGGGGCGATCAAGCTTAATTAGTGCTTTAAAACTGTTATCGTTGGATAATAAATTTTATCAATTTATCGATTCAGATTTTTACCATGACCAGTTCGAAAATTATGGTAATACCATTAGTATTAAAACCACTTATTGTGAATCCCATCTTGATGAACTCAATAGCCAAGCATATCAACCATTATTAGCGGTAAGCGATCGGTCAGAACCAGATAAATTACATCGTATTACTTATCAAATTACTGCTGAAAAACAAGATGATAATATTGTTACCCAACATCAATTAATCGATAATTTTGGAAAGCCGTTTAATATTGAAAACCATAAATTATTAATTGCAATTTTAATTAGTCTAAACCCAGTCATGACGCTCAAAAATTCAATTAATCCTGAAAATATACCCATTACCAATCAACCGCTCTCCGAATATTATATCCAGCAACTTTCCAATCAATTAAAAGAAAATTCAGCTCAACTAAGTCAAGATGAATTACATCGGGGTTTACAAGCCGCGCGTGCATTATTGGAATACTATTTTGTTGATCATGAGCACCGTTTTCACTACAAGCAAATCGCTAAAAAAACAAGTCCACGCAGTGAAGATTGGGATTCGCTAGAACGCATTAATAATATACTTGATAATCTAGATAATGATTATTTGCGCACCGCTTTGTTAGGCATTTTTGGCTCAATTATGAGCGCCAAAGGTGATAATCCATTATCACAAAGCTCAGTGCCAATTTTAATTTTAGAAGAACCTGAAAGTCAGTTGCACCCAATTATCTTATCGGTTGGCTTTCGTTTGCTTAAACATCTCCCTACTCAAAAAATTATTACCTCCAATTCGAGCGATCTTGTATCACTTTTCCCGTTAGAATGTATTTATCGTTTAATCCGTTTGCCCGATCAAATTGTCGTAAAATATGTTGCGCCAAATTCACTCAGTGCAGGTGATAGTCGTCGTATTTTATTTCATGTGCTTTATCGTCGCCCCCTTGCACTCTTTGCCCGTTGTTGGCTACTGGTTGAAGGAGAAACGGAAGTATGGTTACTGCGTGAACTGGCCGAACAAAGTGGTTACCACTTAAGTTCTGAAGGGGTACAACTACTTGAGTTTGCCCAATGCGGGTTAAAACCGCTGATAAAATATGCCAATAAGATGGGTATTCATTGGTATGTGATTACTGATGGTGATATGGCTGGTAAAAAATATGCTGAAACCGTGCAATCCCTTTGTCCTGAAAATAAGAGTCCCGATGATTGCTTAACCGTATTACCGGCTCGTGACATTGAAAACTTTTTATTTAAACATGGATTTAGTCATGTATATAAATTAGTGGCTTATAATACTGTGCAGCATATTGATATGTCAGTACCCAAAATCATTCAAAAAGCTATTCACAAAAGCTCAAAACCCGATTTAGCTATTGCTGTATGTGACGATGCCAAATCCCGTGGTGCAAATGCTATTCCAACTTTATTAAAAGAAACGTTTGCTAAAGTGGTAAAAGTATCCAAAGATTGGGATTAAGATCATTTTATTGTTAATAACGATTTAGTTACAAAATGTTCCGCCGAATGATATCGGCGGCAATTGATGAACAGAACTATTTGGTGATTCTTTTATATTTAGCGCGTTTTGGCTCTAAGGCTTCGGCACCAAGCGTACGTTTTTTCCACTCTTCATATTCGGTGAAATTACCTTCAAAGAACTCAACATGCCCTTCATCTTGGTAATCTAAAATATGAGTGGCAATACGGTCTAGGAACCAGCGGTCATGTGAAATCACTAATGCACAGCCCGGGAACTCTAACAAGGCGTTTTCCAGTGCCCGCAGGGTTTCAACATCTAAATCATTGGTCGGTTCGTCGAGTAATAATACGTTACCACCAACTTGTAATAATTTAGCTAAATGTACCCGCCCACGTTCACCGCCAGACAGTTCACCCACACGTTTTTGTTGATCAACACCTTTAAAGTTAAAGCGTCCAACATAAGCACGGCTTGGGATTTCAAAATTACCGATACGCATAATATCTTGACCATTGGAGATTTCGTCCCAAACAGTCTTGCTATCATCCATACTGTCACGGAACTGATCAACTGACGCTAATTGTACGGTATCACCTAAAGTAATCGTGCCTGAATCGGGTTGCTCTTTACCAGATAACATTCTAAATAAAGTCGATTTACCGGCACCATTAGGACCAATAATCCCAACAATCGCGCCTTTGGGAATACTAAACGAAAGATTATCAATTAGTATTCTATCTCCATAGGATTTAGTGAGGTTACTCACTTCAATCACTTTATCACCCAAACGTTGCCCTGGTGGAATAAACAGTTCGTTAGTTTCATTACGTTTTTGGTAATCGTTGCTATTTAACTCTTCAAAACGCGCTAAACGAGCTTTGCTCTTCGCTTGGCGACCTTTCGGATTTTGACGCACCCATTCGAGTTCTTTTTCAATCGATTTACGCCGTGCAGATTCGGTTGCCGCTTCTTGTGCTAAACGCTGATCTTTTTGCTCTAACCAAGATGAATAGTTACCTTCCCAAGGAATACCTTCACCACGGTCAAGTTCTAAAATCCAACCCGCAACATTATCTAAAAAGTAGCGGTCATGGGTTACGGCGACAACGGTGCCTTCATAATCATGTAAAAAACGTTCCAACCATGCTACCGATTCTGCATCTAAATGGTTAGTCGGTTCGTCGATTAATAACATATCCGGTTTTTCAAGCAATAATTGACAAATTGCTACACGGCGGCGTTCACCACCAGAGAGTGTTTCAATTTTGGCATCCCAATCTGGTAAACGTAATGCATCCGCGGCCCGTTCCAGTTGATTATCTAAGTTATGGGCATCTTGCGCTTGAATAATGGCTTCAAGTTCAGCTTGCTCTTTGGCTAACTTATCAAAATCAGCATCAGGATCGGCATAAGCAGCATAAACCTCATCTAAACGCGCAAGTGCTTGTTTGGCATCACCTACCGCTTGTTCAACCGCTTCCCGCACAGTCTGTTTAGGATCAAGTTTTGGTTCTTGAGGTAAATAACCAATTTTAATATCAGGCTGTGGTCGAGCTTCACCTTCAATCTCAGTATCCACACCAGCCATTATGCGTAATAAAGTGGATTTACCTGCCCCATTTAAACCCAGCACCCCAATTTTGGCACCTGGGAAAAAACTCAAAGAAATATCTTTTAAAATATAGCGTTTAGGAGGAACAATTTTCCCAACTCTATTCATGGTATAAACATATTGCGCCATAAAAACCTTACTTGTTTTTTTGTTAACCAATAGCAAAGCAGTAATGATTTGCTATATTTATTGATGGGCTATATTGTAACGATTCTGAGAAATGGGTCTAGGGTTATTTCTCGAATTCGTTTGAAATCTTAATTATTATTAAATTTTATTACATACAGTTTAATTAGTTTCGTGTATGCTTAATATTAAATAAATTTGATAGTTTTTTTATTTATATATGTCATTTTTTGGGAGCTCTGATGAATAATGAACAAATTACAGTTGATTGTCATATCGATCGACAATATTTGATAGATTCTTATTATGCTCGATGGGGCAGTTTGGATGATGATTTTACACAAAAATTAGATGATTCAATCGCTAATAATATGCGTAATTTCACCTTTACTTTTGATAATGAAAAAATGGTAAAGCTAAATAAAGATAAAAATGAAGTGAACACTTTTTATTATTCACAGCTTTTTCAAATACAAGAAGCCAAAAATGGTTTTATCCTTTTTAGCAATAATATGCTATTTGATTTTCTGAGTTTTGATCTGTTTAAACCTGCTGATTTAGTGGTCGTCAAAAAATATTTAACTTCCTATTTGGGTAAAAACCAAGAACCGAGAATAGCAACAATTGCAGATTACGTGGTTGACTATAATCGTGTTTATTCTCTTCTTCGTAATCAATTAAAAAATACCAAAAAAAACTATTTAATTTTATCTGTTTTCTTATTATTTTTTTGTATATTGTATGTTGTTATAAATAATAATCTTCTTTCAGCTGCAATAACTTTATCTGCAGTACTTTTATATCTTTCTTTTCTTTTCTTTATAATGATTATTAATTATGCAAAAAAAACTGCAAAAAATTTTGTTGCATCATTAAATGAGTGCTTTCGCAATATGACCTGTATTTTTTATGATGACCGTATAGAATTTATTTTTAAGCTAAAAATATCCGTTTCTTCTATAAAATATACTGAATTTTATAAAATTGAGAAGGTTCCAGATGGTTATTTATTTTCCTTGCTAAAAAATTATAGTTATTTCTTTTTTTATGAAGAATTTACCACAGAACAACAGCAAGCTTTAGAAGAACAACTTAAGCAATATAAAAATTATTATCAGAAATGATATAAAGCCATTTTAAGCAATCCCACCTATTACTGGGCGGGATTATTGGTTTGTTTATAAAAAAGTAAAAATCTGTTCTTTAGGGAGGCGTGATTTTGGTCGGTGCGCATTACCATCATTTTCTGCTCGATAACCTAATGTCGCTATCACGATACTTTTTAGCCCCTTTTGTTTAAGACCTAAAATCTCATCCATTTTCGCTGAGTCATAACCTTCAACCGCAGTAGAATCAACACCAATTGCCGCAGCGGCAAACAATAATTGCCCTAATGCAATATAGGCTTGCTTACTTTCCCAACAAAGTTGCGCTTCAGGCGTTGAGCTATTGAGCTTGACAAAATAACGTCTACCTTCATCTTGGGCTTTTTTAAGATCTGCCGAAGGTAAGCGACCATCTTTATCTTCTTGATTAAGGAGATTAACTAAATGAGTATCATCTAAAGGGGTTTTAACACAAAAGACGATAGTATGGGAAGAATCTGCAACTCGTGGGTGATTAAACTCAGCAATTGCTGGTAAGATTTTATTTTTGGCTGTTTCATTATCAATCACAAAAAAATGCCAAGGCTGTGAATTCACTGATGAAGGACTATTTCTTAACACGGTTAACAGTTGTTCGATTTTATCAGCTGGAATTTTTTTAGTTTTATCATAATGCTTGGTGGTATAACGTTGCTGTGAAATTTCGACAATATTCATGATTATGCCTCCGTTAATAGTGGAACTTTATTATAATTCGAAAAATGCATCACTCAACTTATTATTACAATATATATCCTTAAATAATAAACCACAATCAAATAAGGTTTATTGTAAATAACACAATAAATAACGGTTTCTTTTATAGTATTATCATTTGCAATATATTATTACTATTAATAAATAATCATTGACACAACTAATATCATTTGGTAAAAATATCATCAATTTAATATTATCTTTTACACAAATTAGAGATTTGCATGTTGATTAACTTATTTACTCTCCGCCTCAGTCTCCTCCTCGCATCTTTTTGCGCGGATAGCTTGTGTGTGGAGTAAAGTGATAGTTTTAGAGCAACTCAACAAATTAACAAGAACCCGCGCTAAAGTGCGGGTTTTTTGTTTTTAAGGCATGAAATACCGCGTAAGCGCCAATATAAAAAGGAATAACAATGAGCGATCAAGTCATAATTTTTGATACCACATTACGTGATGGCGAACAGGCATTGCAGGCAAGTTTAAGTGTCAAAGAAAAGTTACAAATAGCTTTAGCATTAGAAAGAATGCACGTTGATGTTATGGAAGTCGGTTTTCCCATTTCTTCTCCGGGTGATTTTGAGTCGGTACAAACTATTGCCAAAACCATAAAAGATAGTCGGGTTTGTGCGCTGTCCCGTTGTATCGATAAAGATATTGATGTTGCCGCTGAAGCATTAAAAGTTGCTGATCAATTCCGTATCCATACTTTTATGGCCACTTCTAACTTACATGTTAAAGATAAATTGAAAATGACATTTGAGGATGTGGTTGAAAGAGCGATTCATTGTGTTAAACGGGCGCGTAATTATACTGATGATGTTGAATTCTCTTGCGAGGATGCCGGTCGTACCCCAATTGATCATTTATGTCAAATAGTAGAAGCCGCAATCAAAGCAGGAGCGACGACTATCAATATTCCTGATACTGTCGGTTATACCGTGCCTTATCAATTCGGTGGTATTATCCGTACTTTATTTGAACGGGTGCCAAATATTGATAAAGCGATTATTTCAGTGCATTGCCATGATGATTTAGGCATGTCGGTGGCAAATTCAATTAGTGCTATCCAAGAAGGCGCAAGGCAAGTTGAAGGCGCAATGAACGGATTGGGTGAACGCGCAGGCAATACCGCTTTAGAAGAAGTGATCATGGCCATCAAAGTCCGCCAAAATATTTTAAATGTCCACACCAATATTAATCATCAAGAAATTTACCGTACCAGCCAAATTGTTAGCCAAATTACCAATATGCCCATTCCTGCCAATAAAGCGGTTATTGGTAGTAATGCCTTTGCTCACTCATCGGGTATTCACCAAGATGGAGTATTAAAAAACCGCGAAACATACGAAATCATGACGCCAGAATCAATTGGCTTAAATCAAATTCAATTAAATTTAACTTCACGTTCTGGGCGAGCGGCGGTTAAACATCGTTTAGAAGAGTTAGGTTATCATGACAACGATTATAATTTAGATCAAGTGTATGAAGCATTTTTAGAATTAGCTGATAAAAAAGGGCAAGTGTTTGATTATGATTTAGAAGCGCTAATTTTTATCAATCAATTAAAAGATGAAAAAGATCACTATGTTTTAGATTATTTCAATGTTCAATCAGGATCAACTGTGGTATCAACCGCCTCAGTAAGCTTATTAATTGGCGATCAAAAGTTCTCGGATGCCGCAACCGGCAACGGACCAGTTGATGCGGTTTATCAAGCTATAAATCGTATTACTGGTGAGCCAATCTCCATTGTAAAATATCAATTAGCCGCTAAAGGACAAGGTGAAAATGCTTTAGGACAAGTGGATATTGTTGCTGAATATAAAGGCCGTAAATTCCATGGTGTTGGCTTAGCCACAGATATTGTCCACTCATCGGCTCTAGCTTTGATTAATGTCTTAAATAATGTGTATAGAGCGAATTTGGTCTCTCAAGAAAAGCAAAAATTACATCATGAATAATAGTGTTGCATTAATTTAATAATACAATACTTAAAATAATTTAAATTGTTAAGGAATGAATATGTCACAAAATTATCATATTGCAGTACTTCCCGGTGATGGCATCGGTCCTGAGGTGATGAAACAAGCCTATAAAGTACTGGAAGTTATCCGCCAAAAATATAATCTTGCCATCACTACCAGTGAATATGATGTCGGTGGAGCGGCTATTGATGTTCATGGTTGCCCATTACCAAAAGAGACATTGGAAGGATGTGAGAAAGCGGATGCTATTTTATTTGGTTCGGTCGGTGGCCCTAAATGGACTAATTTACCACCCGATCAACAACCGGAACGCGGTGCATTATTACCATTACGCAAACACTTTAAATTATTTGCTAATATGCGCCCTGCCCGCTTATATCAAGGTTTAGAAGATCTGTGCCCATTACGGGCAGATATTGCCGCACGCGGATTTGACATTTTGTGTATGCGTGAATTAACCGGTGGCATTTATTTTGGTTTACCTAAAGGTCGTGAAGGTAGTGGTGCTCAAGAACGTGCTTTTGATACTGAAGTGTATTACCGTTTTGAAATCGAACGTATTGCCAAAATGGGATTTGAAGCCGCGCGTTTACGTCGCAAAAAAGTCACCTCAATTGATAAAGCTAACGTGTTACAAACTTCAATATTATGGCGTGAAGTAGTAACAGAAGTAGCTAAAAGCTATCCAGATGTCACTCTTGAGCATATGTATATCGACAACGCCACCATGCAACTGGTAAAAGATCCTTCGCAATTCGACGTTGTTTTATGTTCTAACTTATTTGGTGATATTCTATCTGATGAGTGTGCCATGATTACCGGTTCTATGGGTATGCTACCATCGGCTAGTTTAAATGAACAAGGATTTGGTTTATATGAGCCTGCTGGTGGTAGTGCGCCTGATATTGCTGGTAAAAATATAGCTAACCCTGCCGCACAGATTTTGTCATTAGCATTATTAGTTCGCTATAGTCTAAAACGCGACGATATTGCCTCTGCAATTGAAACAGCGGTAAATAAAGCTTTAGAAAAAGGTTATCGTACTATTGATCTCGCCCAAAAAGGAAAATCAATTTCAACTGATGAAATGGGTGATATTATTTGTAAATTAATTTAGTAGTGTTGATAGTATTGACCATTTAATAGAGGAATATATTCTACCGGCAATTAATTCATCGCTGTTGGTCAAACTATCTAGCTGGGAAAATGATGCCATAGTCCTTCGTCATCAGTTCCAGTTATAAAATAAAAAGGAATCTGCAATGTCAAAAACACTGTATCAAAAATTATATGATGCGCACGTTGTTTATGAAGCACCCAACGAAACGCCCATTTTATATATTGATCGCCATTTAGTGCATGAAGTCACTTCGCCACAAGCTTTTGATGGTTTACGAGCGATGAACCGCAAAGTGCGTCAACCGCATAAAACATTTGCAACCATGGATCATAATACTTCAACCAAAAGTAATGATTTGAGTGCCTGTAGCGAAATGGCGCGTATTCAATTAACCGAACTGGCTAAAAATGCGAAAGAGTTTGGCGTGTCACTATATGGTTTACAAAGCCCATTACGCGGTATTGTCCATGTAGTAGGTCCGGAACAAGGTATGACTTTACCGGGAATGACCATTGTATGTGGTGATTCACATACCGCTACCCATGGTGCCTTTGGGGCTTTAGCATTTGGTATTGGTACTTCAGAAGTTGAACATGTACTTGCCACCCAAACGTTGAAACAAGGTCGTGCTAAAACCATGAAAATTGAAGTCATAGGACAGGTAGCGGACGGCATTACTGCTAAAGATATTATTTTGGCCATTATCGGCAAAACGACCAGTGCTGGTGGTACTGGATATGTGGTCGAATTTTGTGGTGAGGCAATTTGTTCATTATCAATGGAAGGCCGAATGACCTTGTGTAATATGGCGATCGAAATGGGGGCTAAGGCAGGCATTATAGCGCCAGACGAAGTGACCTTTGAATATTTAAAAGGTCGTCAATTCTCACCAAAAGGTAAGGATTTTGAGGAAGCGGTAGCCTACTGGAAAACCTTAAAAACAGATGATGGTGCGCATTTTGATAAAGTGGTTACTTTACAAGGTAAAGATATTGCACCACAAGTAACTTGGGGCACCAATCCTGGTCAAGTGACCTCAATTGATGCCACGGTGCCCAATCCGAATGATTTTGCCGATCCAATTGAAAAACACTCTGCTGAACGTGCATTAACTTATATGGGATTGACTGCGGGTACCAAAATGACTGATATTAAAATCAATAAAGTGTTTATTGGTTCATGTACCAACTCTAGAATTGAAGATTTACGTGCCGCCGCCAAAGTCGCTAAAGGCCGTAAAATAGCAGACGGTGTGCAAGCTTTAGTGGTTCCCGGTTCTGGGCCAGTGAGAGTACAAGCTGAAGCGGAAGGCCTCGATAAAATTTTTACCGAAGCAGGTTTTGAATGGCGCTTACCCGGCTGCTCTATGTGTTTAGCGATGAATGATGATAAATTGGCACCAGGCGATCGCTGTGCATCAACCAGTAACCGTAATTTTGAAGGTCGACAAGGTCGTGATGCCAGAACCCATTTAGTGAGTCCAGCTATGGCAGCAGCTGCAGCTATCACTGGTCATTTTACTGATATTCGTAAACCATTTTAAGGAGACAAGTCATGGCTAAATTTACAAAACACACCGGATTAGTCGTTCCTTTAGATGCGGCTAATGTTGATACTGATGCCATTATTCCTAAGCAGTTTTTACAAAAAGTCACACGGACTGGTTTTGGTAAGCATGCGTTTCATGAATGGCGTTTTCTGGATGATGCGGGCGAAAAACCAAATCCTGAATTTGTGTTAAATAAACCTCGTTACAAAGGTGCCAGTATTTTATTAGCACGTGAGAATTTTGGATGTGGTTCATCACGTGAACATGCGCCTTGGGCTCTAGCTGATTATGGTTTTAAAACCATTATTGGTTCCAGTTTCGCCGATATTTTCTACAATAATTCCTTTAATAATCAATTATTATTAGTTAACTTGTCAGAAGAAGATGTGGATGAACTGTTTAAGCTAGTTGAAGCAAATGAAGGCATCGAATTTACTATTGATTTAGTAAATGAAGTCGTTATCGCCGGCGATAAGCAATATTCATTTAAAATTGATTCGTTCAAACGTCATTGTTTATTAAATGGTTTAGATAATATTGGTTTAACCTTACAGCATGAAGATGCCATTAGTGCTTTTGAACATAAAATACCAACATTTTTAGCCTAATCTTAACTTAGGGTGCCTAACCGCACCCAACTACAGGATATATTAATGACCACACATCACGATAATGTTAAACAGCAGTTTGGTGAACAAGCTAATGCTTATTTAACCAGTAAAGTTCACGCTCAAGGCCCCGATCTTGAATATTTATCCAAGTTACTCGCCCATTATCCTGATGCTAACTTACTGGATATGGGATGTGGCGCTGGGCATGTCAGTTTTATTGCGGCCAAACATGTTAAAAGTGTCACCGCCTATGATCTTGCTGATGAGATGTTGTCAGTTGTTGCCAAAACAGCTCAAGAACGGGGTTTATTAAATCTTGCTACCAAACAAGGTTATGCCGAACAGCAACCTTTTACGAATAATCAATTTGATATTATTGCTAGCCGCTATTCAGCTCACCATTGGCATGATGTTGGGCAAAGCTTACGCGAACTGCATCGAGTCTGCAAAGCAAATGGTAAATTGATTATTATGGATGTGGTTTCGCCAGGGCATCCTGTTTTAGATATTTGGTTACAAACCATTGAGGCATTAAGAGATACTTCACATGTTCGTGATTATACTCCCGGTGAATGGATGACATTTTTGACTGAGGCAGGTTTTACTATTGATAATCTTGAGCGCCATCGGTTAACCCTTTCTTTTGATACATGGGTTAAACGCATGCGAACACCAGATGTTTTAGTCGAAGCAATTAAGGCGTATCAACTAACAGCCGCAAAAGATACTAAAACCTATTTTGAATTACAGCCAGATGGTTCTTTTACCACTGATATGATGATTATTGAAACACGGAAAGTAGTCTAATCATATTGATGATATTGCAACTCAACAAGACTCTCTTATTGCTACAGTTGTTTTCGTTGGTTAGACGGTGGTATGGCTAATGCTTCACGATATTTAGCAACAGTTCTACGAGCAATTATAATACCTTGATCTTCAAGCATTGATACAAGTTTACTATCGCTTAATGGTTTTTTGCTATCTTCAGCTGCAATGTATTTTTTAATCAAAGCACGAATAGCAGTAGATGAGGCTTCACCACCAGAATCAGTATTAACATGGCTGGAAAAGAAGAATTTTAATTCAAATATGCCACTAGGGCATTGTAAATATTTTTGCGTAGTTACTCGGGAAATGGTTGATTCATGCATTTCAATTGCACTCGCCACATCAGACAAGATCATGGGTTTCATCTGCTCTGTACCATATTCAAAAAAGTCTTGTTGATGTTCAACAATAAATTGACTCACCTTGAGTAAAGTCTCATTACGATTTTCAATGCTTTTAATAAACCAGTTCGCTTCTTGCAGATGCGATCGAATATATTGCCCATCACTATCATTGGCCAATTTTTCCATAGCAGCATATTGCTGATTAATTCGTAAATTTGGCACGGTATCACTATTTAATTCAACCACCCATTTACTATTCTGTTTTTTCACTAGTACATCAGGAATAACATAATCCGGTGGCGTGGTATTGATCGAGTCACCGGGATAAGGCTGTAGATGTTGAATAAATTCAACTGCCTCTTTTAGTTGCTCATCATTTGCATTTAATAGTTTTTTTAATGTTCTGTAATCACGAGTAGCTAATAAATCTAAATAGTTATCAATAATTTGTTTCACTAAAGGCGGATGAGTTAAATGCTGAATTTGAATAGATAAACACTCTTGTAAAGTTCTGGCGCCGACACCAATTGGGTCAAAATGCCATATCCGTTTTAAAACGGTTTCAACTTCCTTTAACTCAATTTCATCATTACCTTGTTCTTCCAGTATTTCTTCAGTAGGTACCGTTAAATAACCTCTCTCATCAATCGCTTCAATAATAGAAATCGCAATAGCCCTATCCGTTTCACTAAAAGGGGTTAAATCAAGTTGCCATTTTAAATAATCAAATAAGGTTTCATGAGTTTCACCTTGATAGATTGGTAATTCATCATCCCGGTAATCTGAATTGGTTCCTGAGGGGGTTCCAGCAGTATAAATATCATCCAAAGAAGCATCTAATGGAATATCTTCCGGGATTTCTTGGCTATCTAATGCCTCACGCGTATCAATATTTTCATTAGTTTCAGCTTGAGCAACATTAATTTCATCATACTGATCAGCAACTTCAAGTAACGGATTATTTTCAAGTGTAGTTTGAATTTCTTGCTGTAACTCTATTGTTGATAATTGTAATAATCGAATTGCCTGCTGCAATTGTGGCGTCATCGATAATTGTTGAGAAATTTTAAGTTGTAAACTTGGTTGTATCATAGTCTAAATTCATGTCCTAAGTAAACGCGTTTGACATCTTCGTTACTTAGGATACTACTTGGCGTTCCTTCAGCAATCAAATGTCCTTTATTCACAATATAAGCTCGTTCACAAACATCAAGTGTTTCACGTACATTATGATCAGTAATTAATACACCTAATCCCCGATCACGAAGGTGTTTAATAATATTTTTAATATCAATCACCGAAATCGGGTCTACACCTGCAAAAGGTTCATCCAGTAAAATAAATTTTGGGTTAGCTGCTAATGCCCTGGCAATTTCGACTCTGCGTCTTTCACCACCAGATAAAGATTGACCTATATTGTCACGAATATGGGTAATATGAAATTCTTCAAGTAACTCTTCTGCGCGATCGAGCTTTTCATTTTTATCAATATCACTGCGCGTTTCTAAAATAGCCATAATATTGTCAATAACTGACAGTTTTCTAAAAATAGAGGCTTCCTGAGGTAAATATCCGATACCTTTTTTAGCCCTTTCATGTAATGGTAAAATACTGATATCATAATCATCTAAATATATCTTACCTGCATTTAAAGTCACAATACCAACGACCATATAAAAGGTTGTGGTTTTACCGGCACCATTAGGTCCTAATAAGCCAACAATTTCACCAGAATTAACGGTCAAACTAACATCTTCAACCACGCGGCGTTTTTTATAGGCTTTAGCTAAATTAACTGCTTTTAAAATTGACATATTATTTGTTCATCTCTTTAACTTGACTTGGGATGATGGTACTTTTTACTCGCCCTTTTTTACCGGGTTGCGCAACAATTAATTGTCGATTTACATCATAAGTGATTAAAGAACTACTAATATGGTTATCCTGTTGGAATAATTCAGCATCCCCTTGTAAAATGACATTATTTTGTTTCACATTATAAATAATTTGTAAGGAGTGCCCAGTAACCACTTTATTGTTCTCTGGTAATATCTGTTTGAAATTAACTGGATTACCATAGGCAGTAATTTTCTGTTTAATAGAGTCTTGCATTTCAGTAATAACCACTTTATCGGCATTAATCGTTAAGCCATCTTGAACAATATGGACATTGCCACTGAATGTAATAATATTTTTATCAATATCAATTTTTTGATTATCTGCATCTATGGTAATAGGTTTATTATTAACCAGTGTATTAGAAGATTGAACTGAATTTGTTGATGGTTGTATTAAAGGTTCATCTGCCATACAACCAAAAGGTATAGACAACAGTAACAATATAGAAAAAAAAATCTGTTTCTGCGATTTCATGTTTTATTTTGCCTCAGTGTTATAAAACGTTTTTACATTTTCAAGTATATTTGCTGTTTTAGTATGTAAATCGCCAGATAACCCAATACCCGTTGAATAAAATCCGGTTCCATTAATAATGACAGGATCTTTAGATGTCACCAATAGTGTAGTTAAATCAACCACAGCATTATCCGTGTTTACTTGCTTTAATTGAGCATCTGGCGTTAAATTATCTAATTGAACATCCTCATAAAGATAGATAAGTTTATCATTCGTTAATGTCGCTTTTTTTGCTCGAATAAGCCATGTTGCTGAATGTTCTTCATCGTATAGTGTAAATTTAGGTAACTCAAATTCAGTGTTATTAGAATTATCAAAATGCTTAACCTTACTAGATTCAATTTTATACATCATCTCGCCAGATATATCAAAGATATTAGTTATCATGTCATCACTTTGATAAACAGGCTGATCGGATAAATCCGCATTAGGTTGAGTAATTAACCGATCATTATCGTTCTGATAATTATAATAAACACCAACAACAATGATGATTAATAAGATACAAACCAAATTTTTTCTATTCATGACATAAGTTAATCACATTAATAACAAGGAAAGATTATTATTTTAAGTATATAGCTAATCAAATTATTTTACTGTATTTTTTATTAAATTAATATCGGACTTTAAAAGAAGTTAAATCCTCTTGTACAGATGACTGATCAATATTGATATTGCTTATACGTGCCGAAACAGGTCCTCCTTGCTCAAGCCATTCAGTCAACTTTGATATTTGTACACTATCACCTTGAGCTACTATTTCCACATCACCATTATCTAGATTTTTAACATATCCGACTAAACCAAGCTTTTGTGCTTGCTGATGAGTAAAAAAACGAAATCCCACCCCTTGAACTCGTCCACTAACACGAATTTTAATTTGTTTTATCATACCGCCCAATCCTTACCTATTTTTAATTATCTATCATAAAATGATATAGTTGTTGATATTTTAGATAGCCAAATAAATAATATTTATGTGAATTTTAATTCAATTTTATAATTTATTTGAATTAATGCATTAAATATTAGTTAAATCTATGGAAAAAGTATGTTATTAAAATATAAAAAAAGTTTATTACTTCTTTTAGTTTTATTTGTGGTTGGCTGTTTTTCCTTTTATCAACTTGTTTATCCCAATCTTTTTGTTGATAAAAATAAAATTGGTCAAGTTATCGATCAATTCAATGGCGTTAATGTTTACTATAATGGCAGTACGGGTAATGTTAGTGGACGTAATGTAACCCAAGATGGCTATAATTTATGTCAAAAGTATCAATGTGTTGAATTTATTAAACGCTATTACTATGAGCGTTTTAATCATAAAATGCCTGATAGTTATGGGCATGCAAAAGATTTTTTTGATTCATCCATTGCAAGGACAAATCAATCCCAAACGTAATTTGCTACAATTTACCAATGGTTCGTCAACCAAACCCCAAGTTGAAGATATTATTGTGCTTGGTTGGTCTAGATATGGGCATGTTGCCATTATCAGTAAGGTAAGTGATAGCGAAATTGAAATCGTACAACAAAATCCTGGACCTAATGTAAGTAGCCGAGTCACTTATGCGCTAAATTTTAACAATGGGTTATGGAAAATTGACAACTATCGTGTTTTAGGCTATCTACGCAAAATCTGATTATATACAATCTAATCAACAAACCATTCTGTTTTTTGCTGTGAAACAATCTTTATTGTATCTAATATAGTCGATAAATGTTCATGCTGGGCTTTTGCTGCTAGTTCTGGATCATGATTTTTGAGGGCAATAAAAATATTTTCATGCTGTTTAACTAATTCATCCGGTGGTGAAATATGTTCTAACGAGAGGAATCTTACTCGATCCATCATTGCTTTAATATTTTCGACCGTTTCCCATGCCATTTGGCAATCAATCACGTTTACTAAAATCTGATGGAATTCATCATCTTTTTCCAAAAAATATCGAATATCTTTTCGTTGGTTAGCCTCTTTTTGTTCATCAAGATTTTTCTGTAATAACAAGATATCTGAATCTTTAATTTCAATGGCAACCCGCTTGATAATTGCGCATTCAACCGCTTCGCGAATAAATTGTCCATCAATGACTTTTTTGACCGATATTTTCGTAACAAATGTGCCGCGTTGAGGCAGAATTTGCACCAATCCAGCTTCAGCTAACTTAATAAAGGCCTCTCGTACTGGTTGTCTTGAAACGTTAAATTGTCCGGAAATTTCTTTTTCAGATAATAAAATACCCGGCAATATTTGGCAGGTAATAATTGCTTTTCTAAGTGTTTGATAGATTTGTTGATTAACCGGTTGCGAAATATTTAAGTCAGTAGATTTAAACATAGATCATTCTTATATAAGAAATTAAATTAAACGAATAGTAGGTTATTTTTATTTATAAGAAAAGTATTTTTAATAAATAGTGACAAATTTAGAAGGGATATTTAGTTAACTGTATAAAAAAATATAAAGTGTAACAACTATATCAGCAGTTACACTTTAGTTTGTATTACTTTTATTAGTGACAACAGTAATCATTGATTAGCTGTTGAACTGTGCTTTTCGCTCCTATATCTCTCAATAACAGATAAGCTTTAGTCACTTTATCAATAAAACACTGATTATTTGCTAAATCATCACCAAAAACATGCGTTAATGAGAGTAAAGCTAGTACGCGTTCTTCATTATCTGAACTCGTCGTAACAAGTTGTTT
This sequence comes from uncultured Gilliamella sp., assembly GCA_945271295.1. Lineage (GTDB taxonomy): Bacteria > Pseudomonadota > Gammaproteobacteria > Enterobacterales > Orbaceae > Gilliamella. Next base: position 14,364 of record CALYPG010000008.1, on the reverse strand, counting down.
TAATTTATCAACTGATGGGTCACTGACATCAATGCTATTACCTGCATCATCTGTTCCACTGACATAACGCATCCAACCTGCCACGCCTAACGCTAAACAATCAAATGGCGTGTTATTGGCTAGATGAAAACGAATAGCATCAAGCATTCTCTGTGGTAGTTTTAAGGTGCCATCCATGGCAATTTGCCAGGTTCGATGTTTTAAACCTGTGTTCCGATAACGATCAAGTAATGAATTAGCATAAGCTTGTAAATCAACCCCTTTAACTCGTAAGGTCGTTGCTTGTTCTTGTAGCATTAAATGTCTTGCCGCTTTAACATAATTAGGATCTTGCATACACTCATCAATATGCAAATACCCCGCTAAATAACCTAAATAAGCCAAAAATGAGTGACTGCCATTTAACATGCGTAGTTTCATTTCTTCATAAGGCAATACATCATTAACTAATTCTGCACCAGCTTTTTGCCAATCAGGTCGCCCGGCAACAAAATTATCCTCAATAACCCATTGTCTAAATGGTTCGCCAGCCACACCAGCCGGATCTTCAATGCCGCCTAGTTGCTTGTGGATTTTCTCCATTGTCTCAGGCGTAACAGCTGGTACAATTCGATCTACCATTGTGGATGGGAATGTAACATTTTTATCTATCCAATCCGCTAAATTTTGGTCCCGTTGTTTAGCTAATGCTAACACAACATTACGCGTCACATGTCCATTTTCCGGCATATTATCACACGACATCACCGTAAAAGGTTTTAAACCCTTTTCTTTACGCAGGCGCAACGCTTCAACAATGACTCCCGGTACTGTTTTTGGCTTAGTTGGATTGTTAATATCATACTGAATAAGTGTATTATTAGTATCAATTGAAGCGGTCGATGGTAAATAACAATAACCCTTTTCTGTTACAGTAATTGACACAATTGAAATTTCAGGACGCACCATTACGGCTAATATTTTATCGATGCCATCAATATCAGCATGTAATGCTTCTTTAGCTACCCCAACAACTCGAGTACGCCAATTATCATAAGCCATTTCACAGACACTAAATAAAAAATCTTGTTGTTTTAAATCCTCAATTTGCTTTTCACCACCAATTAAATTAACTTCACAATAGCCCCAGTCACTATTATGTTCAGCTGCTAAAATATCGGCAAAAACAGCCTGATGAGCACGATGGAATGCGCCAAAACCAAGATGGACAATTTTGGTTTTAAGGTTGCTTCGATCATAGGTTGGTACAACTACCTCTTTAGGTAGTTGTGATAAAGTTTGATTTGATAATCTCATTTTTTATTCCATTAAATTAAATTATTAAACAGTACGCCAAACATTTTCATATTTATGGCCCGTTAAATCCTCAATGACTTTTCTGGTTTCATCGGTAACATCTTCTTTAACACCATTATTTTTTAATCTTTCAATCTCATTAACTAAAATAGCATGAGTTTGTTTATTTAGTTTAAAGGTAAGTGCAAAAATTAAAGCAATGAATAGCAGCCCAGCGGTACCACAAAGGAATAATAATCCTATGGTGGTAATTGCTTGTTCACTTTGTGTAAGGCTGCCTTGCACAAAACCACCTTTTTGTAAAATAAGACCCACAACGAAGGTAGCAATTGCAACAGTCGTTTTTCTACCAAATGTCATCACCGCAGCATATAATCCTTCTCGTCTTTGTCTGGTTAATATTTCATCTACATCCGGAATAAAAGGAAATACATTCCAAGGTGTAAACTCAAGCACACATCTTCCTGCCTGATAGCAAACGGCAAAGACATAAAGTAGTAATATTTTTGATTCAGGATTAAATATATAGACACAGTAAAAACCAATGATACAAATAATCATTGTTGAATAAGAAAAGGTATATAACTTACCTGGTCCATATTTTACCATGGCAAAACCAGCAATTAATGTTATTGGTAGACCGATAATACTAAGTGAGAGTAAAGCAGCCGCAACTGAGGAAGGAACAATTAAACAATATACACAGAAAAAAACAAATACTGTATTAAATACATCTTTAGCGGTAAATGAAAATAAATAAATAGCTAAATGACGTCTAAATGCTTTTATGTTAAAAGTTGAGAAGTATTCAGCAAATAATTTTTTAAAAGCTGTTAATTTTTCAGCAAAGGTTTTTTGGGTAGGTGCTTGTTGTAAGTGTGCTAACATTTCAGCTGTTGGTTCTCTCTCCCAGGTAACTTTATAGGAAATAAATACACAAATAGCAAATATTACTGCAAAGAATAATCCATTAATAAAATAGGCATAGGCATTATTTTCACCAAAATAACTAATTAAAATGCCTGGAACAAAGGTTGCTAAAAAAGTACCACAAGCGGAAAGGAACATTCTTCCGGTTGATAATTTAGTTCTGTCGTTGTAGTCCTTAGTCATTTCCGATGGAAGTGTTTCCCATGGAATAAGTACTATTGCAGCGACGATTTCAAAAGCCAAATAAGCAGCAAGATAGAACCAAAAATTCATACCAACTATCCATAATAATACATAAAGTAACATCAATGGCGAACCGATTAATAAGAAGAATCGTCTACGACCAAACTTTTGACCCAATTTATATTTATAGAAGTGATCAGTAAAACTGCCCATAAATAGACTGACAATTGCATCAACAATTCTTGCAATAGCAACAATCGACGCTGCTTCTAATGGTGTTAATCCTACAAAAGTTGTGTAAAAAAATAGTAACCATGCACCAATAATTGAGAAAGCACCTCCACCCATGATGTCGGTTAAACCATAACCAATGGCAATAGGAAGGGTTACTTTCCTTTTTTTATTTATTTGTGTATCCATTCTTTATTCCTTAATTTGATAATCAAATCTTTATTTACCTTTTTTAAAGATCTATGTTGCAATTTAGCTTCGAACTTAAAATTCGAAATAGGAAAGCGCATTTTTATAGCAAATGCCCGTAACCAGTTTTCCTAGCAATTGATAATCTTCTGGTACTTCTCCGTCTGTAACCCATTTACCAATTAAATTACATAAGATACGGCGGAAATATTCATGACGGGTATAAGAGATGAAGCTTCTTGAATCTGTTAACATTCCAACAAAATTCATTAATAATCCATGGTCGGCAAGGGTGGTAAGTTGTCTTAACATTCCTCTTTTAGTATCACTAAACCACCATCCAGCTCCATATTGCATATTGGATTTTACTAATCCTGATTTTTGAAAATTCGCAATTGCCGAGGCAACAATATCATTCACACTAGGATCTAAATTATAGATAATCGTTTTAGGCAATGAATTTAATTCATTCATTTTATTAAATAGTTGATTTAAATTAATTGCTAAATTTTGTTGATCACAAATAGAATCAAATCCAGTATTGATACCAACTTTATTGAGCATGATCTTATTGTTGTTGCGAACAACACCAAAGTGAATTTGCATAGTCCAATTTCTTTTATGATAAAAACCAGATAATGCAATTAATACTGCTGATTTATATTGGATTTCCTCAACTTTATCCAAAGCAATATTATTCATTTTTTTCTCAAATAACCTATTTTGTGTTTCAAGGTCACTTGGGTGAAATTCAATGCTCATCAATCCATGATCAGATAATCGACAACCCTTTTGATGAAAATATTCAACTCGATTTTCTAAAGCTGTTAAGTAATCACTAAAATTATTGATTTTAACTAATGATTTTTTCTCAAGATGTTGGACAAAAGCAATAAATTTTTCACCATCACCATCTAATGCTTCATCTGGTCTAAATGTTGGTAGCACTTTAGTTTTAAAATCATGCTGCTTTTTTATGTGATCATGATGTTCTAAGCTATCTAAAGGGGAATCAGTAGTACAAATTACTTCGACATTTGACAAGCTGATCAGTCGTTGGGCTGTATAATTTTTTTCTTTTAAAATATGATTACATTGTTCCCATATTTCATTATAATTTTTGGCATTTAATGATTGAGTGATACCAAAATAGTTAGCTAACTCAAGATGACTCCAATGAAACAAAGGATTACCGATGGTGTTTTCAAGAGTTTCACTCCAGGCTTTAAATTTTTGTAAAGGTGATGCATTACCTGTAATGAACTCTTCATCAACACCATTGGCTCTCATTGCTCGCCATTTGTAATGATCGCCTGACAACCATAAGTCATAGATTGAATCAAACTTTTTATTTTCAACAATTTCTTTTGGATCCAAGTGACAATGGTAATCAATGATGGGCAAATTTTCGGCAAATTCATGGTATAATTTTTGTGCCGCTTTGCTATTTAATAGAAAATTTTCATGTATAAAAGACATATTTTATTACCTCGTTGTGCACAAATAAAATCTCCTTTGCATATAGATAGTTGTAACACTAGTTCTATATCCAAATAAGAACACACATATCCAATATAGATTTAAAATGACCGATGCATTATTTTATGGACACTTTAATACTTCTTTTTTCATCTATTCTGGATGTAATATCTAAAATATTAGATGGTTATATTTTCATAAAAAGTATCGTAACTTGACCTGTTCGTTAACCTGATAAACGAACTTCTCGTTCCTCAACTACTGATTCATTCGGTTGGTCAATAACTAGACTTTTCATAAGTGGTTCCTTATTGTTTACCAATTCCATAATGTGCCATCTTCCAGACGAGCAATCGGTAAGTAAGCTGGGTTATATGGATATTTTTCGGCTAGTTTTTCATCAAAATCGATACCTAATCCAGGTTTATCACTTGGATGCATATAGCCATCTTTGAAAGTCCAATTTGGAGAAAAGACTTCTAACATTTGTTCTGAATAGCCCATAAACTCTTGGACGCCAAAATTAGGGACCCACATGTCAAAATGTAGCGCGGCGGCATGACAAATTGGTGATAAATCAGATGGACCATGCGAACCTGTTCTTACTTGATAAAGAGCTGCAAAATCAGCAATACGACGCATATGTGTAATGCCACCAGCATGAGTAATAGTGGTTCTGATATAATCAATAAGTTGTTCTTGGATAAGTTGTTTACAGTCCCAAATACTGTTGAATACTTCACCAACAGCAATCGGAGTAACAGTATGTTGACGAATAAGGCGGAAACATTCTTGATTTTCAGCTGGAGTCGGATCTTCCATCCAAAATAGGCGATAATCTTCAATACTTTTACCAAATCGCGCCGCTTCTATTGGTGTTAAACGGTGATGCATGTCGTGGAGTAAATGTTCATTAAAACCAAACTTATTACGTACTGCTTCAAATAATTTGGGGGTAAAATCAAGATATTTGTCAGTTGCCCAAAATTGTTCTTCAGGATAATTGCCTCGTGTTGCCGGTTCATAAGCTAAATTTTTACCTTTGCTTTGACCGTAGGTGGTCTTCATCCCCGGAATACCACATTGCACCCGAATAGCCTTAAAGCCCATTTCCTTATGTTTGGCGTAATCATCTAAAGCTTCGTCAATACTTGCACCTGTGGTATGGCAATACACCATGACGCCGGTTCGTGATGCACCACCTAATAATTGATATAGTGGCATATTGGCAAGTTTGCCTTTAATATCCCAAAGTGCCATATCAATTGCCGAAATTGCCGACATAGTCACAGGGCCACGACGCCAATAAGCACCTTTATAGAAATATTGGAAAATATCTTCGATTTGTTGAGGATCACGCCCAATAAGTTGTGGACAAAGATGATCTTTAAGATAAGATGCAACAGATAGTTCACGACCATTAAGCGTCGCATCCCCCACACCATAAACACCTTCATCTGTGGTAATTTTTAATGTAACAAAATTCCTTCCCGGACTACATACAAAAACTTCTGCTTTTACAATTTTCATTTAATACCTCTGGTTATGATTTCGTAGTGCCACAAACATAAAATATAAAATACTACCATACAAGTAGAGTTGTATATTTATGTGACATTTATCACAAAAAGAAAGTAATTTTGTAAAGATGTTTCAGGAGTGGCTTACGTTTAAGTATAAAACCTAATAAATAAGTTGATTAAATCCGGTTTTTCTTTTTACAAAACCAATTTATATAATAGAATCTAGGCTTTTCGATTTCGGTTAGACTTGCAGCTGTGATTAATTACTCATTTAAAATTCATAATGGATAATATTTTGATATTACTAATTGATAATTATGATTCTTTTACTTTTAATATTTATGACTATCTTCGTCGAGCTAACGCTAATATCACAGTCATTAAAAATGATGAAATGACAATTGGTGAACTAAAACAGCTAACTTTCTCTAAAATCGTAATTTCCCCAGGGCCAGGAACACCAGACAGTGCAGGTATATCTCTTGCTGCTATTGCAACATTTGCCAATAGTTGTTCAATCCTTGGCATTTGTTTAGGTCATCAAGCAATCGCGCAATATTATGGATATAAGATAGCCAAAGCACCCATGCCAATGCATGGTAAAATTGACGAAATTGTGCATGATAATAAGGGATTATTTACTGGTATCAAAAATCCACTTAATGTCGTACGTTATCACTCTTTAGTTGCCTATGATAATTTTTTGGAAAATTCCTCACCAATGGTTATTACAGCTAAAAATAGACAAGGATTAATTATGGGGTTACGCCATAAAACATTACCCATTGAATCAGTGCAATTTCATCCTGAAGCAATTAAAACAGAGTGTGGGTTACAAATTATTAGTAATTTTGTTTATGGATACCGTTAATATGAAAATTTACCTTGATTTTGAAGGTCAACATAAATATTTTTCTAATCCAATTAAAGTATTTAAAACCAATGATGTTAATTCGCTTAAACAACAGTTAGATGAGATCGAAACGTTCATCAAACAAGGTTATTATGCAGTTGGCTACCTTGCTTATGAAAGCGCAATGGGATTAAATAAGTCAAACCAAACTAAAAATGTCAACCATGATGATCACAAATTACCATTGTTATTATTTGGTATTTTTCAAAATTATTTAACCGTTAAACCTGCACCAATAATTAATTACACCCCACCGTCATTTGACTTAACTAGCGATACCTCTGTTGATGAGTATAATCATAAAATCGCCTATCTTCGCTCGCAAATTGAATCAGGCAATACTTACCAAACTAATTATACCATTCGCTTCACCGCTCCTTTTGATAGCAATCCTTTTGATTATTATAGGTTTTTACAACAAAATAATCAGGCGGATTACTGTGCTTATCTACACTTTGATGATTATTATATTTTATCTATTTCCCCTGAACTTTTTTTTAAATTAGATGGCGAGATAATCACGACAAAACCGATGAAAGGGACAACAGCACGAGGTTTGAATAATCAACAAGATAAACAGCAACGCGAGCTTTTATTCTCTGAGAAAAATCAAGCTGAAAATATGATGATTGTAGATTTGCTTCGTAACGATTTAAGTCAGATATCAAAATCAGGTACAGTTAGTGTGCCACAGCTTTTTACTGCTGAAAAATATCCTACCGTTTGGCAACTAACTTCCACAATACAAGGTCAACTTAAACCAAACTTAAGTTTATATCAAATTTTCCAAGCCTTGTTTCCTTGTGGTTCGATAACTGGAGCCCCGAAAACCAGCACCATGCAAATTATTGCGGCAACAGAAAACACACCGCGTGGCGTTTATTGTGGAACAATTGGTTGTATTGAACCGTTTATGCACAAAGCGATATTTAATATTCCGATTCGTACATTAACCATTCATAATCAACAGATGAGTTATGGGGTTGGCGGTGGAATAACTTGGGATTCGACATCTGAAGATGAATATAGCGAAATTATGGCTAAAACGGCTATTTTACATCGGACTTATTCAATACCAGATAATCTGATTGAATCAATTTTGCTAGAAGAAGGACAACTATTTTTACTTGAGGAACATTTAGCTAGATTACAAGATTCCGCTCAATTTTTCGATTTTCAATGTAATATTGCCGCTATTAAATCACAACTTATCAAGTCTGTTAATTCTTATCGCAAAGGAAGTTATAAAGTTAGAATTTTACTAAAAAAAGACGGTTATTACGACATTAGCTATGAGACATTAACTAGTTCTATGAACATTACTCAAATCGCTTTTGCGCCACAATGTGTAAATAATCATGATGTATTTTTGTATCATAAAACCTCAAATCGACAGCACTTCCCCCTATTAACTGCCGGTAAAGAATATATTAACTTCAATCAAAACAATGAAATAACCGAATTTGTCAATGGTAATATCGCTTTGCTAATTGATCATCAATGGGTTACACCAGCGATCACTGCTGGTTTACTAGCCGGAACGATGCGTCAGTTTTATTTAGATCATCATCAATTACAAGTAAGAAAGATACGCAAAGACGAAGTATTGCTTGCTGAAAAAATAGCTTTTATCAATAGTGTACGCAAATGGGTTGAAATTGATAATAACGTTTTTAGCCTCTTTAAACAGAGGCTAACGGAATAATTTAATGTATTTTGTCCTTAATACACAAGGAATATTTGTTATGCTTATTATTGTAGTGATTCGACAAATTCTTGTTCTTCATCTTGCCAACCTTTAGATAAAGCATTGACTAATGCTTCATAGCCATCACTGGTTAATGGGATCTGCCGTTCAAATGCTTTAGTCTTGATGTTATTTCTATTAACAGTAATCACCCATCGCCCCTTTATAATCGCATTACCGGTATAGCTACCATGAAAACCATCAATAAACAATTTTATCGTCCATGTTGGTGTAGTAATAGGTTTACTTGATACTAAACAATTCGGTAAAAGAGTTGTCAAATCTTGTTCCAGGCGATCTTTAAGTTGCTGGGAAAGTGATGAAACCCATAAATTATTCGATGCTGTTGCATATCTTATCTTATCGGTTTGTAACACAATACCTTGTTTATTTAAAAAACTTGCCACATCAATAGATTCTATCCAAATAAATTGATTGGTCGTTTTCATTGTTTGTTGTGTTTGTGGGATTAGATTGTCGGTTAACTGAAAATAGTTTTTATTAGGTCCACTAGATGAACATCCGACTAACAATGTAAACAATGTCACAGATAATATTACCGGAAGTTTTTTAATCATTCTCTTCATTATTTATTTACCTTTTTGCTTTTGGTTCAGGATCTTTTTTCGTTGGTGCAGAAAAGATTAGAGCATTACTTTTATCATTTAAGGTATTAAGCAATGGAGTAAGTTCATCCATCATTTGTTGAACTTTTTCTAAACTCTCTTTCATCTGATTATTTAAATCCGAACCAGGTTGGAATCCTTTCATCGTTTCACTTAATGTTTGCAGTGCTTTTTGCAAATCTTTAGGCATATTTTGCATTTCTTTACTTGCCATAATTTGGTTCAATGAATTCATCAATTTTTCACTTGAGGCGAGTGATTGATTAAATTGCACTATCGTATTATTAAGTGGCAAATTATTAAAATTATCAAGTAATTGCAAGATTTTGGCTTGTATTTGTGCAAACCCTGTCGAAGTAGCATCAATAGTGTCATAACCAAATTGGTGGGCGAGAGTTGGATCATATTTACCTTTAAGATCAGGATAAAAATCCAAATCAATATACAGTGCTCCAGTAAACATATTTGATGTTTTAAGCGAAGCTCTTAAACCATTTTTTTGTTCTTGCATAATTAATGTAGCAATATCGACTTTGTCTTCAACTAATTCAGATAAACGATCGGGTTCAATCCTAATTAAAACAGGCACTTTCTGATTCAAAATAGATGATTTATCTAACATCTCAGCACTATAAAACGGAACTTTACTAACAGTACCAAGCCTTATACCATGATATTCAACTGCCGCACCTTCGGACAAACCTGATATAGAATCAGAAATAAAAATAAGAAATTCTTTATAATCAGTATATTGTGAATCTTGGATAGATTTTTTATCCTTATATAATTCATACACAGCATGTTGCTGTGCAGGTTCTCCCAATTTTGACCCTTCGGGCAAGTCGAAACTAATGCCACCAGACATTAATACATCTAAAGATGGAACATCTAAACTAGCGCCACGTGAAGATAAGCTTAAATTAATTCCACCTTCTTTCCAAAAACGAACATTTTGTGTTACTAAGGCATCATAAGGTTTAGTGATAAAAATTTGATATTTCATTTTCCGCGCATCAACATCAAATTCAGAAGTCTCAACATTACCAACCCGATATCCGTGGAACATCACCGAAGCCCCTCTTGGGATTACACCATTTTGATCACTTTCTAAATTTAAACGAATACCTTTAATGCTTGGATCTGATATCGGCGGAGCGTCTGCAAGTATAAAAGGATTATTTTTAAAACTATGGGTGTCATTACCTGCCGCTAACTCGATATAAACACCTGACAAAATAGTGCCTAAGCCAGTGACCCCATCACGACCAATTTCCGGTTTTACTACCCAAAAAATTGAATCGTTACGCAAAAGCGGATCCATATCATTATAAATTCGACCTTTAATCACAACTTGTTTGAAATCATCAGATAGCGTGACTTCATCAACAATGCCAATATCAACGCTACGGTTTTTAATTACCGTCTTGCCAGCTACAATACCATTTGCATCTTTTGCTAATAATGTAAATGCAGTACCTCTATCAGCAAAATGAACATAGATAATCCAAAGCCCAACAATAACAGTTACAATTGGAATAATCCAGATCGCTGAAATGGCTCTTATTCTAATTATTTTTGCTAATTTTCGTGAAGTCGCCATAAAGTTCCTATTATTCTGTTTTCTTAATTATATGCGATCCCAAATTAATCGGGGATCAAATTTTTGTGATGCAATCATAGTAATAATGACAACCGTTGCAAAAAATGTAACCCCAATATCTGGATAAACGCCCATTAATTGCTGATTTTTAACCAATGAACAAACAACTGACACAACAAATATATCAATCATTGACCATTTGCCAATAAATTCTACCGCACTATATAATTTTTTCATTTTTAAGCAATTTTGTTTACTTTTTTGTTTAACCGCTAATGCAAAATAACAAAGCCAACTCAATGAAATTATTTTTAAAATGGGTATCACCACACTAGCTGTGAAAATAACCAGTGCGACCGGAATATCACCTGCTTGCCACATATAAATCACACCATCCATAATAGTGGAACTTGATGATGATCCAAAAAAAACCGTTATCATAATGGCAAACATATTAGCAGGAATATAAATAAGTAATGATGTCACTAATAAAGCAATTGTCCACTGTATTTTATCTCGACCTCTAACATTACTTTTTTGTTTACATCTAGGACATCTTACATAATGCACTGGTAAAATAGCCTGACAACAATTGCACAGTTTTAAACTTTGGCTTATACCTGTTTTGCCGACCTTTAAATCATCTTGGGCAAAATTATTCCTATGCAGTTCATCCCAAATTACATTGGGTGAAAAAAGAACCAATGCTTTGATATAAAAAAATACAAATAAACAAAATGCCCAAAACGTACTTGTTATACCAACATTACCATAACTCATTAATTTAACGAAACTAACCAGTGTTCCAGTTAAAAATATTTCTGGCATACACCAATGTTGTAGTTGTTTATATACAATAAGCAAATCTCGTTTACGATATTTTGATAATGGAACTTTGCTACAAAGTAAGGTAATAATAGATAAATTAAAAATGGGAAAGATTAAAACAAATAAAACAAACAGCGCTGAAATATAGCTATATTTATCGAAAAATAGAATTTCAGGAATATTTAAAATACTTATGCCGTTAAAATTACCAAACAGACGAATATCAATAAAAACAAACCAACAAGATACAATAATCATAATCAATGAGCAAATTGCATAAATTGCAGATTTGGATTTCATCTTGGCATTATTTTTGGCTAAGGTAGTATTGCAACGAGGACAAACAGCTTTGTGCCCTATACTAATTCGCGTTATCTCTAATACTAAATCACAATGCGAACATAATGCGTAATGGTGTTTATCAATAATCATTATTTTCCTTGATACATGAACAATTTAAATTTGTAAAAATGTTTCAGGTTAGCATAATGTTTAAGTATATAAGTTCTGATCATATCACTCGAAAATATCACAACCTTTAAGTGATTAATTGTTAGCTTGTTACAATAACGATAATGTTTCATTCTCTAATCATAACAAAAGGTATTTTTTTAAGAAAGCGTAACTTGATTAAACAACGAGTATTTTTATTAATCTAAAATCATTATATTACTTATATAAATAAAATAATAATGCCTAGCTTATGATTAATCATTAAATTTATACTTATAAGTAAGGGCATAATAATTTGAATTAATTACTCAATAATAAATTGATAGCATCGAAAATGGATCAAAAATCTTACAATTTTAATCTTGAATCTAATCATTTCATCACCATTTACTTGTCTCAAGTTTTACATAAAATAGATGTTTTAAATGACGGGGAAATTATAAATTATTTCCTATAGTTAATTAAATTATTAACCAGTATAAAAAAAACTTGATACTGTATAATAGTACAGTATAATGTATGCTTAGCATCCTAACTTATTGGAATTTTATTATATGAACGAGAATAAACAGCGCGCACTTTCAGCAGCATTAAGTCAGATCGAAAAACAATTTGGTAAAGGTTCAATTATGCGTTTAGGCGATACCCAAACGTTAGATGTTGATGCCGTTTCTACAGGTTCTTTAGGATTAGATATTGCATTAGGTATCGGTGGCTTACCAATGGGTAGGATCGTTGAAATCTTTGGACCAGAATCATCTGGTAAAACTACGCTAACTTTATCAGTTATTGCGCAAGCACAAAAAGAAGGAAAAACTTGTGCGTTTATTGATGCCGAACATGCGCTAGATCCAATTTATGCGGCTAAATTAGGCGTGCAAGTTGACGATTTATTAGTTTCACAACCAGATACTGGTGAACAAGCACTTGAAATTTGTGATGCTTTAGTTCGTTCTGGTGCTGTTGATGTTATTATTGTTGATTCAGTTGCAGCATTAACACCAAAAGCCGAAATTGAAGGCGAAATGGGTGATTCTCACATGGGGTTACAAGCTCGCCTAATGTCACAAGCTTTACGTAAACTTACTGCTAATATCAAAAATGCTAATTGTTTAGTCGTATTTATTAACCAAATTCGTATGAAGATTGGCGTAATGTTTGGCAATCCAGAAACTACAACCGGTGGTAACGCACTTAAATTTTATGCATCGGTGCGTTTAGATATTCGCCGCACAGGGGCAGTGAAAGAAGGTGAGGATGTTATTGGTAGTGATACTCGTGTAAAAGTCGTTAAAAATAAAGTTGCAGCACCATTTAAGCAAGCCGAATTCCAAATTCTCTATGGTTGTGGCATTTCTAAAGAAGGTGAATTGATTGATTTAGGTGTAAAACACAAATTAGTCGATAAAGCTGGAGCATGGTATAGCTATAATGGTGAAAAAGTTGGTCAAGGAAAAGCAAACTCTATTAAATATTTGCAAGATCATCCTGAAGTCGCTAAAGAACTTGAAACAAAATTACGCGATTTATTATTAAATAGTCCAGCTAGTTTTTCTGCAGATGATGAAGACATTCCATTAGAAGATGATAGCCTTTAAAAATGAACAAAAAAGTTAATCAATTAATTCTAAACAAAGCTGTGCAATTACTTGCACAGCGAGATCATTCTTCTTATGAATTAACCCAAAAAATATTATTGTTTTTTTCCAAAAAAATCAAACATGACAATGATGATTATAGCGACCAACTAGATCAACTTAAACTTGAACTCAATGACGTTATTCAGTATTGCATAAGTAAAAATTGGGTAAATGATGCGGAATATATTGAAAAATACATTATTATGCGTGCTAATAAGGGCTATGGAAAATATAAAATTGCAGCGGAATTAAACCAGCGTGGTTTACCAGTTGATTTAAGCCGAGAACTATTACAAGTGACCAATATTGATTGGTCAAATATTGCTTATCAGCAGTTATTAAAAAAATTTAAGCAGTATGATCATAAAAATGTTCAACAACGTCAAAAAAGTATACAATTTTTAATGACCAGAGGTTATACCCAAGATGATGTAAAAACTATGTACAGTTTATTGACTTAAAACTACTTAATACATTAAAATATGTAACAAGAATTGAAAATAACATCCTTTACGAATAAAGCTCACTAAGTCATTTTGTTTTTCCTTTAAGTACTTGTAATACAAACTTGATGTACTGCCGTATAAAAATAATATTTACTTTTCAACTTAATTTGTAACAGGTATATTACTATGTTTAAAAATCTATCGTTTAATTGGAAGCATAAATGAAAAGCACTGCAGAAATTCGTCAAAATTTTCTTGACTTTTTCCATAGCAAAGGACA
>CALYPG010000007.1 GCA_945271295.1 uncultured Gilliamella sp. | reverse complement strand
TTTATTCATCACATGAACTTCAGTGATAAAAGGTTTAAAACAACGTTGACAAATCTGTTCTAACGTCACTTTTGCATCTATTGTGATAACACAAAGTTTTAGCTCATCATAATCAAAAGATAAGCTACACTCAATATCACTTTTTAAACCTTCAACCCTTGTTGCACTTTTTGCTGGATAGTAGCCAACATAATCAAGTCTTTTTTGTGCGGCTTTAATCGGGTCAATAGTTAATGGTAATTTATTTTGCATAAGTTATGCATGCTACCTTAAATTTATTCGGTGTTGTTAAAAATCACACAAAGCCGTAAGGCGCGCATATTACCTTTAAATAAGGATTTCGTCAATGGGCGCGCGCAATATAATTTGTTTTAATTATTGATTATTAATTTAATATTGACTTTTATCATCTTATTTTTATTGTTAAATTGTTTCAGGTTTGCTATACGTTTAAGTATAAAAACAATTTTGATAATTTCCTATGACAACCGTCCAAAACTATCTTTCACTATTATTCGAAAATCATCAAATGTTTTGCTATCTAATAAACGTTTGGTTGATTTTTCTTTAACCAAATTAACAAACAAATTGTATATGCCCATCGCATCTTCATATTCATCTTTACTAATTGCCAATAGAAAAATAACCTGTGCCACCTCATTTTTATTCCATATAACACCTTGTGGAACTAAAACTGTGGTAACTACAGTTTTTTTTGCTAATAAACCAACTGAATGTGGAATAGCTATATTTTCACCTAATAAGGTGGATACTATTGCTTCTCGTTCTACTACTGAAGGATAAAAATCCGCATTAACAAAACCACTTTTTTCAAGTTTTTGGCAAACTATCTTAAAAAGTTCTTTTTGCGTAATTGGTTTATCTATAATAAGAAAAAATTTTTCATCAAAAAAACGTTCAATAATATAAGGCATAGTACGATCAACCATTGCTAATCGGCCCAATTGCTCAAGTTGATAAGGTGTAGGAAATGGTGCAATTTTCACAATTTGCTTATCTTTTTCAGTTAAACGAACAGTTGATACCACAAAATCCTCTTCAATTTGGGAGAGTTGTTCATATTCTCGATATGAAAGCGTACGATTGATTTTGATATGTGGAAAGTCACGTTTAATCTTTGATTCAATCATACGCAAAGCTGCATTACCAAGCTCACTAACTAACAAAATTTGAGCAAACCGTTCATGACCTGAGCTATAATTGCGCTCTAATGCAACCCCTATATGAACCGCTAAATAACTAATTTCATCTTCTGTCATTTTCGATTCTGTGTATTTTTCTGTATTGGTTAAGGCAGATAGAGTAATATCGTAGGCAAACGGATAATATTGTTTAATTTCATGTAATAAAGGATTAGTTGTGCGGATCTGATATTTAATCCTAGATAACATTGATGAAATATGAATTAACATATCTTGGCATAATTCTTTATCTGGCCATAAGTTATAGTGATAAGAATCATTAATATAAGATAAAATGTGTTTTACCAATGCTAAACTTTTCGTTTGATTCGGTGAGTCCATAATGGTGCGCGAGATAATTTGCACACATAAATAATTAAATTCCGCATCAGAAAGCACGCTACCCAAAAAATAAGAAAAACCTTCTGAAATTTCACGTGCGGCACCAATAACGGTACTATCTATTTTATCCACTCGATATTCATGAAGTTCATGTCCTTGGGTAATTCGAGTGATCGAAACAGCACAACTAAAAACTAAATATCCCAGTCCTTCAGCATTTAATTTTAATTCAAAACGTTCAAATTGATTTTGCAGTATTTTTTCGAGATAATTTAAATCAATATCGTTTAAAATAGTTTTTTTTAATCTATCAATGGTTAAAGTATCTTCAACCATATACCGTTGCCATAAAATATCAGTTAAGCATGCTCGAATTGCTGATTCATCACCAATTAATTTCATACCATAATAAGGACGATTTTCTAGAGATAAATTGTATTTGTCTAAGTACTGTTTAACTTCAAATACATCATTTTGCAATGTACTACGACTTAAAAACCACGCTCCTGCAATATCATCTAATTTGACCGAATTTGATTGGGTTAAAAACGCAATTAATAAAGCAGATACCCGTTCTTTGCTCGATCGAGGTAGTTGCTTCATTGATTGAGTGATGGGTAATTTAGCATAACGATCAGGATCGGAGATAACCAGTTGATAACCAATATTTCTGGTATAGGCTACTTGTGCGCCATAATCTCGTAAAATATCATTCAGTGCTGATATATCAGTGCGAATTGTTCGAGTAGATACTGCAAAACGATTGGCTAGTTCTTGTTGAGGTAGTATCTCGCTTTTTATCGTATCGAATAAATATGCTAATCGCTGATAAGAAAACAGCACTTTAGATGTCATCTCTTATCCTACGAGTTTTTGTGTAATTGCCAAAAGTTGTTTAACGTCATCTATTCTGGTTGCCCCCGATGCTTTATCAATAATCGAACTATAAATATGTGGAATGATTTTTTTCACCCCTGCATCTAATGCAATTTTCAAAATAGCGCCATAGTTGTCTAAATCTATTCCCCTTGTGGGTTCAAGATAAAAATTATTTTCTGCACAGCATCTGGCTACATATTCAAATTCATTTTGATGTTTTAATCCGCCCATTGGAAAATATTTTATCGAACTGCCACCCATGTCTTTTAATAAAGCAATGGCTGTCTCAACCGGTACTATTGCAGCAGCAGATTGAGAGCTTAATGGCCCGGTTGCAATATTAACTAAACCAACTTTTCCTGTCGGAGATACCAGTCCGTTAATAACCGTTTCTTTTTGTCCCAAAAGTGCCCTGCTTGTAGCAACGCCGGTAAAAACTTGGTTAATATGCTGCGGTTGCAGTTCCGCTGAAATTTCTGATACCATCGTGGACTGATTCGGGTCACCTGCACCCAAACCTACTGATATTGCATTATCTATTGCTAATGCATATTTTTTCATATCTGCAATCGCTGAACTATTATCTGGGTAGTTTTTTGATAAAATACCAACCACCACGTGGGTTTGTGCCGCTTCATAAATTGCTTTTGCATTAGCTATTGAATTGGCCAAAACATTTAAACAGACACGGTCATTGTAATAATTGGGGGTCAGTTGCATGAGCTTGCTCCTTGAATAATTGCTTTAATTTTGTTGTAAATAATATCGAGTTGTTCGCCCGTTACACTACGAACATCTGCATCTACTTTACCTTCATTCGCTTTATAGTCTCGAAAATAAACGGCAATTTTACCTTGTTTCATCAGATGTACCATATCTTGAGCGCTCTTACCTGTCACTTTTGCATCAAACGATATTTCGGCTCGGGCAATATCTCGCCCCGCTCCATCCCAAACGACCTTAGCTGATATACCGGCTATAGCATTTAGTTTTTCTATAAATGGAGTCATTTTTGCCACCATCTGTTGACCGGTTTCTTGCTTTGGCTCGGTAATATAAAGTTCAATGGCTTTTGTTAAACCCAAAATACCTTCTTTACCTACTTTCATTGGCCTTCCAATACCTTGTGATTGGCGTTTTACCCACTCAACTGCTTGTTGACGACCAATTACTAAACCGCTGGTCGGACCTTCTATCGCTTTGGCACCACTATAAATAACTAAATCAGCTCCCTGTTGATAATAAGTTTGCAAATCTTCTTCTGCCGCCGCATCAACAATTAGTGGAATATTATACTTTTTGGCAATACTGGCCGTTTGCGCTACCGACAACATACTTTTTTGAACACAGTGATGTGACTTAACATATAAAATCGCCGCCGTATCAGGATTAATTAACGATTCAATATGCTCCGGTTTGCACTCATTGGCATAACCTGCTTCAACTACAATACCACCACCTAAACCAACCATTGTGCCTATTGGGGCTCCAAAATTAACGTTATGGCCTTTAGGGACAATAATTTCACGTGGCACATATTTATCTGATGAATGTAAATTCATCAACAGGTCAAGGTCATCTTTTACAATAACCCCGGCAACCGCTTGTGCAATACCCGCTGATGCACATGACACCACTACGGCATTTTCAACATTTAGCAAGTTAGCAATATATTGCCCTGTTTTATCCACTAAATCCTTTATTTCAAAATACTCATTTAAGCCTTCACAAACAGTATTGACTACTTCTGGTCTCGGTGTTGATACACCTAATATTGTCATACGACCTGAGGCGTTAATCACTTTTTTTAAGTTATATTTTTGGTATATATCTTTTTCAGTTTGAGATTCTAAGCCCATTTTTATTACCTTCTTCTGTTATTTCAATGCGTACATGATTTTTGGTATTCCCTGACACAATACATGCTAAAGGCACAAATTGTTCATGACTTTGGCGAACTTGACCTTCTGAATCCAATAATGAAACAGGGGCTTGTTTTATATCAAAAATAGTGAGATCAGCATCATAACCAACCGCTAATTTACCTTTATTTTCAAGATGTAACACTTGTGCCGCATTTTTGGTTACACTATCAATAATTCTTTGCCGACTGTAACCTAGACAAATAAATTTCGTCATCACATTAGCTAAACTAAATACCGGTCCTTTTAGGCGGTTTTTCGAATAAATATCAGAACTAATGGTGTTTGGATAAATATCTAAACATTTAGCTCGTTCGGCTACAGCGAAACTAAAACTCTCACCACCATGACCAATATCTAAAATCACGCCTCGCGCAATGGCTCGTTTAATTGAATCACGTAGATTATTGTGCTTATCAAAAATTTGATTTGGTTTACCATTAAAACAATGAGTAATGATGTCACCTGCTGTTAATAGATCAGCAATTTCATCAAGTTCTGGCGGATTATTCCCAACATGTATCATTAAAGGTAATCCGCTTTTTCGTTGCATATCTTTGGCTTTAATCAACGGCAAAATACCATTTTCACCAACAACACTACGACTCATACGCACTTTAATACCTATAATAAAATCAGGATATTGAGTTAGTTTGGCATCAAATAAAGGGACATCGATATCATTCATGTCAGCAAGTTCACTTTGCCGAATCAAGCCAATTTTTGAAATGTTTAAAAAAGCATAAACGTTGGTATTTGCTTGTTGTGCTAATTGATAAAATTCATCAATATCTAGTGCTCCAACACTACCTGCATCAACAACCGATGCTACTCCTGATTTAACACCAATCAAATCAGGCTCATCATAGTAAATGGGAGAATGAGCAAAACAATGAGTATGGGAATCAATCCATCCTGAGCTGATGTAATGTTGAGCTTGTAGATCCATAATTTGCTGAGATGGAGCAATGATACTTTTATCAACCTTAACAATTTTTCCAAGATGAACAGCAATGTCGGTAATAGAATCGTCTATTAACTTGGCATTTTTTATAACTAAATCATACATAATTAGGTCCAAACCCTCTGTAATTTAAGTTATTACACAGGGTTAATAAAACATTATACAATTGGGAAAATACCACCAAAAATCATTGCACCTAAAATGGCACCACCCGTAATTGGTTTTTTCCAAACATAAAAAAGTAATGCCCCAAGTAATGATCCAATACCAATAGGAATTGAAGCAACCATAGCAGATAGAATTATCATTGGGCCTAAAAATCGACCTGATGCATTACCTGCACCCATCATAACATCGGCACCAAAAGTTGAACCACCGCCACTATTCACAGTAAATTTACGAATAAGGATGATAATTAAACCAATCAATATTCCTAATACTAAACCTGTTACCAAAGCAAGGGGGAAGTTTTCAATCGGTAAAGTATAACCACCAGCTAGTAATAACGCTGGCACACCTAAACCAATACCAGTTTGTAATGCTCCCCCAATATCAAGTATTCCAACTAGCGATCCTTCTATAACTCGCGCAAACAAAAAACTAGCCCCAAAAGCAGCAACTGCACCATAATCACCTGTGGTCATGCCTGATTTAAGCATGGCAACAAAAGCGATTTCATTAAATGCGCCTATACCATAAACATAAAAAGTATGTGTTCCTGCAAAAATACCGGCTGATAATAATCCACATATAATAGGGAATGACCAATCGGCATACCAAAAACTTTTGCTAATAGTTGTTTCTGTATTCATAATTCGTTCCCTATATACTATTTAAACCAATAAGATAGGCCATCTCTAAAAGAGTTGATCATCTTCATATCAAAACCACGGAAATATCCACTCATTACAAATAGAATAATTACTGCAACTAACATGATTTTCATCACTCGATTCCAACCACTGTCATCAACCCCTTTCCCAATCAAAATACCTAATACTAGTCCTGGAACAGCATTACCCATAACTAACTGAGCTAGCCCTCCAAATAATGTTCCCCAAAAACCACTTCGTCGTCCGGCATCTAACGCTGCTAACCAGAAAATTACTGGCATCACAGTCGCAACAAGTAAATTTGCCGCAGGTACTAAGACTTTAGTTGCTGTAATTTTTAGTGAATCAGGTATTGCCGAAGTCGTAGTGTTTAAAAATAAAACAACAATCACACCAATAATCATACAGGCAAATGCCATTTTTTTAGGATCGTGTAATGTTTCGGCAAGATTGCGATTTTTTATCATTAGTAATGATGCACCCCAGTTTGGGATAATGCGGTGATCAACATCTTGCGTGAAAGAACCTGCTGCGACTGATGACGCCCAAGCATTAAAAAAGAAACCTAGACCAAATGAGAAATGTGCTGCCGGATCGCCTTCGCACGAATTAAGCTCTCCTAAGGTACGAAAAGCCCCCATACCTTGATATGTCGGTGCATGAAACATTCGAGCAGCGCCAGCACCAACGCCAAAACCACAAAGTCCACCGATAATAATAGACTTTAATGCAATAATTAGAATTTCCATAACTTTCCTTTTACGTTATTTAGAGGTAAATTCAATGTCCTTTAGATCGACAAAGCTTATATCAACAGATATATCAAGTGTGATTTCATAAAAGGTTCTCTTCCTTGGTAAAAAGATAAACAAAAAACGCTCAGTAGTTATCTTTTCAGATGCTGACACCACTTCAATGTTAAGAGGTTTAATACGCAACATAATATTATCCGTATTTTTTAGTACCTCTTTTTGAACTTGATTCAATGCTGTAGCAAATGCTCGTTGCTTAGAATCACCCTGACCTTTTACCCTCACAATCATCTGCTGAGTTTTTTGCATGCTACTTTTCCATTTATCAACGAGGATTCTTTTTTAAAAATGCTTTGGCAATACGTTGTCCTAATTCTTGAGTATCCATAAAGCCAAAACCCAGTACTTTACAACCATCATTGATTGCGGTTTCACCTTCTTCAATAGATCGCATGCCATGACGTTGGGTATAGCCATATTTATTTTGTGCTGTAATTGCACCAGCACCACCACTACCACAGAAAGAGAGCCCTAAATCAGCATTCTCTTTGTTCATTACATCACCTAATTTCATATCAGCTGCCATACCTGGGATAACAATGGCACGACAACCCTCTACAGAATTAATACCTTCTGCAATTTTTTGCCCTTTTCCCATTCTATCGCCAATGACAATGACCACTTCAGTCATACCTTTTCTCCTATTAATTATTGTCTTTTGAATGTCTAATAACTTTTTTAATTTGCTTTGGCTACCTCGTAATGAACCGCCAATAAATAGGCTTCTTCCATAGGTAAATTATCAAATAATTTTACAGTCCTACGTGCAAGTTCTAAGGATTCCTCTGATAGTTCTGCAAACAACGTTGGATCTACTTCTGGTAATTTTTCCAATGTTTTTGATCTTTCTACCATTGCTTTGACATGTGAAAACAACATCGCTTTCTGTACGTCATTTTGGGTAATTTGCTTTTCTGATAACCAATTATTTATAATTTCAATGGTTTGTTTAGTTACTAATTCAGGTTTAAGGTTATCTTCAATCATTCGAAATTTTATTTGAGTCATATTAAATACATATTTTTTGTTTTATGAGATGCCTTAAGCGTAAATGAAACAAGAGACGATGTGGATAGAGACTTTTTCCATCAGCAACAGGAAATTTGTTATAAATTGGTTCAAATACTGTATCAAACTAAATTGTTCACATACTGCATAAATACAATCTGAATAAACTCTTTTTCAAATTTGTGATTTTGATCATGAAATTAATGTCACTCTTAAATTCAAAGGTGAATTCATATACTACGTGCGTGACAGTAAAAAAGGTCAGCCATTTATGATAATTTATCTGTCAGCGATCAAAATTAAGATAGCTCAGGATTATAATTATCCTAGTCAAACGCATGAATTTGCTATGGCTTGGTAAGAGGATAAGGTTGAGTGAGCAAATCACCTAAGTATATTGAATGTAGGGGTGTTTTTATACGCAAACGTATACTTAACCTGAAACATCTTTACAAATTAAGTATCATTAGTCAATATTACACATTAATCCGTTAGTTAATTATGATGTAATAAAACCACTATCTGTAGTAATTTATTTTAATTATTGAGGATGATATGAGTAATATCAGGGTTAATTTTTAGAAAAACATATTATGAAACAAGCCACCTATAAATGGCTCTATAAAATGGTTATCAAAACGAAAAAATATAAATAACACTAGTAGTAAAAAATATTGCCGTTAACGATCTGTATTGAATTTTCATTATTTAGGCGCCACTTGACGCCTATTTTTTAACTTAACTACCAACTACCAGATGCACCGCCACCACCACTGCGGCCACCACCGCCACCACTGAACCCACCTGAACCTCCGCCAAATCCACCACCTCCGTTACCACCAAAACCTCCACGTCGATGATTATTGCCACCACCATTATTACCTTGAATGTATAAAATACCACTTAAAATAGTACTAGCGACAAAAGCCAAAAATAAAAGCGGTAATGCAATATATAATGGATAACCATTCCACAAGGTAAATCCACCAACCGAAAAGCCATTAAGTATTCCGGTTCCTAAACTTCGATTTGCATGTAATTTGAATAAATTGATTGGAAATATGTTAGTTATAGCAAAACAAATAAAGAAAGACACTAAACCATAATTGATCAAATCTGCTCCAAATTCACTAGCAAGTAATGTTTTAAGATTAGGCTTTTCATTATTTGCATTATCTGGCATGGGTACAGAGTCATTTATTTTTTGTATTAATACGGATAAAGCATTATCAATACCTTGATAATAGTTATTTTGCTTAAATTGAGGCGCTAATTGTTCTCGAATAATTCGGCTAGCAACTAAGTCAGTAATAGTTCCTTCTAATCCATAACCTACCTCAATACGCATCAATCTGTCATCTTTTACAATCAATAACAATATACCGTTATCTTGCCCTTGTTTACCAATTTGCCAATCACGAAATACTCTTTGGGCATATTGTTCAACCGTTTCGTTATCGAGTTTTGCGATCATTAACACCGCTATTTGTGCGCCATCGGTTCTTGGTCGCTCATATTCAATTAAACGTGACTCTAACTCGTTTTTTTGCGATGCGGTTAAAGTATTTGAAGTATCAATAACTCGCTGTTCAAATATGGGGATGGCTGTTAATGCATAACTATAATAGCTAGCAATAAGCAAAAAACACAATACCAGATATTTTTTCATTATAGCTACTGCCCGAAATTGACTACTGGTGCATTCGATATTTGTTTTTCATTTTCAACTGTGAATTGCTGCTTAGGTTGTTCGCCTAATATATCAGCTACCCATTTTGTTGGTAATTTACGAATATAACTATTGAAAGTTTGCACCGTTTCGATATATCGGCCACGTGCAACTGCTATACGATTTTCGCTACCTTCAAGCTGACTCATTAAATCTTGATAAAGTGTATTAGCTTTAAGATCAGGATAATTTTCACTAACTGCAATAAGATGACTTAATGCAGAACTTAGTTGAGATTGAGCTTGCTGAAACTTAGCAAACAATGCTGGATCTGTGAGCTGATCTGCATTAAGTTGAACTGATCCCACTTTCGCCCGCGCTTCGGTTACTTCCGTTAATACTGTTTTTTCATGTTCAGCATAACCTTTTACGGTATTAACTAAATTCGGTACTAAATCAGCACGGCGTTTATATTGATTTAGAACTTCGGCCCATGAAGCTGCCACTTTTTCATCTTGAGATTGAATACTATTATAATTATTAAAAAATACCAACGCACCAACAATTATTAGCACAATAATGATATAAAAAGGTTTTACTTTCATCGTGAGCCCCTGTAATGAATTGTTTAGCTTATATACAAATTAAGAAAAGAAAGATACGGATTGATAACGTTACAAAACCACGTTACATTTTTAGATACTTTTTAAAACGAGTTTATTATACATTTATTAAATGTGATATGCGAAGTTTAATTACTATGCATGAAGCTTAATTACTATGCATAATGCTATATTAATACAAATTTTCTATTTATATCAAAAATAATAGATAAAAAAATAGCACGTCTATGCGTGCTATTTTATAAATAAAACCTAACTTAGGTTTATTGATTTTCCTCTGCAGAGTTAAGTAATTCGGCTAAATTAGCTGTTGCTTCCTCAGCTGAAATAGTTGTTTGCAGATCATCATTAGTAACAGGTGTTACTCGCTTACGCAAACGTTCTTTATGGTAAGCATAACCGGTACCGGCCGGAATTAAACGACCCACAATGACGTTTTCTTTTAATCCACGTAACTCGTCGTTTTTACCTGCAACCGCTGCTTCAGTTAACACTCGAGTCGTTTCTTGGAACGATGCCGCTGAAATAAACGATTCAGTAGTTAATGACGCTTTAGTTATACCCAATAAATCATGTAAGTATACAATTGGTTCTTTACCTTGTGCTTCAAGTTCACGGTTAATAATCTTCAAGCGTGAAACTTCAAGTTGTTCACCGTCAAGTAAACGAGAACCACCAGGATGAATAACCGTTGCCTTACGCAACATTTGGCGAACAATAACTTCAATGTGTTTATCATTGATTTTTACACCTTGCAAACGATAAACTTCTTGAACTTCGTTAACAATATAACGCGTTACTGCATTTACCCCGCGTAGACGTAAAATATCATGTGCTGATTCAGGACCGTCAGAAATCACATCACCACGCCCAACTTGTTCACCTTCAAATACGTTAAGTTGACGCCATTTTGGAATCATCTCTTCGTATGGTTCACTGCCATCTAATGGAGTGATAATTAAGCGACGTTTACCTTTAGTCTCTTTACCAAATGAGATAATACCGTCAATCTCCGCGAGAATTGCTGGCTCTTTCGGTTTACGTGCTTCAAACAAGTCGGCAACTCGTGGTAAACCACCGGTGATATCTTTGGTACCAACAGATGCTTGTGGAATACGGGCAAGTGTATCACCAACGTTGATTTCCGCACCGTCTTCTAACTGTACTAATGCTTTACCCGGTAAGAAATATTGTGCTAGCATTTCTGAACCTGAAACGTAAACATCTTTCCCTTTAGCATCAACAATCTTAATCGCCGGACGTAAATCTTTACCTACACCGGTACGTTCTGCTACGTCTAATATAACAATAGATGATAAACCGGTTAATTCATCAGTTTGACGAGTAATGGTTTGACCATCAATCATATCCACAAAACGAACAAAACCTTTTGCTTCTGAGATAACTGGCATAGTATGCGGATCCCAGTTAGCAATGGTTTCACCAGCATCAACAGCTACACCATTACCTTTAGTCAAGATCGAACCATAAGGCACTTTATATGTCTCTTTCATTCGACCTAGAGCATCAATAATCGTCAATTCAGCATTACGTGAAGTAATCACTAATTTCTTATCTGGATTAATTACAAATTTAGCATTCGTTAATTTAATGCTACCTTTATTTTTAACCTGAACACTTGATTCAGCGGCTGCTCGAGACGCCGCACCACCGATATGGAATGTACGCATGGTTAACTGTGTACCTGGCTCACCGATTGATTGCGCAGCAATAACACCAATTGCTTCACCTTTATTCACCAAGTGACCACGCGCTAAGTCACGACCATAACATTTAGCACAAACACCAAAATCAGTGTCGCACGATACGACTGAGCGTACTTTCACACTATCAACAGATTCGGCTTCAAGTAAGTCACAGTAACCTTCATCAAGTAAAGTATTACGTGGAATTAAAATATCGGCACTACCTGGTTTTAAGACATCTTCAGCAGTAACTCGACCTAATACGCGTTCACGCAGAGGTTCTTTAACATCTCCACCTTCAATAACCGGTGTCATTACTACACCTTCTAAGGTGCCACAGTCATCTTCAATAACCACTAAATCTTGAGCAACATCAACTAAACGACGGGTTAAATAACCTGAGTTTGCTGTTTTCAATGCTGTATCAGCAAGACCTTTACGCGCACCATGGGTTGAAATAAAGTACTGAAGTACGTTTAATCCTTCACGGAAGTTCGCAGTAATAGGTGTTTCGATAATTGAACCATCTGGTTTTGCCATCAAGCCACGCATACCAGCTAACTGACGAATCTGAGCAGCAGAACCACGCGCACCAGAGTCGGCCATCATATAAATGCTGTTGAAAGAAGATTGAACTTCTTCTTCACCGTCACGATTGATGACTTTTTCGGTTGATAAGTTATCCATCATCGCTTTGGCAACACGCTCATTGGCTGCAGCCCAAATATCGATAACTTTATTATAACGTTCACCTGCAGTCACCAAACCTGACTGGAATTGTTCTTGAATTTCAGCGACTTCAATTTCAGCTTCGTTGATGATTTGTAATTTCTTCGCAGGAATTTCCATATCATCAATACCGACCGATACCCCTGAGCGTGCAGCATAAGCAAATCCAGTGTACATAACTTGGTCAGCTAAAATTACTGTTTCTTTCATGCCTAATTGGCGATAACAAATATTTAAGATTCGTGAAATCGCTTTTTTACCAAGCGGTTGGTTAATCACAGAAAAACTCATACCTTTTGGCATAATCAACCATAAAATCGCACGTCCAACCGTAGTATCAATGACTGAAGTTGTTTCTTCCCATTCGCCAACAGCATTACGGTGATTTTCAGTTATACGTACCTTAACTTTTGCATGCAATTCAACTAGGCCTAAACGATACAGTTTTTCTGCTTCTTTAGGACCAGTTAAGATCATGCCTTCACCTTTAGCATTAATCTTATCGCGAGTCATATAATAAAGACCTAATACCACGTCCTGTGAAGGCACGATAATAGGTTCACCACTCGCTGGTGAAAGAATGTTGTTAGTTGACATCATTAACGCGCGCGCTTCTAATTGCGCTTCTAGTGTTAATGGAACGTGAACCGCCATTTGGTCACCATCGAAGTCCGCATTGAATGCCGCACAAACTAATGGATGTAACTGAATCGCTTTACCTTCAATTAGGATTGGCTCAAACGCTTGAATACCTAATCTATGTAAGGTTGGTGCACGGTTAAGCAATACCGGATGTTCACGAATGACTTCATCTAAAATATCCCAAACAATTGAGTCTTCACGCTCAACCATTTTTTTAGCTGCTTTAATAGTTGTTGCATAACCACGGCGTTCTAATTTGCCGTAAATAAATGGTTTGAATAATTCAAGTGCCATTTTTTTCGGTAAGCCACATTGGTGTAGACGTAAGTATGGCCCTACAGTAATAACTGAACGACCTGAGTAGTCAACACGTTTACCTAATAAGTTTTGACGGAAACGACCTTGCTTACCTTTAATCATATCAGCAAGTGATTTTAATGGACGTTTGTTTGAACCAGTAATAGCTCGACCACGACGACCATTATCTAATAGGGCATCAACCGATTCTTGTAACATACGTTTTTCGTTACGTACAATAATATCCGGTGCAGCTAGATCTAATAAACGTTTTAAACGATTATTTCGGTTTATTACCCGACGATAAAGATCATTCAAATCCGATGTTGCAAAACGTCCGCCATCTAGTGGTACTAATGGACGTAAATCAGGTGGCAACACCGGTAATACATTTAAAATCATCCATTCGGGTTTATTTTCTGATTGGATAAATGCTTCAATAATCTTAATGCGTTTAGTTAACTTTTTACGTTTAGTTTCTGAATTAGTGGTAGCCAGTTCATCACGAAGTGCTTCACATTCGGCTTGCACATCGATGTTACGCAATAACTCTTGAATAGCTTCCGCACCCATTCGTGCATCAAACTCATCACCAAACTCTTCTAACGCATCTAAATACTGTTCTTCAGTTAAAATCTGACCGCGTTCTAAGTTGGTCATACCACCATCAAGAACCATAAATGATTCAAAATAAAGTACACGTTCAATATCACGCAGTGGCATATCAAGTAATAGACCAATTCGAGATGGTAATGATTTTAAAAACCAAATATGTGCAGTAGGTGAAGCAAGTTCAATATGCCCCATACGTTCACGACGTACTTTGGCTTGAGTAACTTCAACACCACATTTTTCACAGATCACACCACGGTGTTTTAAACGTTTATATTTCCCACATAAACATTCATAATCTTTAACGGGTCCAAAAATACGCGCACAAAACAATCCATCACGTTCTGGTTTAAACGTACGGTAGTTAATTGTTTCCGGTTTTTTGACTTCACCAAAAGACCATGATCGAATCATATCAGGAGAGGCAAGGCCTATCTTAATAGCATCAAAATCTTCTGTTTTTGTTTGTGCTTTTAGAAACTTAAGTAAGTCTTTCACAATTGGCTCCTATGGAGTTAAACCAATTAGATAACTTATTATTGCTAATAAGTTATCCCTATAAATAGAAATCATTTGAGTTAATAAAGATTACTCTTCATCTAGCTCGATATTAATACCTAGCGAACGAATCTCTTTTAATAGTACATTAAATGATTCTGGAATCGCAGGTTCCATACGATGATCACCATCTACAATATTTTTATACATCTTAGTACGACCGTTCACGTCATCTGATTTAACAGTTAACATTTCTTGTAAGGTATAAGCTGCACCATATGCTTCAAGTGCCCACACTTCCATCTCACCGAAACGTTGACCACCAAACTGAGCTTTACCACCCAATGGTTGTTGCGTAACCAGACTGTATGAACCAGTTGAACGAGCATGCATTTTATCATCAACTAAGTGATTTAATTTCAACATGTACATATAACCAACTGTAACTGGACGTTCAAATTGTTCGCCAGTACGGCCATCATACAATGTAATTTGACCAGAAGTTGGTAAATCACCTAGTTCTAATAGTGATTTTATTTCTTGCTCTTTTGCACCATCAAATACTGGTGTTGCAAGTGGCATACCGTTACGTAAGTTTTGCGCTAATGTCATGACCTCTTGATCAGTAAATTCAGCCACATTAACTTTTTGCGCCGCACCTAAGCCAAGATCATACGCTTTTTGAATAAATTCACGTAATTTAGCTAGTTCTTGCTGTTCTTTTAACATTGTATCGATCTTTTGACCAATACCTTTAGCCGCCATACCTAAGTGTGTTTCTAGGATCTGTCCGATATTCATACGTGACGGAACACCTAATGGATTTAACACAATATCAACTGGGCGACCTTTTTCATCATATGGCATATCTTCAATTGGATTGATCTTAGAGATAACCCCTTTATTACCATGACGACCAGCCATTTTATCACCCGGCTGAATTTGGCGTTTCACTGCTAAATAAACTTTCACAATTTTTAGTACACCTGGTTGTAAATCATCACCTTGTGTAATTTTCATGCGTTTTGCTTCAAGTTTTTTGTTAAAGTCAGCTTTAATTTCTTCATGCTGCTCGGCAAGTTGTTCTAATTGCGCTTGTTTATCTTCGTTAGCAATACCGATGGTTAACCATCTTTCACGCGGTAAAGCATCTAATTTATCGGCTTTGATGCCACCAGAGATTAGCACATCACGAATGCGAGCAAACAAGGCTGCTTCTAAGATTTTTAGCTCTTCTGTTAAATCTTTTCTAGCTTGTTTAAGTTGCATGTCTTCAATTTCTAGTGCACGTTTATCCTTTTGTACACCATCACGAGTGAAGACTTGCACATCAATTACTGTACCTGAAACACCATTTGGTACACGTAAAGAGGTATCTTTAACATCTGAGGCTTTTTCACCAAAAATAGCACGTAGTAATTTTTCTTCTGGCGTTAATTGGGTTTCACCTTTAGGTGTCACTTTACCAACCAGAATATCACCACCTTTAACTTCTGCACCAATATAAACAATACCCGATTCATCCAGTTTAGAAAGCGCAGCCTCACCTACGTTTGGAATATCAGCAGTAATTTCTTCAGCGCCTAACTTAGTATCACGAGAAATACATGATAATTCTTGAATATGAATTGAGGTAAAACGGTCATCTTGAACCACTTTTTCAGAAACTAAAATAGAATCCTCAAAGTTATAACCATTCCATGGCATAAATGCTACGCGCATGTTTTGACCTAATGCCAATTCACCTAAGTCTGTTGAAGGTCCATCAGCAAGTACATCACCACGTTCAACTTTCTCACCTAATTCCACACATGGAATTTGGTTAATACAAGTATTTTGGTTAGAACGGGTATACTTCGTTAAATTATAAATAT
Organism: uncultured Gilliamella sp.; assembly: GCA_945271295.1. Taxonomy (GTDB): domain Bacteria; phylum Pseudomonadota; class Gammaproteobacteria; order Enterobacterales; family Orbaceae; genus Gilliamella. The sequence continues at coordinate 95,494 of CALYPG010000007.1, read as the reverse complement.
CGATGCCTGTTTCACCAGCATACATTTCATCAGCATTTACATTTACCACAATACGTGACGCATCAACATATTGTACTGTACCACCTCGTCGAGCAACCGCTGTTACCCCTGAGTCAACCGCTACCGCACGCTCCATACCTGTACCGACAAATGGTTTTTCCGCTTTTAAGGTCGGCACAGCTTGACGTTGCATGTTAGCACCCATTAAGGCACGGTTAGCATCATCATGCTCTAAGAACGGGATCAATGAAGCACCAACCGAAACGATTTGCTGTGTTGATACATCCATATAATGAACTTGTAGTGGACTATATAAACCAGATTCACCATTTAAACGACAGGTGACTAAATCCTCTTTAAACCGCCCATCATCATCTAAATTTGAGTTAGCCTGAGCAATAACAAATTCACTTTCATCTATCGCTGATAAATAATTAATTTCATCGGTCACCACACCATCGATAACTCGGCGATATGGTGTTTCTAAAAATCCATACTCATTTGTACGTGAATAAACAGCTAATGAGTTAATCAAACCAATGTTCGGACCTTCAGGTGTTTCAATCGGACATACACGACCATAATGGGTAGGATGTACGTCACGTACTTCAAAGCCTGCACGCTCACGAGTCAAACCACCTGGACCTAACGCCGAAATACGACGCTTATGCGTGATTTCAGATAATGGATTATTTTGATCCATAAACTGTGATAGTTGGCTTGAACCAAAGAACTCACGAATTGCTGCTGATATTGGTTTTGCATTGATCATATCTTGTGGCATCAGAGAATCGAGATCGCCTAATGATAAACGTTCTTTTACCGCTCGCTCTACTCGAACTAAACCAATACGGAATTGGTTTTCTGCCATTTCACCGACACTGCGAATACGACGATTACCTAAATGGTCAATATCATCTACTTCGCCATGACCATTACGGATAGCAATCAATTTCTTCATGACATCAACGATGTCACCTTTGGTTAAAACACTTTCACCTTCAATATCATCACGACCTAAAGAACGATTAAACTTCATACGACCAACAGCCGATAGATCATATCGTTCATCAGAGAAGAACAAATTATCAAATAAGCCTTCAGCTGCTTCTTTTGTTGGCGGTTCCCCTGGACGCATCATTCGATAAATTTCAACCAACGCCCCTAATCGGTCTCGAGTTGAATCAACATTTAATGTTTCAGAAATAAAAGAACCATGATCAAGATCATTGGTAAATAATGTTTCAATTTTTTTATGACCAGCATTAGTTAATTCAAGCAATAGCTCTAATGAAATTGGAGTATTGGCTAGTGCAATAACTTCACCAGTTGTTTCATTAGCATAATTTTTGGCAAGCACTTTATTGACAATATATTCAACTGGCACATCGATTTTGCTGATGTTATCTTTTTCCAATTCACGAATATGACGAGCCGTAATGCGACGACCTTTCTCAGCGTAAACTTTACCTTTTGCCTCAATATCAAATAGTGCGGTTTCACCACGTAATCGCTCAGGAACAAGATCCATCTTTAATTTTGATTTACCAACTTCAAAAATAGTCTTTTCGAAGAAAATATCTAAAATTTCTTCCGTTTCATAACCTAGAGCTCGCAAAATAATTGTTGCAGGTAGTTTACGACGGCGATCGATACGAGCAAAAAGGTTATCTTTTGGATCAAATTCAAAATCAAGCCAAGAGCCACGATAAGGAATAATCCGAGCATTATATAAAACTTTACCAGATGAGTGTGTTTTACCTTTATCACTATCAAAGAACACACCAGGACTACGATGTAATTGTGATACGATAACACGTTCTGTACCATTGATTACAAACGTTCCATTGTCTGTCATTAAAGGAATTTCGCCCATGTAGACGTCTTGCTCTTTAATATCTTTTACTGTTCCTTCTGGCGCATCTTTATCGTATATGACTAATCGTAATTTTACGCGCAACGGCGCTGAGTAAGTGATCCCTCTAATTTGACATTCTTTAACATCAAATACTGGTTCGCCCATCTTAAAACTCACGTATTGTAACTCAGCATTACCACTATAACTTTTTATCGGAAATATTGAACGAAACGCGGCTTCTAAGCCATATTGACCTTCAGGATCTTGCTCAATAAATTTCTGGAACGAATCAAGTTGAATAGAAAGAAGATACGGTATATCCAAGACTTGTGGACGCTTACCAAAATTCTTACGAATTCGTTTTTTCTCGGTATAAGAGTAAACCATTAGTTCCTCAACTTGCTTATCTGCTAATTCAGTATGATTAAATATTCATCAGGGGGTACTACCTATCAAATAATAACGCCTGACACCTCATCGAAAATATCTATAAATATCAGTTGATTAGGCTTAATAAATATACTATTTCTTTATTACTTCTTATTATATAGTCTTCAAATATAATTCTTGGACTTATTACAGCGCAAAAAGGCTGGAGGTATAAAACCCCCAGCCATTGATGGTGTTATTGATAACTTATTTAAGTTCGACAGTTGCACCTGATTCTTCAAGTGCCTTTTTAAGTTCATCTGCATCCGCTTTACTAATGCCTTCTTTAACTGTTGCTGGAGCTGATTCAACAAGATCTTTTGCTTCTTTCAAGCCTAAACCAGTTGCACCACGAACCGCTTTGATAACAGCTACTTTGTTAGCACCAACATCTTTTAAGATTACATCAAATTCAGTTTTTTCTTCTACTGCGTCAGCTGGACCTGCTGTTGCAACTGCAACAGCTGCTGCTGCAGAAACACCAAATTTTTCTTCCATCATTGATACAAGTTCAACAACATCCATTACAGACATTTCGGCAACTGCATCTAAAATTTGTTCTTTAGTGATAGACATAATATAGTTTCCCAAATTTACAATTTTTATTAATTAATAAAATTCACAATCATACTGCCAATTAAGCAGCTTCTTTTTGATCGCGAACTGCTGCAAGAGTACGAACCAATTTGCCAGCTGCGGCTTCTTTCATGGTTGACATCAAGCGAGCTAATGCTTCTTCATAAGTAGGTAATGTTGCTAAGCGATCGATGTTCGCTGCAGTAATTAACTCACCTTCAAAGGCTGCGGCTTTAATCTCAAAATTTTCATTTTCTTTTGCAAACGCTTTGAAAATACGCGCTGCGGCACCTGGGTGCTCATTTGAAAATGCAATTAGAGTTGGACCAACAAACGCATCTTTTAAGCACTCATACTGAGTACCCTCAACAACTCGGCGTAATAACGTATTACGAACAACACGCATATATACACCAGCTTCACGAGCAGATTTACGTAATGCTGTCATTTTCTCTACAGTTACGCCACGAGAATCAGCAACAACTGCAGATAGCGCACCTTTGGCGATTTCATTAACTTCAGCAACAATTTCTTGTTTATTTTGAAGATTTAGTGCCATTGGTTTTGCTCCTGGATTAAACTAGGCAGCGCCTAGATTTATTTTAACTAACTACAAATGTAGTTAACATAACCACGATGAGCAGAATTCCTGTATTATATCTTATCAGGTTCTGTCACCGTCTACGTAGGAAAATTAAGTAATTAAACTACAACTACACCTACGGTCTTGGACGGGGTCTGGTTAAGGCCAGACACCAACCGATTTTTTTGTTTAATGACTAAAAAATGTAATTAAACAGTTGCATTCAATGTTGCTTGATCAATCGCAACGCCAGCGCCCATTGTAGTAGACAGGCTAACTTTCTTCACAAATACACCTTTAGAAGATGCTGGTTTTGCACGTTTCAAAGCAACAAGTAATGCTTCTAAATTCTCTTTAAGCTTGTCTGTATCAAAATCTGCTTTACCAATAGTAGTATGGATAATACCATTTTTATCATTACGATAACGAATTTGACCAGCTTTAGCGTTTTTAACAGCTTCTGCAACATTCGGTGTTACTGTTCCAACTTTAGGATTTGGCATCAAACCACGTGGTCCTAAAATTTGACCTAATTGGCCCACTACACGCATTGCGTCTGGTGATGCAATAACCACGTCAAAATTCATTTCACCTTTTTTGATTTGATCAGCAAGATCGTCCATACCCACTAATTCAGCACCTGCTTCCTTAGCAGCTTCGGCGTTTGCGCCTTGAGTGAACACAGCAACACGAACACTACGTCCAGTACCATGTGGAAGCACAATCGCTCCGCGAACATTTTGATCTGATTTACGCGAGTCAATACCTAAATTGACAGCCACATCAACACTTTCAGTAAATTTAGCTGTCGCTAACTCTTTTAATAAAGCAATTGCTTCATTAATTTCATATTGTTTTGTTGCGTTCACTTTTTCGCGGATAAGTTTAGCTTTCTTAGATAATTTAGCCATTGATTAACCCTCCACTTCCAAGCCCATTGAACGAGCTGTACCTTCAATAGAACGCATCATTGTTTCAATGGTAGCACCATTCATATCTGCAGCTTTTAATTCAGCAATTTCGCGAATTTGAGTACTGGTTACCTTACCTACTTTTTTCTTGTTAGGTTCACCAGAACCTGATTTGATTTTCGCTGCTTTTTTCAATAACACTGCCGCTGGAGGCGTTTTAGTTACGAAAGTAAATGAACGGTCTGAATAAACTGTAATAACAACAGGAATCGGTAAACCCTTTTCCATGCTTTCTGTTTTTGCATTAAATGCTTTACAGAATTCCATAATATTAACACCATGTTGACCAAGTGCTGGACCAACTGGTGGACTAGGATTTGCTGCACCAGCTGCAACTTGCAACTTGATGTAAGCTTGTACTTTTTTTGCCATCTTAGTTTCCTTTTCTCGGGTGCAAACGCCTCTATTAACAAGAACTATTAATAAATAGACAGCTCCCCTAAGTTAAATGAGGGCAGAATTATCCTATAACTGATAACAAAATGCAACATTTATTTATGATAGAAATTAAAAGCAGGACATCTGCCCTGCTGACAGTGAATTAAAGCACATTTACCGCATTAAGTTCTTTAAATGCAAGTTCTAAACGTGCAACTAGTGATTCTTGACCTTTACGTAACCATACTCTCGGATCATAGTATTTTTTATTTGGTGCATCTGGTCCTTCAGGGTTACCCAATTGTCCTTGTAAATAAGCTTCATTCGCTTGATAATAACCTAAAATACCTGCCCAGTTAGCCCATTGAGTATCAGTATCAATGTTCATTTTAATCACACCATAACTTACCGCTTCGCTGATTTCTTCAGAAGTAGAGCCTGAACCACCATGGAAAACAAAGTTCAGAGATTTAGCTGGTAAATTAAATTTTTCAGATACATACTTTTGAGAATTATCCAAAATTTTTGGTGTTAATTTTACATTACCTGGTTTGTAAACACCATGAACATTACCAAATGAAGCGGCAATAGTGAAACGCGGACTAATTGCACTTAAACGTTCATAGGCATAAGCCACATCTTCAGGTTGAGTGTAAAGTGCTGAACTATCCATATGGCTGTTATCAACACCATCTTCCTCACCCCCAGTACAACCTAATTCCAATTCTAAGGTCATTTTCATAGCTGACATACGAGCAAGGTATTGACAACAAATGTCAATATTATCTTTTAGTGTTTCTTCTGACAAATCAATCATATGAGAAGAAAATAATGGTTTACCTGTTTTGGCAAAATGTGTTTCCCCGGCATCAAGTAAACCATCGACCCATGGAAGTAGTTTTTTGGCACAGTGATCAGTATGAACAATAACTGGCACACCGTATTTTTCTGCCATTAAATGCACATGCTTAGCACCTGAAATAGCACCTAAAACAGCGCATTCTTGACCTTCTAGTTTCAAACCTTTACCAGCTATAAATTGAGCACCACCATTTGAAAATTGCACAATAACCGGAGAGCCCATTTTAGCCGCTGTTTCAATTACAGCATTGATGGTATTAGTATCAACGCAGTTAACAGCTGGTAATGCAAAATTATTTTCTCTAGCAATTTGAAATACTTTTTGCACATCATCACCAGTAATAACACCGGGTTTAACGACATCAGAAATCTTTGTAGCCATTCTATTACCTATAATTTTATTTATATAAAAAATAAAGGATGATTAAATAACTCATCCTTTTTATTGAACTCTATATTTATGCTTTTGCTCTAGCCTCTAACATTGCAACAGCCGGTAGTTTTTTGCCTTCTACAAATTCAAGAAAAGCACCACCACCCGTTGAAATATAAGAGATTTTATCTTCGATACCAAATAAATCAATTGCAGCTAATGTATCACCACCACCAGCAATTGAAAAACCTTGGCTGTCAGCAATTGCTTTAGCAACAATTTCAGTGCCACGGCGGAAATTAGGAAATTCAAAAACACCTACCGGACCATTCCATAAAATGGTTTTAGCATTTTTTATAATATTCGCTAATACTTGAGCTGATTTATCACCTAAATCAAGAATTTGTTCATTTTCTTTTACATCTTGCACTGATTTTTCAGTTGCAGTAGCTGTTTCACTAAACTCAGTTGCGACACGAACATCAGTTGGTACTGGGATTTCACAATTTGCCATGAGTTTTTTTGCTTCAGGAATTAAATCAGCTTCATAAAGCGATTTCCCTACATTATAACCTTCAGCTGCAATAAAGGTATTCGCAATACCACCACCAACAATAATTTGGTCAGCAATTTTTGAGAGTGAATCAAGTACTGTTAATTTAGTGGAAACCTTAGAACCAGCGACTATAGCTACCATTGGACGTGCTGGATTATCTAGCGCTTTACCTAATGCATCTAACTCAGCTGCTAATAAAGGACCGGCACAAGCAATTGGTGCAAATTTACCAGCACCATGAGTTGAAGCCTGAGCACGGTGAGCGGTACCAAACGCATCCATTACATAGATATCACAAAGCGCAGCATATTTTTTAGATAAAGCTTCATCATCTTTACCTTCGCCGACATTAAAGCGTACATTTTCTAGAACAACTAATTCGCCTTCTTTAACATCAACACCATTGAGATAATCTTTCACTAAACGAACAGGGAAAGAAACATGTTCTTTTAAATAATCAACAACAGGTTGTAGAGAAAATTCTGGATTATATTCCCCTTCAGTAGGACGACCAATATGAGAAGTAACCATTACTTTAGCACCTTTTTTGATTGCTTCTTCAATAGTTGGTAGCGATGCTTTAATACGCGCATCAGAGGTTACTTTACCATTTTTAACAGGCACATTAAGATCTGAACGAATAAATAAACGTTTCCCTTTTAGATCAAGATCTTGCATTCTTATAACAGACATGAGACTCCCTCTTGTAAAATATAAAAAAATAAAATTGGTGCTATTCTAACATAAAAATTCTATTTAGGTTACTCTCATTAATGGTTAAATAGTGGGCATTTTAATTCCCATTATATTTATTAATCCTAATTTTTTTTATACAACAGCATTGACAAAAGAGAGAAAATCAGGCATATTTCGTCGCCTTATTAATATATAATTTTTATTTTGGGAGTTGACTTTGGCTAATATCAAATCAGCTAAAAAACGTGCGATTCAATCCGAAAAACGCCGTAAACATAATGCTAGTAACCGTTCAATGATGCGTACCTATATCAAGCGAGTTTACGCAGCTGTTGCAGCTGGTGATAAACAAACAGCTGAAGTAGCATTCAAAGACATGCAAGCAGTTGTTGACCGTCAAGCGGCTCGTGGCTTAATTCATAAAAATAAAGCTGCACGTCATAAAGCAAATTTAATCAAACAAATCAAAGCATTAGCATAATAATTCATTTTATCAGTTATAGTGAAATAATTAAAAGTGGTGAAAGCCACTTTTTTTATTTATATACTTAATCATTTATTCAATACTAATAAAAGAAAAGAGAGCATATTGTGGTTCAACGTGATTATGTTAGAAGAAAGAGCCAATCCAAAAAAAATAAGTCACGATTAATGCCTAAATTAATGACATTCACTGCTTTTGTTCTTGTTGTTTTATTTTCAGCTACTCTCCATTTTCTTTCAAAAAATAAACCCAATAAACCAGCTGAACCACCTAAAAAAATAACTCAATCACCGGCAATAACCTTACCTGAGGAACCACAAGAACGCTGGACATATTTAAAGGCATTAGAAACACCAAATGCTAGCTCTGGTTCAATATCGAATTCTGTTACTAATGAAAAAAAACAAATTATAGATAGTTTTGCTAATAATAACAGTAGCATTCCACCTCAAAACCAAGCAAATGCAGTAACACAGCTAAAATCAGAACCGGAAAACCCAGTATCTAAAGCTGATTCTATGACAAACAAATGGTTATTACAGTGTGGTGCATTTAAAGATAAAACTAATGCTGACGCATTAAAGGCAAAACTTGCTATGTTTGGTATTAATAGTAATATCATATCAGAGCAGTTATATCGTGTCACTGTAGGGCCTTATACTAGCAAAAACGAAGCGGATAAAGCTATGAACTCATTAAAAAATAATGGTATTGATAATTGTATAATATTTAATAAATAGAATAGACTATGACAACATTTAAGCAAGTACAGATTTTTTCAAAAATGTTATGGTCTCGGATTGTTCAAGACCGCTTGACTACCTTGTCTGCTGGGCTCGCTTATACGACAATACTGGCACTTGTTCCACTTATTACTGTTATTTTTTCGTTATTATCAGCCTTCCCTATGTTTAATGAAATTAGTCACTCACTAAAGCAGTTAATCTATAATAACCTTGTGCCTACCGCTGGGGATACGATTCAAAATTATCTTGAACAATTTATTGCCAATACAAAAAAAATGACCATTTTGGGCGTAGTAGGACTAATTGTAACGTCTTTGTTATTAATTAATTCTATTAATAATGCGCTCAATCATATTTGGAATACTAAGCGTAAACGCTCTTTTATTTATAATTTAACTATGTACTGGACCATCTTAACCTTAGGCCCAATTTTAGTTGGTTCAAGTATTGCAATTAGTTCTTATATTTTTTCTTTAAAATGGTTATCAGCGGCCGCAACCGGAAATATTTTGCTTAGTATTTTGCCATTTATTATTTCTGTTGTAGGATTTTGGTTACTTTACAGCATTATCCCCACCGAGTCAGTACCATTTAAAGAATCACTTATTGGCGCTATTGTAGCAGCCATATTGTTTGAATTAGGCAAAAGAGCCTTTGCATTTTATGTTACTTCTTTTCCAACTTATCAACTTATTTACGGTGTAGTTTCATCCATTCCAATTATGTTAGTTTGGATTTATTGTTCTTGGTGTATAGTTTTATTTGGTGCAGAATTTGCAGCAACACTAACTGACTACAATCGACAAAAAAAACTCACCTTTAACCATAACCCAGAGTCGGAGTAATTATACCATGATCGCCTTAATCCAACGTGTTAGACAAGCAAGTGTTACAGTTGATAATCAAATTATTGGACAGATTAATCATGGATTACTCGTTTTACTTGGTATTGAACAACAAGATAATGAGCAAAAAGCAATGCGCCTTTGTGAAAAGGTTTTGGGTTATCGCATTTTTAGCGACCATGAAGGTAAGATGAATCTCAATGTAAAACAAATAAACGGTGAAATATTAGTTGTTTCTCAGTTTACTTTGGCCGCTGACACTCACAAAGGAATGCGACCTAGTTTCACTCAAGGAGCTAAGCCCGAAGAAGCTAATAAGCTTTATCAATTTTTTGTTGAACTATGCCAAAAACAGATCCAAACACAAACAGGTCAATTTGCCGCTGATATGCAAGTTTCACTGATTAATGATGGGCCAGTGACATTTTGGTTACAAGTTTAATCTTCAACCAAAGGCTACTTTTTAAAAAAGATTCTAAAACAACATATAATGCTGGTTAATAATGATTTAATCTGCATAAATATATGCTTAGTACAAACAATAAATATACATTACATTTATATAGACTATTTTAAATTTTTTAACATTTCAAGCGTATTTTGGCTGTCCGTCAAGCCTAGTTTATTCAATTTATTAATATAAAACTGTTTAACATCCTGCCAACGATAATAAGGATAATTATTAGTTGGTACTGGAATTTTTACTTCCTGTTCGTTTAATAATACCTTGACTAAAACCGGTTGGTTAGTTTGCTGGCTTTGGTAAAAGATCCATTGAATATTGGCACTCATAGGAACAATTTTATCTGCTTGCCAAACGGAAGGATAATCAAAAAGCGAATTAGTCACCGTATATGTGCCGTTAATCTCAAGTAAGGTTGCTAGAGGCGATACCGTTTCCGCATGAGCAAAACGCAAATTGGCATCAAGCTTTTGATTAGCTATTGCCTCATCTGCAGTATGTATCATATGCCATAATAATGGTGCGGCTATTTTAATTTGGATACCATTTGCATCAAATGCTGGACCAATTTGTAAATAATTTTTCGTACCAACTACGGTATTCAGCCATGTTTGTTCTTCTAATGAGAAATAAGTACTAAGGTCAAGATGATTATCAGTTAAAACTTGCGATGGAAACGCAAGTAATTCTTGATAAAGTTGATAGATTGCAATAACAAAATCATTAGTTTTAATTGTTGATTTCCCTATTACATCAACACCATTATTTAATTTACTAGAAAAATCACTGGTGAAGATTTTTTTAGCAATTTCATCACCCATTTGTATAGTTTGCGGAGCATGTTCTAGTGATTTAATCGCTTTTTTAAGAGTTTTACTGCTTTTATATTCATAATAAGCAGGTGAATAGTCAAAAAAACGTAATAACGTTTGTGCATCATCGGGTTGTTGCCTTATTTCAACATTAGGATATTTAGTATTAAAAGCTTGCATAAAAATTTTGGACGTTTCTTTTGCTCTGGGTGAACTTGAGGTAATTACATCAAGCTGTTGCCCTTTAAACACCGTAGGATTATTAGCAAGCATTCGTTGACTAATTAAGCTAATATCTTTACGTCCAAGATCAGTAAGCTCACCATAATGGTTTTTATTAAGTTGCATAATCGTTGCGACTTGTTTAAGTAACGCTTTACCTCTATTAGTTAATTGATCTTCTTTGTCAGCTAATAGCAAAATGTTATAAGCAATATCTTCATACTTTTCTTTACTGATATAACGAGAACCATGACGCCCAATATGATTGATATAAAAAGCTTGATACCCTTTAGGTGCAGGTGTTAAATGTTGTGTAGTATCGTACTGATAAGCAGTTTTAGAACCAGAAACCGTCATTTGCTGTGCAAAACTCATTGAAGAAAAGACAATTAAAAAAATCGGAAGCAATTTTTTAGAGTTATCCATAAAAAATCCCATTTTTAAATACCTTATTTTATTGCTAAATTGAGATTAAAAAATATGAACAAGTAAATGCTATTTAGATAAATATGTGACAGATGGAACAAATTTAATTATTTACCCAATAATTAATGACATTTAATTTTACCTTTTCCCATCCATTGCGTCAAAAAATAAGCGATTATTTTAACCACACTCTTTTATTTTTTGTAAAAAAGATTATCTTATACACCATTGAAGATAACTCCCTGCTTAATTGATAAAAAACAATGAAATTATATGGATTCAGTAGCACAAAAATTGGTTGTGCTTTTATTTCAGCATGTATAAATAATCCTTACAACATCTCGCGCTTCTTTAAAGACTTAATTGCCGGTATAACCGTTGGTATTATTGCTATACCACTTGCAATGGCACTAGCGATTGCTAGCGGTGTTCCACCACAACATGGACTTTATACCGCTATCATTGCAGGCTTTGTGATTGCTTTAACCGGTGGTTCACGATTTAGTGTTTCTGGCCCTACAGCGGCATTTGTGGTTATTTTATACCCTGTTTCATTGCAATTTGGCTTATCTGGACTTTTAGTTGCAACATTACTGTCTGGTCTATTTCTGATTTTAATGGGTGTGATTCGCTTAGGTCGGTTGATTGAATATATTCCATTACCTGTAGTATTAGGCTTTACATCAGGCATTGCTATCACCATTGCCACCATGCAAATTAAAGATTTTTTTGGCTTAACACTAGAACATATGCCCGAAAGCTATCTTAGCAAAGTCATTGCGTTAGCTAAAACACTACCAACTATTAATATAGCCGATACTGTGGTTGGTATTGTAACACTAACAGTCCTAATTGTCTGGCCTAAACTCCGTGTTAGGATATCTGGTCATTTACCAGCCTTAATCGCTGGTATTATTGTGATGCTAATATTTAACCAATTTAATTATCATATTGAAACAATTGGTTCACGCTTTACTTATACTCTAAGTGATAACACGGTTGGACATGGAATCCCACCGGTATTACCAGAGTTTATTTTACCTTGGCAGCATGCTGATTTTCGATGGGATTGGACAACACTTTCAGCTCTGCTCCCTATTTCGTTAACCATGGCAATGCTTTGTGCGATTGAATCGCTACTTTGTGCAGTCGTGTTAGATGAAATGACCCATACTAAACATCACTCCAATAGTGAACTGATTGGACAAGGTTTAGGTAATATTATTGCGCCATTTTTTGGTGGCATTTCAGCCACCGCAGCAATTGCTCGTTCGGCTGCTAATGTAAAAGCTGGCGCAACTTCACCTATATCAGCCGTTTTACATTCATTAATTGTCTTACTGGCACTAATATGCTTTGCCCCTATTTTATCCTTTATTCCATTATCGGCGATGGCGGCATTATTACTAATTGTGGCGTGGAATATGAGTGCGGTCCAACGAGTAATTTACATTATTAAACGCGCACCTAAAGATGATATAATAACAATGCTTATTTGCATGTCATTAACTGTATTATTCGATATGGTTATTGCCATAACAATTGGTATCGTGCTAGCATCTATTTTATTTATGCGTCGCATTGCTCGAATGACGCGCTTAGTGGAACTAAATAAAACTGACGATAAAACTTTAGTTCTTCGTATTAGTGGGCCACTGTTTTTTGCCGCTGCAGAGCGCACTTTTTTAGAACTATACCAAAAAATTAATGGCTATCATCACATTGTATTACAATGGGATGCCGTACCCATTCTGGATGCTGGAGGGCTTAATGCCTTAATACATTTTATTGATGAATTACCTGAACAAGTCGATTTATCAATTTGTGAATTACAATTCCAACCACTTAAAACATTAGCACGAGCAAAAATTGTACCTGTCCCTAATAAATTGATGTTTTTTTCAACTTTGGATGAAGCACTGAAAGATAAAAGTTAATTTTATATTTTGTTTTATTATAACGTGTAACCAATATATGCCATGATATGTTCAATGTGAAGATTGTCATGGCATACTTAGCTTTATGTCCTACTCGTTCTCTCTTCTTCTGCCAATAACATTAGGCAGATCTATTGATTCGAAAGATGTTTTTATAAAACCTGAAGTTAACCATAACTACAATAGGAAAATGATATGATATCTGACATAAACAATCTCAAACAAAAATCTGGCTGGTTTATTTTAGTTGGAGTAATTTTAATTGTATTAGGATGCTTAGCATTAGGCTACCAATTTATTGCCACTGTTTTTTCTGTTTATTTTATTGGTACATTGCTTGTCATTGCTGGTATTGCTCAAGCACTACATTCGTTTAGTATTAAAGGTTTTGGTCAAACTGCATTATGGGCAATTATGGGGATTTTATATATCTTCATTGGGTTAATGTCATTTTTTCAACCCATTGCCATCTCATCAGCTTTAACTTTGGTTATTTCCTTTTTATTGATTATGAGTGGCTTTACCCAAATATTAGCAGCCTTTAACAATCGCAATTTACCTAGCTGGGGGTGGATACTAACATCGGGCATTATCACACTTATTCTAGGTTTAATCATTATTAGTGGCTGGCCATATGATAGCCTTTGGGTGTTAGGCATGTTTTTAGGTGTTGATTTGGTATTTCAAGGTTGGGCTTACATTGCTATTGGTTTTGCTTTAAAAAAGCAATAACTTTAGCGGTAATACTTTGACATGATCAATCTGACTGTTTCTGAGTTGCTACCCGGATCGGGTACAACTCCAGTCAATAGCAACGATACATTCCGATATATTTTAAATAAATAATTATAACTACTCCTTAAATTCTACAATGGATAGACTTCATAGTCTGCTGCTCTAATAAAATCATCTAACTTCAAATTATTTTTGCCAGATAGCTAAATAAATCATCAATTGAATTGATATATTCAAATTCACCAACCTCATCATAAGAAGGAACATAACTATTTTCTATAACCATCAATGCTCAACAGGGGTTATTGATTATCAGGATTGAGGGGCAGGTCTAAGATAAAGTGAAATAGATAAATCCTTGATAAGATGAACCTTATGATTAAATTAAAGACGGATTAGTTAATCATTTTATTAACGTTAAAAATTTTGTAAAAATAAAAGGTTGCAATCTTATTTCAACCTCCGTTCTTGTGTCCTCTAATACAACCTCGGTCATTAGGTACTCACCATTTACATCTTTTTCTATTTTAAAATATTCCACACCCTCAATTAGATTGTGTGCTACTATTTTCTGTTTAAACTCTATAACTGTTTGTATCCAACCTTCAATTGCACTAAACGAAAAAATTAAAGACATTTCATTTTGATCAGTATATTTGTATGCAAAGTGCAAATCCTGCGCATTCTGAAAAATAGGTTCTCCCTCAAAAAAAGCTAACAAATCTATTTCATCTGGAAAAGATCGAATAAACATTTATTTTTTTCCTTTCTCATCTATGAGACAAGCTATTGGGGTCAATCTTAAAGGAACATACTTAATTTAGTCAATCAAAATGAGTTGATTAAGACGTTGGAGACATTATTCTTTAAACCGCCTCAATAAGATAATTTAACATTATTGATGCATTTAAGGCATTCAGGCTTATTTATTTTTTATTTCATTGTATCTAATAAAAAAATTATTCAATGCATCATATTCATCTTGAGAAAACAATAAAATTATCTTGTCCCATGAATGACCACTTATTTCATAATAATCCTCAATATAGTGTTGAAAATAAACTAACACATCTAAATTGATAATTCCTTTAGGATCTCTTATTTGCCAACCATCTAAAAAGGCTTTTAACGCAGATATAGTGCACCTGCTTAAATACAATGCTGGCCTTTTCTCTATCATATCAATAAGATCAACGATATCGTTCATAATTAAAAACCTGTTAGATTAATTTTGAAATCACCCGAAAAATACAAGTCACTTAGCCAATCTGAATATTTGTTGGTGAATTCAAAATGTTTATTCCATATATTTCGATGCATCATAAAAAGCATTTGCATTATGTGCACCTTTAATTCCTTTAGAGTAAGAAAAATCATCCAATATTGCTGATTAGATTAACTAATGTCAAAACTAATACACATTAGATTTGTATTATTTTAATTTTAAGTCAACAAGCTTCATTATTGGTTTTGTTATTGTTTATGGACAAACATCTATCCCATCTTCTAATATCTCAATATTAACTTGTTCTAATTGTCTATTACACATAGTTAAAAACCATATATCATCACCGTCAACAGTCATAGCATCAGAATCAAACAGACTGGCATCAAATAAAATTGGCACATTTAATGCATAAGATAATTCTTTTGCGATATGGTAACCATCAACAATATTATTTAGATCAACAGGCCAATAAATTGATACTTCTGTCTTAAAACCTTGGGAAAAATCTATATGTGATACGTATAAAATACCATCTTGATTTGGGAAGTTAATTGAATCAGTTTTTAATCCCGTTATAAATTCTAGCTTTGAAAGGATTTGTTTTTCTGAAATTTTATCATATAAATACAGATTAATAAAAGGAGAGTCATTCATCTCTAATCCCTGATTATATTTAAAAGTTTTTAGTTCTTTTCACTAGCTCAGAAGTAAGCAGCTTATTTTTTAAATGACTTAATGAATTTAATGCATCAACTTTTCCATGTTTCCTTGCTTGAGATAAGACGTTATATTCCACATTAAAGGTCATTGGCTAGAGCAGATTTTTTTTACTGAGCAGTCGATAACCATTTGACCGTTGAGGACGGTAAGTTGATTATTGAATCGGCTATACAGGTTTAATGAATAACATGACAATAAAAATAAATAAACCGGAAAGATCGAGGGAGATCTTTCCGGTCATAAATTTTATGATTTAATCCAATCAGAATCAGTCAAACTTTTTTGAAATATCAGAAAATCAGTATTTTCATATTGAAAAAGCTTTTCCCTTATCAATCTAATTAAATCTTTTTCACCAAAATCATTATATATATATAATTCATCCACTGAAAATATAATAAGAATAGATGATGAACAATCAGATGAGGATAAATAAATTGCAACAACCTCATCATAATCAGGATTGAAAATAACTTTTATATATCCAACAATAAAAGAGGATGGAATTCCAAATTTATTTTCTTTTAACTGTGAATATAATGCATACAAATTAAAATCATCAAATTCACTAATACGATTTCTTGTGATGTATGGATTCATACCATTAATATAAAAACCGATAACCTTATGATTATCAATCTCCAAAAAAATAGTATTATCAATAAGATCATCATATTCATCACTGATAGATATAATATCAGTTATATTCACCCCACAAAATAAAGTATCTATTTTATTCAAAAATGATTTGTAGAAATTCGTCATTATCATTTTATTATCACCTGTAAATATGAAAATATTCGTTCTTTCCGGCAGACATATCGATTGGGGGAACGGCTTGGTTTGCCACCGCCGGAATACGTGACTAACGCCGTTTACTCCCGCCAACCGATTAAACTACTTGACCGAGTTATAGCGAGAAATCATTCATCGATAGTTGATATGTTAAATCTATATTTCTCGGGAAGATTGCAGGGATAACTATCTAAAGTTACTCCCCAAGGAGTAAATTCTAAATAAAATAAACCCTTGTTCCATAAACATAATTTACAGAGTATAAATATTTCCTTTAGGTGATTACACATTTCATTGTCATTTTGAGAATGAGCCTCATCTAAGACTGCTTTAAGATCTTCCATTAACATATTAATATCTTGTGTATTTTTAAATACAGAAGGAGATGCATCATCAACATTCCATAATATCTTGAACTTTTCTGACTCATTTTCTCTTTCTAAATAACGTCCATTACTTTCGTGAAACGTTCGATATAATATTAAATCATCATTATCTATACATATTTTTTTCAAATTAATTAATACCATAGAATTCCTTTAAATAATATTAGCCAGTTGCCTACCAGAAAATGATAAATCAGCTTCTGTTAGTTAAGCGAGAATTCTCTTGGTAGTTTTATTAACATATGATTTCATAAAGTGTATCTGGTGGCGCTTGATAGGTTTCAAAATCAGCATAAATAGTTTCTCGCATCTCAGTGAAGTTTATTTTTTTTATTGTTGCTATTTGACAACTGTCAGTTAATGCAATAACCATTTTAGATGCATTAGTAATTTTAATTATGTCTGACAAAGCATCTAAAAGAATATTAAGTCGATCTTTAGCCATTATTGGGTACCCTATATCTGCTTCAGGTGCATAATCAATGTAATCAATTAAAAAGCTTGCGTTATAATATTCATTGTCATCACCAATTGTAAAAATAAATCTTTTTTTATTGTCATCAGATAATATTGATGAAGGAAAATTATATAACTCATCAAGTTTAATCGCCTTTATTCCAATATTATATTTTTGTTCTATAGATATTATCAAAGAAGCTAGATTCTTTTCGCCCGAATAATTGATATAACCTCTTACATCATTTGTCATAATTTTTCCTATTCATTTTTATTATTAATCAATACGCCTATTGATTTACCATTTTTATCAATTTTCCGATAATATTTATCTATAAGTTGTTCTCTACCATGATATATACTGGTCATTGACATAAGAATAAACTGATGCGCGATCGTTTAACTATACCAGTGCACTAAAATCGCAACCACCAATCAGGCGCATAGATATAATTGCGACAACAAACGATAGTTTTCCGCCTTGTTATATCCATTACTTACCAGCGATAGATAAATATTGATATTTTGTATAAAGGTATCTTTCCGGTTTATCATATGACTAACATTGCACCTTTATTGATAGGAGAAAAACCATCAGGCCAAATCGTATCCTTATTATAAATAGCTTTGTCAAAACAAGCGTCCTCAATCCTTTCTGCTGTTAAATTTGCCCCACTTAAATTTGTATTACTTAAATTTACATTAAATAAATCAGCTCCGGATAAATCGGAATTCATCAAATTAGCATTGAGAAACTCTGCTCCCATTAGCTTAGCATTAGTAAGATTGGTGCTGATTAAACAAGCCGCTATAAAATTTACATTCATTAATAATGAATTGCTAAAATCAGCTTGATTTAACAAACAATGAGCAAAATTAGCACTCCGTAAATTGGCAGATCGGAAACTAGCTTTATATAATGACATGCCTTCGAATATAGCCGTATGTAATTGTCTATTATCAAAATTAAATCCATCCAAACTATTAACATCGAATTTCTGGATCTCTCCTGTTTCAAACTTAAGTATTATCATTACTTATTACTCCAATCGATAAAATCGACGACAATTTTAGATATAGATTTAATTCGAGGTATTTGGCTAAATGAAAGGGTTTTGGGAATTGTTTCAGGCAAAATCACACCTATCTTGTCTACAATATATATTAATGATTACTTTCAACAATCACATTAGCATCTTTAGTAATTTTACTGACAGCCATAAATTGCTTCAATGTAGATTTTTTTAGCTATATGTAAATCATTATAGTACAAATCTTTGATTGCTGATTTACTATCAATTTTTTTGCATGAGCATCAGTTACCATAATTGGTTTAATTTATCTAATTATTAAAAAAATACAACCAACTATTTCCAATGTATTTTTGGGAAATGATTCCTAACTCAATTAATCTATTAAAATCCTTTTCTAAAATAGTTCCATCTTGATACTGTGGATATTTATCAGGAAATTGTTGAGCATAATCCTTAAGTTTATATAAGTCGAATCCATCAATTCGGTCTTTCGGACCAAAATCAAAGTCTATATGATAATCTTTATATGATAAATAACATCCAATACCATGAAGCTCATAAAACACATTTTTGGAAATTTCGCCTTTTGCGGGAATAGACTCTTCGCCCCAAGCTCGTAAAATATCTTTTCTTCCAATCTTGGTAGAGAAAACAGCTATTACGTTTGCTACTTCTTTTAAATATTCTGCTATTAAAAGTTCTATGTCAGTTTTCATCTGTATCGCTATATCGATTTGTAAGTCAATATTTAGGATAATTTGTTTCCCATTCTTTCTTGAAGTCTTTTTCTGCTACATGATATTTTTCTTTTAAAAAAGCCATGCATTTGTAAAAATCATCAAATACAAATTGTTCACAATTTTTGGCATTCATTGCAAACACTTCCGAATCAGAGTCAACTAAAAATTCTTTTTCAATATCATCCACATAGACATTATATAACCAAAAAACTTTATTTCGGTCAGGCATATAGCCAAGTTTTTCTATTTCTGGATACATACCTTCCCAAGTATAAACACCTAGTTCAACCAATTGGCATTCTCTTTCATAGTCATCATCCGGCATATAAGGTTTTACTCTTATTACAATAAAGCGAGTCGTTTTGCCATCATCAAGATCAAGTTCACAATAGCTACCATCTCTTATATCGCCTCTAAATCTCCATGGAAAAGGGTTAT
This sequence comes from uncultured Gilliamella sp., assembly GCA_945271295.1. Lineage (GTDB taxonomy): Bacteria > Pseudomonadota > Gammaproteobacteria > Enterobacterales > Orbaceae > Gilliamella. Next base: position 75,746 of record CALYPG010000007.1, on the reverse strand, counting down.
AGGGATTAATATCACCCATTTTACTACCTCTCGTAATTAATTTTAGTCTACGGGACATGAGTATCAATATCGATTATCGTGTAATTAAAATCCTTAGGATCATCCTGATACTTCTCTTTTTTTAGGTCAACACTAAAGCGTTGTTTAAATTTGTTCTTACCAATTTGTCTTGGTCAAATTAATCTTGACTATTTATAACTTTTATTGGTTTTAGCTTTTACTTCCTGCATCGTATGTAAAATTCGGTGATAATTCTCTAACCTAGATGGTGCAATTTTACCTTCTTTGACTGCCTGTTGTAACAAACATCCTGGAGTATTTAAATGATTACAATCACGAAATTGACAACCACCTAAATAAGCATCAAACTCCTTAAAGCCATTTATAACCTGTTCTGGATCTAAATGCCACAAACCAAATTCTCGAATACCTGGTGAATCAATAATATCACCACCATTTGGCAAATGATAAAGTCTGGTCGAAGTTGTAGTATGTTGACCAAGCCCTGATAATTCAGACACATTCCCTGTCATAGCAAATTGCGATTGTTCAGGTAATAGTAAATTGATAATACTCGATTTACCAACCCCTGATTGGCCAACTAAAATCGATATTTTATTTTGTAAAGCTTCTTGCAATAATGTAATACCTTGTTCATTTTGACATGAAACCAATACTACCGAATAACCAATTTCAGTATAAATTGCTAATTGATTCTCAACCTCAGCTCGTTGTTCTTCACTTAATAAATCAATTTTGTTCAATACAATAATTGGTTTGATATTTATTGCCTCACATGCCACCAAATAACGATCGATGATATTAAATGACAATTCTGGCAATACCGCTGAAATAATCACAATTTGGTCAATATTTGCCGCTACTGGTTTAACACCATCATAAAAATCAGGACGTACCAGTTCAGAATGACGCGGGTGTACAGCTTCAATAATACCATTCGTATTAGGCTCTAAGCTTTCACGCCACATAACGTTATCACCGGTTACCAATGAGGGTAAAGTGCGACGAATACTACAACGAAAGATCTGTCCACTACTATCTTCAACGTCTGCAGATTTACCAAAACGACTTATTACCACACCATCTCGGGGTAATGAAAAATTTGATAAATTTTCATCTTGTTGCGTCGTTAAACGTTGTTGATGTTTAGCTGCAACACGCCTTTTTTGATTTTGAGAGAGTTTATTTTTCGCCACGGTCACTAATTTTTTACTAAAACAGTTTGACAGTTATGCTACACTACTCGGCATCAAAAAGAAATTTCTACAACAAAATATGACTACACAATCTCAAATTAACAGTAATAATCTTATTTGGATAGATCTTGAAATGACAGGGCTTAATCCAAGCACTGATCGTATTATCGAAATTGCGACGATTGTTACCGATTCTGACCTGAATATTCTTGCCGAAGGTCCGGTAATAGCCGTGCATCAATCAGATGAACAACTGGCATTAATGGATGATTGGAATAAAACTACTCATGGAAAATCTGGTCTAATTGAGCGCGTTCGTCAAAGTACCATTACTGAACAACAAGCTGAATTACAAACTATAGAGTTCTTGAAACTATGGGTACCAGAAAATAGCTCACCAATTTGTGGTAATACCATTGGACAAGATCGCCGATTTTTATTTAATTATATGCCAATGTTAGAGCGTTATTTTCATTATCGCTATTTAGATGTCAGTACTATCAAAGAACTGGCTAAACGCTGGAAACCGCAAATCTTAAAAGGAATCAGTAAACAGAGTACTCATCAAGCATTAGATGATATTCGTGATTCGATTGCCGAGCTTAGTTATTATCGCCAACACTTTTTTAATATAACTAATTAACTTATATGCAAATTCTATATACTATCTTAGTTTATTTAATACAACCATTAGTTTGGTTAAAATTGTTATGGCGCAGTCGTAAAGCCCCTGCTTATCGTCAACGCATACTTGAACGCTATGGCTTTTGCAACAATAAAGTCAAACCAGATGGAATTTTAGTCCATGCTGTTTCGGTTGGTGAAACTATCGCAGCAATACCTTTAATTAAAGCGTTACAGCAGCAATATCCTGATTTGCCAATAACCGTCACGACCATGACACCAACCGGTTCACAGCGAGTAAAAGATCTCTTAAATAATAGTGTCAGTCATGTCTATTTACCTTATGACTTACCATGTGCAATCAGACGTTTTCTAAAAATACTCCAGCCAAAGTTAGTCATAATTATGGAAACAGAACTCTGGCCGAACTTGGTTAGTCAATGTAATAAAAGCCAGATCCCACTGATTATTGCTAATGCCAGATTATCTGAACGCTCAGCGAATAGGTATCGAAAATTAGGACGAGCCATTAGCAACTTACTGTCTAAAATTAGTATGGTAGTAGCACAAAACCAGCAAGATGGTGAACGATTTGTTTCGCTCGGCCTACCAGCTAGTCACTTAGCTGTTACCGGAAGTATTAAGTTTGATATTGACTTAACCGCGGAACAACAAAAAAAAATAGCACAACTAAAACAGCAATGGCAATTAAATCGCCCCACTTTGATTGCTGCTAGTACTCATAGCGGTGAGGATGAAATAATTTTAACCGCATTTAAACATTTACTTAAACCGCATCCAAATTTGTTATTAATTATTGTGCCTCGTCATCCTGAACGTTTTAGAGCAGTTGAAAAACTCATTACTGATAATGGATTTAATTACCTGTGTCGCAGTAGTAACGCAATGCCAACAGCACAAACACAAGTCATTTTAGGCGATACCATGGGGGAACTATTAGAGCTTTATGCTCTTGCCGATATTGCCTTTGTAGGTGGTAGTTTAGTTGAACACGGCGGGCATAATCCACTAGAGCCAGCACTACACCATATTCCCATTATTAGTGGTGAACACTTTTTCAATTTTAAAGTAATTTGTGAACAATTAATTGCTGCCAAGGGAATGACAGTTTGCACAAATTCAGCTGATGCCTTATATTCAGCAATAGATCATCTGTTAAATGATAAGATGATGAGCAGACAAATGGGCGAACACGCTTATCAAGTATTAAAACAAAATCAAGGTGCGCTTCATCGATTACTTGCAATAATCAATCGTTATCTTACCTCAAAATAAGGATTGCCTGTGGAGAAAAAACACGGCCTGTTACTAATTAATTTAGGTACCCCAAGTGACACAACACCCGCAGCGATTAAACAGTATTTAACCGAATTTTTACTCGATCGGCATGTGGTTGACCTGCCCTATTTTATTTGGTATCCGATTTTAAGATATATTGTGCTACCCAAGCGGATTCCTTATATTATTAACCATTACCGCGAAATTTGGATAGAAGGCGCTTCGCCTTTATTACATTACAGCCAAATACTAAAAGATAAATTAAACTACTACCTACCTAATGTTCGATGTGAACTCGCGATGACATATGGGGAACCCAATATGCAATCAGCGCTAGAAAATCTCAAATCATGCAATAAAATTACTATATTGCCACTGTTCCCTCAATATTCAACCACCACAACGCTAGCCGCTTTTGACAAATTAAAGCAATTGATGCCAGCTAATTCGATTCTTGCTCATGCTTACTATATTCGCGATTATGCCGATCATCCGAGTTATATCAATGCTCTTTTTTTACAAGTAAAACAAGCTTTTTTACAGCATGGGCAACCAGAAGTATTACTTCTTTCTTACCATGGTATCCCTGAACGTTATCGAGATAAAAGGCAAGATGATTATATTGAGCGTTGTGAACTCACAACCCAACTGTTAGTTGATAAATGCCAAGCCAATGGTATAAATCTGCCAATACACATGGCTTATCAATCTAAGTTTGGTAAAGGTAAATGGGTTGAACCTAATACCAGTGATGTATTAGAACAATTAGCAAACAACAACATCAAAAATGTTCAGGTTATGTGCCCTGGATTTTCAGTCGATTGTATTGAAACAATTTATGAAATTGATGAACAAAATCGAGCAATTTTTTTAAATGCAGGAGGAGAAAAATTTCACTACATTCCAGCATTAAATGATTCCGATTTACAAATCAATTTAATTATAGATTTAATTCAACATACTGAAACGTATAGTTAACCTGAAACATCTTTACAAGATAATGAATTAACGTAATGACTACATTACGCTACGTTAAATAAATAAAATAATTAATCGTTACCCTGCAAGCACAAAGGAGAATAATATATGAAAATAATCATCATTGGCGCTCAAGCAGCAGGAGCAAGCGCTGCCGCAAAAGCCAAAAGAATGAACCCAAATGCAACCATTCGTATATATGAAAAATCGGATATTGTTTCATTTGGTGCTTGTGGCTTACCCTATTTTATTGGAGACAACTTTTCTGACCCAAATGAGATGATCTCCCGAACACCTGAACAATTCCAAAAAGATGGTATTGAAATAAAAACACTGCACGAGGTTATAGCTATCGACATAAATAGTAAAAAAATAACCGTCAAAGATCTTAGTAATGGCAATAGCTTTGATGATAACTATGATAAATTACTATTAGCCGTGGGAGCAAAACCAATAATTCCAACCTTTACTCATAGTCAACTTGACAATATTTTTACACTCCGCGATCTACATGATGGACTGGCAATAAAAAAAACACTCACCAATTCTGAGATCAAGAATGTAGTAGTTGTTGGTGCTGGGTATATTGGACTGGAAATAGCAGAATCGCTAGTCGCACTTAATAAAAATGTCAGAATTATTCAATTAAATGATCGCGTACTTATTGAGGCTTTTGATCAACAAATTACAGATATTATCGAAGAAAATATAAAACAGTATTGTGATCTACATTTACAAGAACAAGTACAAGGTTTTGAAGGCAACCAAAAAGTCACTCATGTTATTACTAACAAAGGACAATATCCTGCTGATGCAGTTATCATTGCCACTGGGGTAAAACCTAATAATGATATCTACAAAAATATTGGCATTGAAATGCTTAGCAATGGCGCAATCATTACCGATAGTTTAGGACAAACTAATCTTCCTGATGTTTATGCGGCTGGTGACTGTGTGGCACTTAACCATAGGGTGAGTCATTCAATGGTTTATATTCCATTGGCTACTGGTGCCAATAAATTAGGCAAAATTGTTGGTGAAAACATAGGCGGCGGGCATTGCCAATACCCGGGCACAATTGGTACGTCAGCCTTAAGAACATTTGATATTGAAGCAGGCCGTACAGGCTTAACTGAAAATGAGGCAACAAAAGCCCAGATACCTTATAAAATCGTTATAGTAAAAGATAAAAATCACAGTAACTATGTTGCAGGACAAACCATGGTAATAGCTAAACTGATTTACCATGCTGATACTCGTGTTATTTTAGGCGGTCAAATAGCGGGAGGAAGTGGTGCAGCACTGCGAGTAAACACCTTAGCAACGGCAATTTGGGCACAAATGCACATCGATGATTTAGCCATGATGGATTTTTTATACGCACCACCATTTTCAAGACCATGGGATATTTTAAATATCGCTGGCTCCATTGCCAAATAGATTAACAAATATCAAAACGTCTTAATTAACAATCATCTTATCTAACTAGCAAAAATATTAAATATAATATTTTTAACACTATATGATATAAGATAATTAAATGTATTATTAATAGCCGGGGGTCAATTATGTCAGATGCCATTTTCCATGGAACTTTTTTTGAAAAGTTCTTATCTATTACCCATTACCAAACGTTAATTGGTATTGCATTATTGCTTATTTGTTTTTTTGCTATTATGCGGCCATTACAAAATAGGAAAGTTAATTTTTCTATTCGTATGTTAATTGGGTTAATTCTTGGTATTGTCCTTGGTTTAGGAATACAAGCACTTGCCGGTTTCCCTAATACCTCAACGACTTGGATGCAAGAAATAGCAACCTGGTATGGCCTTTTTGGACGAGCATTTATTGCCTTTATTCGCATGTTGGTTATTCCACTTATTTTTGTCTCTATTGTTAAAGTGATTATTGATTTTTCAGGTAAAGACAACCTTGCGCAAATAGCTTTCAGAGGAATCTTTTGGTTACTATTTACCACCGCTATTGCATGTGTTGTTGGCATTGTATTAGCCAATGTGTTTTCATTAGGAGAAATGAGTTCAACGTCCACTCACCCAGCACAAGCAAAACAATACACCAATATCATTGATACTTTTGTTAATCTGATTCCAAGTAATATTATTGCCTCGATGGTAAAGGAGAACATCGTTGGTTTAGTCATTTTTTCAGCTTTAATGGGGATTGCCGCCAATCGTATGGAAAAAAAGAACCCCGAGCCTATTGCTCTGTTTAAAACCTTTATTGAAGCGCTATATAAAATAGTGATGTCAATTGCGATGACCATCATTAAATATATGCCCTATGCCGTGATTGCCTTACTTGCTCGTACCATTATTTCCAATGGTATTCCTGCCATCATTGAAGTATCGAGCTTTGTCGTAGCTGTTTATATTGCTACCTTGATGATGTTAATCATGCATATTTTGATTGTATTGATACATGGTGTTTCACCAATTATGTTCATTAAAAAGGCACTAGGTACTTGGTTATTAGCTTTTACCAGTCGTTCTTCAGTAGGTACCTTACCCATGACAATATCGACCTTAACTGTCAGAATGGGGGTTAATACTGGCACAGCTAACTTAGTTGGTTCACTTGGTAGTACCATTGGCATGAATGGTTGTGCTGGCTTTTTCCCAGCTTTACTTGCTGTTATGGTTGCTCATATGGTTGGTATTGATACCAATATCCAATTTTATATTATGCTTGTAATTGTGGTGGTTATTGGCTCTATTGGCATTGCCGGCATTCCTGGTACAGCGACAGTTGCTGCTACCGTGGTATTATCTGGAATGGGAATGGCAGAGTACTTCCCATTAATTGGTATGGTTTTAGCTGTCGATCCAATCATTGATATGGCACGAACATTAGCTAATGTATCAGGTGCAATGACTGCGGCGTTAGTAACCGATCGTGAAGTTGGACTGATGGATATGAATGTTTATAATGATCCTAATGTGACACTCGATAATGATCCGACCGAAGCTTAATATGATTTAAGATAATCAAAAGGACGCAAACGAGCGTCCTTTTACTTTCAACGCTAAAAAACTAAATGGTTTTTAACCAAGCTTTAACATCATCACCCAGACTTTGATGACGCATCGCATATTGCACAAAGGTCTGTACATAACCCAATTTATTACCACAATCATGACTTCGGCCTTTAATACAATAGGCATCAACAGGCTCTTCATCGAGTAACATAGCAATAGCATCAGTTAGCTGAATTTCACCACCGGCACCTAGTGGTGTTTTTGCTAGCATAGGCCAAATCTTTTCCGACAATACATAACGCCCAACCACAGATTGATTCGATGGCGCTTCTTCAATGGTTGGTTTTTCAATAACACTGTACATTTGTGCCACATTACCAGCAGATAATTGTTCTCCTCGACAATCGACAATACCATAAGATGAAACTAAAGCTTCTGGTACGGGTTCAACCATAATTTGGCTATGCTTCGTCTCATGATAATTGTTAATCATTGCTGCTAAATTGTCATTTGCAAGGTCGCTATCATATTCATCAATAATCACATCTGGTAACACTACCGCAAACGGTTGATCACCAACTAAAGGATAGGCGCAAAGTACCGCATGCCCAAGCCCTTTAGCTAAACCTTGACGCACACTGGTAATTGTTACATTTTTGGGTAAAATGCCTTGTACTTCTTGCAATAATTGACGCTTAACCCGTGCTTCTAACATTGCTTCTAATTCAAAACTGGTATCAAAATGGTTTTCGATTGAGTTTTTAGAAGAATGAGTAACAAAAATAATTTCAGTAATTCCCGCAGCAATGCACTCTTTAACGACATATTGGATAAGCGGTTTGTCGACCACTGGTAACATTTCTTTAGGAATCGCTTTAGTGGCGGGTAACATCCGTGTACCCAGTCCGGCAACGGGGATAACTGCTTTTTTTACTTTTCCTGTGATTGAAGGATCTAAATTTAATGACATTGTGTTTCCTTAAAACAATTTAACTAACAATCCCGTTGTAGCTAGGTTTGCTACGACGTCCGTTAATAAATGTATTTTTTACTCGCACTGAAGTTAACATATAGGGGATCCAAATACAGGCATTAATAATGGCTCCAACAATACCTATTAAATCAGGAAAGTAATTGTTTGCCAATTGTAATACAATGCAACAAAGAATAACATCTGATGTTATGAAAACAACATAGATAATTTTGAAAAAAATAAAAAATGAAGGGAGTTTATAATTTTTTCTAAAAAAAAGATAAATTATATAACCAATTAAAATCAGAAATACACTATTACAAACACATTCAAAATATATTAGCCAATCCAAATTAGCCACATACATATTCGAATTTGGATCACAAAAAACAGCCCACATATTACTAACAAAAATAGCACTAAAATTGCTAAAAAAACCATAACCAACCGATATAAATTGATAAATTAAACTAATGGCAACTAAAATCAGCCAGCCGCCTAACCCGCTAAGCTGTTTTTCTTCATCCATATAAGTATCCTATTTTTTAATAATTGTTAAATTTGCTGATTCAATCAGTTGAGGATTATTTCGATCTTTAGCTAAAGAATCAATAGCGATATAAACAATTTGACAATTTTGCAAAACAGCTTGCCTAACTACAAATTTGGCTTTGCGATCACGTTTTTCTTTTTGCTTTGCACTAATATAAAGATCATCATAACCGTCATCATATAAAGATGCTCTTTCTAACAAAGTTGGCGTCCGCCAAAAAGTTTGCTTGGGGTAATCACGCACCAATATTTGATCAGTCAGTTTGCCTTTCATTCCAACATAATCGGATGATAATACTCGGCTTTCTCGACTTTGCGCAATATAGATAGACTGGTAATTTGGCATATTTTCAGGTAATTGATTGAATACAAATTCCACACCAGCAAGCGTTGAATACTGACAATTTTGCATAACAAAAGGTGCGGTTCGATAATTCAACGAATCGCACCCAAGAAGTAAAAACAATGTTACTATAATTAAAGCTTTTTGCATTTCTTTTTAAAACTCATTTTTATGCTAAATATAAGTATATGATGCAATATTCATTAACTTATAATTTTTCACTGACCGTTTCAGCTGAATTTGAAATAGCTTTACCGCCTGATTGAACATCTTGACCAACCCCTTGAACTGTATTACATCCTACAACTAGGGTCGTCATAATAATACCTAACATCAAAATTAATATTTTGTGGAACATAAAATATACTCCTCTTATTAATGACATTGTTATGTTAATGCAGAAAATGCTTCTGCTACTCGGTAAATATTATGGTGATTCAAACCAGTCACACACATTCTTCCATTGCCTACCAAATAAACGGCAAAATTATCTTTTAAGTAAGTGACTTGTTCTTGGGTAAAACCGGTATAACTAAACATGCCGCGCTGTTTAACTAAAAAGTCAAAATTATGATCAGGTACGGCTTTTTTCAATGAGGCAACTAATGTAGATCGCATTAACACAATGCGATCACGCATTGCTGCAACTTCTTTAAACCATTGGGTTTTGAGTTCAGAATTATTTAATACATATGATACTAGCTGGGCACCATAAGCGGCGGGACTTGAATAATTACGGCGAACTGTTGCTTGAAGCTGACTTAAAACCCGATTAGCAACTTCGCTATTGTCACACAATACTGACAAACCCCCAACCCGTTCACCATATAGGGAAAAGGTTTTTGAAAATGAATTGCTCACCAAACCACATACCCCTTTTTCAGCCACTTTTTTTATGGCATAGGCATCATCTTCAATACTTTCACCAAATCCTTGATAAGCAATATCCATAAAAGCAATAAGATCACGTGCCAACAACACTTCAATCACTTTATCCCACTGGGCATGAGTTAAATCAGCGCCAGTTGGGTTATGACAACATGGATGAAGTAACACAATACTTTTGGCGGGTAATTGGTTTAATGTTGCTAACATTGCATCAAATTTCACACCACAAGTCTGAGGATCAAAATAAGGATATTTATTAACCTTAAAACCAGCACCATTAAAAATGGCAATATGATTTTCCCAGGTTGGATCACTAACCCAAACCTCAGATGTTGGGAAATAACGAAACAAAAAATCGGCACCTACTTTTAAAGCACCAGAACCACCTAATGTTTGAATAGTAGCAATGCATTTATCTTGATATGCACGATGATGCTCGCCAAATAATAAAGATTGAATAGCTTGGCAATAAGCTGGTAAACCGCTCATTGGTAAATAAAGCTGCGCATCTTGCTTATTTTGATAAAGATAATCACGAGCGGTTTTGATGCATTCTAATTGCGGAACAATGCCTTGCTCATCATAATAATAACCAATACTTAAATTTGTTTTATCTTCTCGACTATCATTATTAAAATCAGCCACTAACGATAAGATGGGATCCCCTGCATATAGCTCTACTTTTTCAAACATATCGGCAACCTAATTTACCCTGTAAATAACAATAATTAACTGTAGATTATTGCACCAAGTCAAATGGCAATCAATCATTAAATAATACTTTAACAATAGAGGGGTTATTGATTATTAAAATAAATTTATAATTCAATAGCGGACATTTTTATCAATAAAATTAACCTTATTATTATTAATTTTGTAGCACAATCTATACTAAAACATTAGCCTGACCTGAAACTTCTTTACAGATTATATTAATAACAAATAGGGTTAATTAAACCAATCAAGTTTATTTAGCAACAATCACTTCAATTTCGACTTTAGCATCTTTGGGAATTCTAGCGACTTGCACACAAGAGCGTGCCGGGAATGAGGCGTTATTCTCAGTAAAAAATGCCTCATAAACACCATTTACTGCCACAAAATCATTCATATCAGCTAAAAAGATGGTCGTTTTGACAATATTATTTACCGCATAACCTGCCGCAGTAATAATCGCTTTAACGTTAGCCAAACTTTGCTTTGTTTGTTCTTTAACACAACTTGGCATTGTACCTGTAGCAGGATCTAATGGAATTTGTCCTGACGCAAACATCATATTACCTAAATCAACCGCCTGAACATAAGGGCCAATTGCCGCAGGGGCCTTATCTGTATTAATAATTTTTTTCATGTTCTCTCTCCTTTTCTTTTTAGCTTTTGGTGTTTAATTACTAAAAACGCAATAGTTTATAACATTTGAACAGGATCATAATTTGCTGTCAAGTAAGTACAAAATTATGAACGTGGGACTTCTGACAAATTTCTGTTATGATAATCATCATTTTTTATTTTTTGAGATTAACTATGTTTGAGAACCTAACTGACCGTTTATCACAGACATTGCGAAATATTAGTGGTCGCGGAAGATTGTCTGAAGATAATATTAAAGAAGCCCTGCGCGATGTACGCATGGCATTACTTGAAGCCGACGTTGCATTGCCAGTTGTGCGTGAATTTATTAATCAAGTTAAAGAAAAGGCGATCGGTCTAGATGTCAATAAAAGCTTAACCCCCGGTCAAGAGTTTATTAAAATTGTACAAGCTGAACTCACCAGTGCAATGGGTGAAGTGAATAGCTCACTCAATTTAGCAACGCAACCACCAGCAGTGATTTTAATGGCCGGTTTACAAGGTGCCGGTAAAACAACCAGTGTTGCAAAACTAGCCAAATTCTTAAAAGAAAAACAAAAAAAGAAAGTATTGGTGGTATCCGCTGACGTCTATCGCCCCGCTGCAATTAAACAACTAGCAACCCTTGCTAAAGCCATAGATGTAGAGTTTTTCCCATCAGATATTAATGAAAAACCTGTTGATATTGTTAATAAAGCGATTTCTCATGCCAAATTACAATTTTTTGACGTACTAATTGTCGATACAGCAGGTCGTCTACATGTTGATAGCGATATGATGGATGAAATCAAAGCGCTTCATCAAGCAATTAATCCTATCGAAACCTTATTTGTGGTTGATGCCATGACCGGTCAAGATGCAGCTAATACTGCTAAAGCCTTTAATGACGCTCTACCACTTACAGGGGTAATTCTAACTAAAGTAGATGGTGATGCCCGTGGGGGAGCTGCGTTATCCATTCGTTATATTACAGGTAAACCAATCAAGTTTTTAGGGATGGGCGAAAAAACTGATGCTTTAGAGCCATTTTATCCAGATCGCATTGCTTCACGTATTTTAGGCATGGGTGATGTGATTTCATTAATCGAAGAATTACAAAGTAACGTTGATCGCGAAAAAGCGGAAAAAATTGCCAAAAAGTTGAAAAAAGGCGACAAATTTGACTTTAATGATTTTCAAGATCAGCTTAAACAAATGCGTAATATGGGTGGTATGGGAGCATTGCTTGCTAAATTGCCAGGTGCAGGTCAATTACCGGATCATATAAAAGCGCAAATGGATGATAAAATAACGATTAAAATGGAAGCTATGATTGGCTCTATGACGTTAAAAGAACGCGCTAATCCAGAAATCATCAAAGGTTCGCGTAAACGCCGCATAGCCAATGGTTCTGGTACCCAAGTACAGGATGTGAATAAATTACTCAAACAATTTGAAGATATGCAAAAAATGATGAAAAAGATGAAGGGCGGAGGCATGATGAAAATGATGCGCCAAATGAAAGGCCTAATGGGTGGCGGAGGAATGGGATTCCCACGTTAAATTAACATAGTTAGTCCCAATTTTATCATTAATTCAAATTGCATTTTAATTTATTGATTTATATTGAAATATCGCGCTATTTTAAGCGCGATATAACAACTTAACAATATTAATAACTCGGTTATTTAATTGATTTCAACTTCGTTGGTCGATTCATTGTCAGCACTGTTCCTATTGATGATACGATAATAAAAACAATGGCGAGCCATTGATAATGACTTAATTGTTCGTGTAACACAATCAAACCCGAAAACGCCGCAAATACAGGTGATAAACTCATTAAAGTACTAAATGTTTGCGCAGGTAATTTTGGCAAGGCAATCATATCCAAACCATAAGGAATGGCTGATGCTAATAATGCAACCACAAACACCAATGGTAAAAGTTCCACCGAAAACATCACACTGCCACATTGCCATACACCGATCGGAAATAGCAAAAATGAGGCAATAACTGAACCAATAGCTACACTTGATGAGCCATGAATAGCGCCAGCTTTGCGACCAAATACAATATAACAGGCCCAACAACTACCTGCACCAAATGCTAATAAAATGCCAATCGGGTCGATATTATTTGTTGCTTGATGAATGGGTAATAACATCACTAAACCGATCACTGCGATCGCTAACCAGATAAAATCAGTTAATCGGCGTGAAGAGCACATTGCGACCATGATTGGACCAGTAAGTTCGATAGCAACGGCAATACCAAGCGGAATCCTTGCTATTGCATTATAGAAGCATAAATTCATACATCCCATTGCAATGCCATATAAAAGGATATATTTCAAAGCTAATTTAGTCATTGGTTTTTGCCAAGGTTTGAAAATAATAACTAACATAATGGCTGAAAAAAATAATCGCCAGGCGGTCATCCCTTCTGGACCAAGGACAGGGAAAAGGTATTTCGCCATCGATGCACTACCTTGCACCGAAATCATCGAAATAAAAATTAAAACAACGGGCCAAGACCGTTTAAACATAATCAATACCTTGTATTATATTAAATGATGAGATTATAGTATGCATAATGATTGACAAAATGTTTCAGGAATACTATACGTTTCAGTATAAATATTGAATGAAACACTAAGTTAATTAATTTTCCCGTTTAACCGAAAGTAATGCCAGATCTTGCAATGCCTTTTTATATGGCGAATCAGGTAAAATGGCAATAACATCATATGCTTTTTTTGCCTCTTGCTGGGCTGTTTGCAAGGTAAAATCAAGTGAACCACACTCATCCATTATTTGTAAAATACGATCTAACAAATGCCTGCCGTTGCCTTGCTCAATAGCTTGGCGAATTAAAAGGGTATCTTGTGAATTTTTAGCATGATACATAGCATGTAAAAGTGGTAGTGTAGCTTTACCTTCATTCAGATCGTCCCCCAAATTTTTACCCAATTTTTGATTGCTATCGGCATTATAATCTAGTAAATCATCAATAAGTTGAAAGGCAGTACCTAAATATTTTCCATATTCTCGTAAAGCACATTCTTGCTGCTCATCTGCACCTGCAAGTACTGCAGCTGAGTGTGAGGTTGCTTCAAATAAGCGTGCTGTTTTACGATAAATGACTTCTAAGTATTGCTCTTTGGTAATATCAGGATCGTTACAATTAATTAATTGTTGTACTTCACCTTCGGCAATCACATTAGTTGCTGCTGACATAATCGTTAGCACTTTAAAAGATTCGGTACGTACCATCATCTGAAAAGAACGCGTATAAATATAATCTCCAACTAAAACACTTGCAGCATTACCAAAAAGAGCATTAGCTGTCGATTTGCCACGCCGTAAATCGGATTCATCCACCACATCATCATGTAATAAAGTAGCGGTATGGATAAACTCAATAAAAGCAGCAGTAATTATATGTTTATCACCTTGATAATTAAGCGCTTTTGCCACTAATAACGAAACAATGGGGCGAATACGTTTGCCACCGCTGCTAATAATGTAATTGCCCAATTGATTAATTAAGGCAACATCAGAACTTAACTCTGCTTGTATGGCTTGATTGACTTTTACTAAATCGTCTTTGACCAGTTCTAGAATTTGATTCATTGATGGATTATTCATCGGGATAACCATTATAAATAATAGATACTTGTTTGATATTATCTGATAAATATCATTGTGCAACAAGTTTTGCTATAGGTTATTTTATAGTATTAAGAAAACGCTACAAATGATAAGCATTTTCATTTAAAATAGCTGGCTTAAGTTACAAATGATAATTGTTATGAAGATTAACTTTGATATAGATATCAATAACGAACAGGTTCCTCTGTTTCCAAAGAAAAGATCAAAAGGTGTTTACTTATATACATCGCTTTCGGTTTTGTCACACTTTTTTTTGGTGGGTTTGTTATTTAGTTCTGCGTTGTTTGCGAACAATATTGTGGTTGATGATGGTGATAATTCCATTAAAGCGATTATGGTTGATTTGTCACAACTTGCGGCACCGGAACAATCATTGGTCGAAAACACGCCCGATGTTCAAGGTATGGAAAATAGTGAAATTATCGATAATCAACCTATTGAAGAACCAACTATTGAGCCAATTATTGAACCAGAAGTTGTCAAAGAGGAAGTGAAACCTACTCCATTACCGGATAACAAGATTGTCATCAAACAAGAGCAAAAACCTAAAAAGAAAAAACCTCAAGTTCAAAAATCCTCACGCAAACAGATAAGGCAGGAAGTCGTTAGCAATAATACGGCCCCCACAGCTGTTGCACCATCAATTTCAGATAATCGCCGTTTTTCAGAAAACCCATCGCCTATAAGTCGTGGTCAACCGGAATATCCACGTCGAGCTCTGGATATGCGTTTGGATGGGTACGTAGTGGTAACTTTTGATGTAAATAGTGAGGGACGTGTTGAAAACATTAATATTATTGAAGCAAATCCCAATAATATTTTTAATCGTTCTGTAATCACCGCAATGAAAAAATGGAAATATCAACCAATACCTGCTAAAAATTTAGAAATTAAAATTATATTTAAACATAATGAATCAACCAGGTTTGAATAGTGGTTAATTTATCAATATTAGTTACTATAATTTAATTATTACGCTATTAAATGATTATCATGTAACTAATGTTGATACAATTAGCTGTATTATTGTTTTGAGTAATCAATAAATTTAAACTATATTAAATTTGTATAAACACTTAATGTTTCATCAAATTTTCGATTTCATCCGCATTTTTCGGTACAATTGAAGTTAATACTTCGTTGCCATTTTCAGTGATCAAGATATTATCTTCAATGCGAATCCCAATGCCTTTATAACGTTCAGGCACATCAGCATCTTGATTTATATACAAACCAGGTTCAACCGTTAATACCATGCCTGGTTCTAAAGGGCGATGTTGGTTCCTACCAACATCATGCACATCTATCCCTAGCCAATGCCCTAAACTATGCATGTAGTAGGCACGATAAGCTTCTTTAGCAATCAAATCATTAACATCACCTTGCATAATGCCAAGTTTAACCAAACCTTCAACCATTATTCGAACAACATATTGATTAACCTCGGTAATGGATATACCCGGTTTAAACAAGGCAATAGCTTGATATTGTGATGCCAATACAATGTCATATATTTCACGTTGTGCTTGGCTAAATTTACCATTTACAGGGAAGGTACGCGTAATATCGCCCGCGTAATATTGATATTCGCATCCTGCATCAATCAAAACTAACTCACCGTCTTTTAACTGTTGATTATTATTTTCGTAATGTAATGTGCAACCGTTATTACCACCACCAACAATGGTGTTATAAGATGGCCAGCGTGCACCATGCTTAACAAATTCATGTAAAATTTCAGCCTCTAATTGATACTCATACATTTGAGGTTTACATTTTTGCATCGCCCTTACATGCGCTTGAGCACTGATTTTACAAGCTTGTCGGATAATAGCTATTTCAAATTCAGATTTGAACATACGCATTTTATGCACAATTGGTCGCCAATCAATTACTTTACTTGGTGTCGATAAATTTGTCATAGTCCCTTGTCGTAAAGTAGTTCGAGCCTTTTTGAGTATTTGATCGGCATATTTATATTGTTGTTTAGCATGATAGATTGTTGTTTTGCCATTTAATAAATCAGGCAGTACGGTATTTATTTCATCAATAAGATAAGCTTTATCAACAACAATCGCATCCAATGCCGCCTTTTGACCTAAGCGATACCCGGTCCATGTTTCGGCTAAAGGATCTTTTTTTCGGTTAAACAATATATATCGTGATTGATTATCTTCTTGTTTAATAATCGCTAACATAGATTCTGGTTCATCAAAAAACGTAAAATACCAAAAATCACTATTTTGCCGATATGGATAAAGCGTATCATTACTACGGACTGCCTCCGGCGCGGCAAAAAAAAGTGCAATACTATTTGCTTTCATTTGTGCTAACAATTTTTCACGGCGAGCGAGAAGTTCTTTTTTGATATCAGCTTTTATCATAATCATGACCCTACTTATAATTGACTATCAATCTTAATGAATAGTTGGAGTTATATCCGCTTCATTAAATTCATCAAAGCATAACACTGCGGTTATACGTACATATTCTTTAATTTCCTCAAAGGCAAATCCAAGTTCTTCTTCATTTTCGTTTTTGTCATAACCCAACTTAACAATTTGTCGTAGATCATAAATTGCTTCACCCACATCACCTTTAAGTCGATTAATTTTAGGTTGAACCAATCCAATGCCAAGCAAGAAATGATTTACCCACCCCACAAGATCATCTATTTGCGTAAATAAATCATGCTCACTTAAAAACAATTGAAATTCGAAATCTTCGTCAGAAAGTTGTTGCTTGGTAAGATGATAAAGTTGAGTAATTGGTTGAATTAAAGGTTCAGCAATAGCCTGTCCATTATTTAACATATCATCGACTAATGGACGCCAGCTTTGATCATGATTACCACCGGCTAAAATTCCCACTAAAAAACCATGCAATTCAGCTGCGGTAATACCTATTTTATGTTGAATTAGTTGGTAATTAAGTTTGTCGTAATTAATCATATCTGTCATTAACTCCACTCGGGTTGTTATCGTATCACTAAAATGCACATCTGCACTTTAATTGATTATTAGTATATAATTAGTACTTAAACTGTAAATGATAAACAGGTTATTGCACATAATAAAGGAATTATTTTGAACATTTCAAGATCGGTTAAAAAATGGTCGTTACTATTTGTTGTTTCCACTGTATTAATAACTGCATGTAATTCGTGGTTACCAAACAAAGGAACAATAATCCTCGATATGCGAGACAAAGTACAACACCATGTAACAAGTCAAGACTTGCCAAAATATTACAAGTTAGGTGATAGCGAGCAAGAACTACAGAAATTTGAAACATTTTGCCGAGAAGAAATCCGTGCATCACAACTCGATGGTAGTGAAGAAATCGTTTTTGAAAATGTCAGGCACGGGATTCATGGGCAAGTTGAATTTAAAAAATGTAGTGACCGAATCAATCGCATTTATCAATATTGATAAAATATGGTTATCTTTATATATTAGAATGAATAATATTAACTAAATCCAAAAGAACTATGAAATCTTACTAGCCTTTCCGGCGGATTTTATTTATATTGTTCGCGTAGACAAAATATTTTCGGGAGTAAAATAACTATGTATAAACAAGATGTAACAATTACTGCATCAAATGGTCTTCATACCCGCCCTGCTGCTCAGTTCGTAAAAGAAGCAAAAAACTTCAATGCTGAAATCACAGTTACCTCAAATGGCAAAAGCGCCAGTGCGAAAAGCTTGTTTAAATTACAAACACTAGGGCTAACACAAGGTACTGTAATTACAATTTCTGCCGAAGGTGAAGATGAAAAAGAAGCGGTAAATCATTTAGTAAAATTAATTCCTGAATTGGAATAATACTCCCTAATAGCAATAAAATGGTTTTAAAATTGAATAAGGATTAAATGTTATGGTATCAGGTATACTTGTTTCCCCCGGTATCGCTTTCGCAAAAGCGTTATTATTAAAAGAAGAACCTATTGTTATTAATAATAGACAAATTCTTGATAACAAAATCGATGCTGAAATCGAGCGTTTTAAAGATGCGCGAGCCAAATCAAGCGAACAATTACATGCGATCATGGAGCGAGCTAAATCGACACTTGGTGAAGATAAAGCCGCTATTTTTGAAGGGCACATTATGCTTCTTGAAGATGAGGATCTTGAGCAAGAAGTGATCTCTCGCATTCAAAGCAAACATTCTACTGCTGATGCCGCAGTCCAAACTGTATTTGAAACCCAAGCAAAAGAGCTTGAAAATTTGGATGACGAATACTTAAAAGAACGTGCAGCAGATATCCGAGACATTGGTAAACGATTACTCAAAAATATTTTAGGTGTGGAAATTGTTGATTTAAGTGCCATTAGCCAACCTTGTATTTTAGTTGCAACGGATCTAACACCATCAGAAACCGCACAATTAAATTTAGACATGGTGTTAGGTTTTATTACTGATGCCGGTGGGCGAACTTCACATACCTCAATTATGGCGCGTTCCCTTGAAATTCCTGCTATTGTTGGTACATCAAATGCCACCGAAAATATTAAACAAGGTGATTTTATTATTTTAGATGCGATTAATAATGCTATTTATATTAATCCAGACCACACTACGCAAGAAAAATTAAAACAAGTTCAAGCTAAGTTTATTGCTGATAAAGAAGAACTAGCTAAACTAAAAGATCTACCAGCAGTTACACTAGATGGTCACCAAGTTGAAATTTGTGGCAATATCGGTACTGTACGTGATGTAGCTGGTGCTGAACGTAATGGTTATGAAGGTATAGGGCTTTACCGTACTGAATTCTTATTCATGGATCGTGATGCTTATCCGAATGAAGAAGAACAATTCAAAGCTTATAAAGAAGTGGCTGAATCAACTAATGGTTTACCTGTTATTGTACGTACTATGGATATCGGCGGTGATAAAGATGTACCATATATGCACTTACCTAAAGAAGAAAACCCATTCTTAGGCTGGCGAGCAATTCGTATTTGCCTTGATCGTAAAGATGTCTTACACGCTCAATTAAAAGCAATCTTACGTGCATCAGCTTTCGGCAAATTACGCATTATGTTCCCTATGATTATTTCGGTTGAAGAAGTTCGTCAATTAAAATCAGAAATCAACATTCTTAAAGAACAATTAAATGCTGAAGGGAAAGCTTTTGATAAAAATATTGAAATTGGTGTGATGATTGAAACCCCAGCAGCAGCAGTGATTGCTCCTCACTTAGCTAAAGAAGTCGACTTCTTTAGTATAGGTACTAACGATTTAACACAATACACATTAGCGGTTGACCGTGGTAATGAGTTAATTTCTCATCTTTATAACCCGCTTTCACCTTCAGTGTTAACCCTGATTAAAAATGTTATTGATGCTTCGCACAAAGAAGGTAAATGGACAGGCATGTGTGGTGAACTTGCTGGTGATGAAAGAGCAACAGTTTTATTACTCGGTATGGGATTAGATGAATTTAGTATGAGTGCGGTTTCAATTCCTAAAATTAAAAAATTGATTCGTAATACTAATTTTGAAGAAGCGAAAAAACTAGCCGATACTGCACTTGCAAAAGCAACAGCAAAAGAAATTATTGATTTAATAGAAAATTATACTGCTGAAAAGCAAATTAGTTAGGAGACAATAATGGGATTATTCGATAAAATCAAACAATTTGTGTCCGATGATAGCAAGAATGATAATAGCATTGAAATTATTGCTCCATTAAGTGGCGAAATTGTTAAAATTGAAGATGTACCTGATGTAGTTTTTGCAGAAAAAATTGTTGGCGATGGGATTGCCATTAAACCAGCGGGTAATAAAATCGTAGCACCATTGAATGGTAAAATCGGTACAATCTTCCAAACCAACCATGCTTTTGCGATTGAATCGGATGAAGGTATTGAGCTTTTTGTTCACTTTGGTATTGATACTGTTGAATTAAAAGGAGAAGGCTTTAAACGTATTGCTGAAGAAGGGCAACAAGTTAAAGTTGGTGATACAATTATTGAATTTGATCTAAAACTACTAGAAAGTAAAGCAAAATCAGTCTTAACGCCGGTCGTTATTTCCAATATGGAAATTATAACTGAATTAACCAAACTATCTGGTACCGTTGAAGCAGGTCAAACCCCAATAATGCGGGTAAAAAAATAAAAAACTGTCAATAAAAAAACCTTCAGTTTAAAGCTGAAGGTTTTTTATTAAACTGTTTAACAGTATATAAAATTCATAGATTTAATAAAACCTATTAACGCCATTTCTTATATTGATTAATCAAATTATTAGTTGAATCATCATGAGACGTCACTGGTTTATCATCAGCTAATTCAGGCAAAATTCGCCCGGCTAACTGTTTACCTAATTCAACTCCCCATTGATCGAAACTAAAGATATTTAAAATAATACCTTGGGTAAAGATTTTGTGCTCATACATAGCGACTAATGCACCAAGTGTATAAGGAGTGATCTTTTTGACTAAAATAGAGTTGGTCGGTTTATTACCTTCAAATACCTTAAATGGTACAATTGCTTTTATTTCATCAAGTGTTTTACCTGCTGCAATAAATTCTTGCTCAACTTGCTTAGCTGTTTTACCAAAAGCTAATGCTTCAGTTTGCGCGAAAAAGTTAGAAAGTAATTTTGGATGATGATCACCTACAGGATTATGACTAATAGCAGGCGCAATAAAATCACAAGGAATAAGCTTAGTACCTTGATGAATTAATTGATAAAAAGCGTGTTGCCCATTAGTACCCGGTTCCCCCCAAATAATTGGTCCTGTAGTATAAGTGGTTTTATGACCATTGCGATCAACACTTTTACCGTTCGACTCCATATTACCCTGTTGGAAGTAAGCTGCAAAACGGTGCATATATTGATCATAAGGTAAAATGGCTTCGGTTTCCGCGCCAAAAAAGTTATTATACCAAATACCGATGAGCGCTAATAAAGTCGGAATATTTTTATCAATTGGTGCATTTTGGAAATGCTTATCCATCGCATGACCACCAGCTAAAAATTGTTTAAAATTAGCAAAACCGATTGATAGCACAATTGATAATCCAATTGCTGACCAAGATGAGTAACGTCCACCAACCCAATCCCAAAATTCAAACATATTGGCAGTATCAATACCAAATTTTTCAACTTCCTTAGCATTAGTTGATAGTGCGACAAAGTGCAGGGCTACTGCTTTGTTATCTTTGGCTGCATCAAGTAACCAATCACGCGCCGTTTGTGCATTAGTCATGGTTTCTTGAGTAGTAAAGGTTTTTGAAGCCACTAAAAACAAGGTGGTTTCAGGGTTTAAACCTTTAAGCGCCTCTACAATATGAGTGCCATCAACATTAGAAACAAAATGCATAGTTAAATGATTTTTATAAGGTCTTAAAGCCTCTGTTATCATATGTGGACCAAGATCTGAACCACCAATCCCAATATTTACAACATCAGTAATGGCTTTACCAGTGTAACCTTTCCACTCACCGCTAATAATTCTATTACTGAATTTTTCCATTTTAGCCAATACCGCATTAACATCATCCATGACATTGTTACCATCAACGTAAATAGGGGTATTTGATACATTACGAAGGGCGACATGCAATACTGCTCGATTTTCGGTTCGATTGATTTTTTCGCCACTATACATAGCTTTTATTGCGCCGTTGAGGTCACATTCATCAGCTAGTTTATAAAGGGTTTCAAGCGTTGCTTGTGTAATTCGATTTTTAGATAAATCAACAAGAAATTCATCTTCAAATGGGATACTAAGTTTCTCGACTCGCTTTGGTTCTTCTTTTAAGATTTGCGCAATCGTTTTACTTTTGTTTTTTTCGTAGCTAGCTTGTAGAGACTTCCACGATGTGGTACTAGTTGGATCAATTGACTTTAACATAATAAATTCCTTAAATAATATAGCATTGCGTTCATAATATAACTATGCCTAAAATGATGCAAGATAAGGATTTTATCGATTGAGTTTAACTTAATTATAGAAAAAACTAATAGATGTTATGTTCTTTTCAAATTTAATAACTTGAATATAATGCTAAAGATAATATATAAAATACAGCTAATTATTCAAGATGTAATATTTCCAATTTACTTGCATCAATAAGATAAATGAGACTTCTTACACTATTATTACAATAGGATATTTAATGCCAATTATTCAAACACTTGTCCCTGCACTAGATAAAATGGTGCGCATTTGTGATTATTTAGATAATCACCGAGGTGCTACATTTAGTCAAATTTTTCAAGATCTTAATCTTCCCAAAAGTAGTACCTCAACATTACTTAATGCTCTTGTTATTCATGGTATTTTGCGTCAAGAAAAAAATAAATATTATCTCGGATTAAAATTACACGAATGGGGTGACAAATCACTTGAACAATTTGATATTGCTAAAATAGCTAAACCAATGATGTCAGAATTACGTAATGAAACAAATTTAACCTGTCATTTGGGCGTTCTTGACGGCTTATATCCGGTATATATTGCTAAAATTGAAAATGATCAAGCTATTGGTATTCGTACTTGGATAGGCAAAAAACTGCCTTTACATAGTTCTGGGGTAGGTAAAGCACTCATTGCTTGGCTACCGGAAGAAAAAATTGACCAACTGATTCCTGAAGATAAGCTCACCAAATATACCGAAACAACCATTACCAGTAAAAAGCAATTGAAAAAAGAACTAGCGAAAATCCGCTCGCAAGGTTGGGCTTATGACAATCAGGAAGATGTTCAAGGAGTGCATTGTATTGCCGCGCCAATATTTAATAAAAATAATGAACCAATTGCCGCAATTAGCATATCAGGTGTCCTTTTCCAGTTACCTATCGACAAGATTGAAAAATATTCAATATTAGTGCGTAAAGCCTGTCAAGCAATAACCAATAAACTTCAATAATAAATGCCCTTGTAGATAAAAATCGTATCAATTATTCATTTTTTAAAACGCAATAAAACTCTCAGCCACTAAGTAATCGTGAATGAGAGTTATCTAATTAACCGTAACTGTTTTACTTTTTATTTGTTTATTACTTATGCGATTTTTTTAAATAGTTCAATCAGTTTTGCTTTATCAAAAAAGACTGGATTAGCGCCGGCACAAGCATCTTTCATTGAATTTTCAGCCAATAAGTCAAAATCAGGATTATTAACCCCTAACTCTTTTAATGATTTAGGAATACCCACTTCCTCTGCTAAATCTTTAATGCGTTTAATCACATAATCAACACATTGCTGATCACTTTTATTTTGGGTATCAAGTCCTATGGTCTCAGCAATCACCCGGAATTTTTGTGGTGCATGTTTGGCGTTTTCTTCTTCCACCACTGATAATAACATGGCATTACACACACCATGTGGTAAATCATACAGCCCACCTAATTGATGCGCCATGGCATGAACATTGCCTAATCCTGCGTTACTAAATGCAATACCATTTAAAAAACACGCAAAACTCATCTGCTCCCTCGCTTCTACATCATTACCATTTTTTACTGCTCTGGCTAAATAATCGAATGTTTGGCGAATTGCATATAGCGCAGTTGAGTCAGTAACATCCATGGCACCTTTAGCAACTACCGCTTCAATTGCATGAGTTAAGGCATCCATGCCTGTGGCTGCGGTTAAATTAGCTGGTTTAGAGAGCATTAAATCTGGATCACTTACCGTTATTGAGGCAAGTGTATTCGGATCAACCATGATCATTTTTACATGCCTTGATTCATCAGTAATGACATAGTTAATGGTTACCTCAGCAGAGGTCCCTGCTGTAGTAGCTATTGCCACAATTGGCAAACATCTTTTTTTACTCTTATGCATACCTTCATAATCTGTGATTTTACCACCATTAGTTGCAAGCACAGCAACGGCTTTACCACAATCTTGTGGAGAACCGCCACCAATTGAAACAATAAAATCACATCCAGATTCTTGACACACTTTTAAAGCATTTTCGACGTTAGTCACCGTTGGATTAGGTTTGACATCACAAAAAACAACTGATTCAATCCCCTCTTTCTTCAAGATATTAACCACTCGATCTACAGTACCATTGCCAACTAAAAATTTATCACTGACAACAAATGCTTTTTTACAATTTAATTTTTTTACTGGTACCCCTAATTCAGATAAACAACCCTTGCCTAATAAATTTACTGGTGGAATGTAATAAATCATATATTTTCCTCTCAATTGATAATTTTATTTAAATTTTTTCCTATTACAGAACTATTTTTCATTATACAGAAATTATCAATTTACTCATAAAAATATTTCATACAATGAGAGAGCGATCACAAAATTAATTTTCTTTTAAATGAATGCATTGCAATTCAATTTTTTTTTGCCAATAATTTGTTCACGAAACAGAAATACAGTTCCAAGCAAAGAACAAAAAGGAGAGAAAATGAATTTAGCTCAATTTAAAGGTATATTTCCACCCGTGCCAACTATCGTTACTAAAAAAGGTGAATTAGATAAAACAAGAATGGCAAATCTTTTAGAACACCTTATCAAAAATGATGCAGATGGGCTGTTAATACTGGGTAGTGGTGGTGAGTTTTGTCATATGACCCCTAAATTACGCTTAGAAGTAGCTGAATTCGCGGTTAAACACGTGAATAAACGTATTCCCGTTATGATAGGAATATCAAGCCCAAGTACTGAAGAAACCATTCAATATGGTCAACATGCAGCTCAAATTGGTGCTGACGCTGTTTTAGTTGTCAATCCTTACTATGCATTATTAAATAGCGACGCTATTTACCATCACTATCAAACAGTTGCTGTAAATATCTCAGTCCCGGTACTGCTTTATAATTTCCCAGCCTTGACCGGTCAAGATATTGGTATTGATGTCATTACTAGATTGGCAAAAGATGTACCAAATATTGTTGGATTAAAAGACACTATCGACAACATCAGTCATACGCGAGAAGTCATTAACCGAGTTCACGCTTTCCGCCCGGATTTTATTATTTTCAGTGGTTTTGATGAATATATGCTAGACACACTTATTTTAGGTGGCCACGGCGGAATTCCAGCAACATTCAATTTTGCACCCCAAATTACCAAAGGAATTTATAACGCGTTTGTAAATAAAGATTATGAAACCGCCTTTAAATTACAACGTCAGTTAGCCAAATTAATGCCAATTTACGCCATTGAATCACCTTTCTTTGGTGTGATTAAACAAGCAATTAAATTAGTTGGCGTAGATATTTCAACTGAGGTATTAGCGCCAGTTCAACCACTCCAAAAAAATAAAAAAGACCTGTTAATTAAAACGTTGCAATCAGCAAATATTTCTTTTGAAAAATAAATGATAGTAGGAGATATTCATATGAATGATATAAAAAATGAGGTTATACCTAAAGGTCGTTGGAAACACATAATACCTGCGACAATACTTGTTTATATTGTGGCTTACATGGATAGAACGAATATCGCTATTGGCATTGCTGGTGGTATGAATAAAGATCTTGGTATGACCGCTTCTATAGCAGGACTTGTTGCAGGAATATTTTTTATTGGTTACATATTTTTACAAATTCCAGGTGGACAAATTGCTGAGCGATACAGTGCAAAAAAATTCATTGCAGGAACAATTGTTGTTTGGGGTGGATTTGCAGCGATCACTGGATTTGTCCAAAATCCCATTCATTTATTAATTATTCGTTTTATATTAGGTGTCGCTGAAGGCGGTGTTTATCCTGCAATTTTAGCATTAATCGGACATTGGTTTCCTAATCATGAACGTGCTAGAGCAATTGCATTTTTCCAAATGAATTTAGCTGTTGCATCAATTATTACAGGTCCATTATCTGGTTGGTTAATCGAAGTTTGGGGATGGAGGGAAATGTTTATAATTGAGGGAGTTCTTTCACTTGCATTACTCTTTGTTTGGATGCCTTTAGTTTCTGATCATCCTCATCAAGCTAAATGGTTAGATCCTAAAGAATTGGATTGGTTAAATCAAAAATTTGCTGAAGATAAAGCTCTCATTAAGTTAAATGATAAAGCTAGCATAAAAACAGTATTAAGTAGTATCAATTTATGGAAATTAGTTGCTATCTATTTCTTTTTCCAAGTTGGCTTCTATGGTTTTGCGCTTTGGATGCCAGCATTAATTAAACAATTAACTGGTAGTGGCATGTCAATAGTTGGTCTTTTAACTGCTGCTCCCTATATCCTCTGCATTTTTGGACAATACTATATTGCAAAATTATGCGACCAAACCATGAATCGCCGATTATATACTGCCATTCCAATGATTGGTTTTGCAATATGCCTAACTCTATCAATTTTATTAGAAAATAACACATGGCTAGCTTATGGAATGATGGTTTTATGTGGCTTTTTCTTACAAGCATATGCCGGACCATTTTGGACATTACCTCCACTATTATTCCCGTCTAATGTTTTGGGTGGAGTTAGAGGAACAATCAATGCGCTTGGTAATTTAGGTGGATTTATTGGACCATACTTAGTTGGATTATTAACGGTTAGCGTTAGTAAGAATGCTGGATTATATACATTGGTTGGCTCACTCGTCATAGCAATAATTTTATTATTTACACTACCAGTAATCACAGCAAAACCCAACAAATAGAATAATTAATAATTTAAAATACATTGGAGGATATTATGCAACAAAAATGTAAATTTGCTCGAGATTTATGGTCTCAATTAGATGCCTTGCGTATGGGAATGAATTATACAGTTGAAGATACTGAAAAACCCCAAGTTCTTATTGATGATTGTTTTGGTGAAAGTCATCCAGGAAGTTATCACTTAGATAGCCTTGGTTATGAGGTTGTTCTAGGAGTGCACGAGAGAGGAGGGCGTTCAGTACGTAGTCATGTTACAGATATTTGCGATGGTTGGGGGCAAGGACATGATGGAATGAACTATATATTGGCTTCACGAGAAGCTATTGCAAATATGGTTGAAATTCATGGCTCTGTTGTTCCATATGACGCTGCAGTACTGATTTCTAGTTGTGATAAATCTGTTCCCGCACATCTTATTGCCGCAGCCAGACTTGATATGCCATTAGTGCATGTTCCTGGAGGTTCCATGCGTGCAGCACCCAACATGACAACATCAGACCTCGGTGGCGCAACTGCTCAATATAAAAAAGGAGAAATTGATATAAAACAAATTGAAACCTTACAAAGATGTGGTTGCCCAACCGCTGGAGCATGTCAATTTATGGGAACTGCCAGTACAATGCAATGTATGTCAGAAGCTTTAGGAATGGCGCTTCCCGGTAGTGCTCTCGCCCCATCAACCATGTCTGAAATTCGAAGAATTGCTAGGGCTGCGGGACATCATGCAATGTATTTAGCGCAAGAGGGAATAACAACTCGTCAAATACTTACCCCTGCAGCATTTGAAAATGCGATAAAAGTACACGCTGCTATCAGTGGTAGTACAAATGCCCTCATTCATTTACCAGCCATTGCTCATGCAGCAGGGTTAGAGTTAACACCTGATATTTTTGATAAGATAAATAATACCGTACCTTACCTGACGAATGTACAACCTAGTGGTCAATATGTTACTGAGTTATTATGGTTTGCAGGTGGTATACCAATGGTTCAATGGATGATTAAAGACTTACTTGATCTTGATGTTATGACAGTAACCGGACATTCATTAGGCGATAATTTGGAAATGATGCAAAAAACAGGATTTTTTGATCGTAATTTAGGATATTTACATAATTACAAACTAGAAAGAGAAGATCTAATTCGCAAACCTAATAAAGCAAAAATAGGCGCTATTGCTGTATTAAAAGGAAATATAGCCCCAGAAGGAGCTGTTATCAAATATACTGCTTGTAGCCCAGATATGCATAAACATACTGGACCTGCAAAAGTTTATAATTCGGAAGAAGCTGCTCAAGAAGCAATTATAAAAAATAAAGTTAATCCAGGTGATGTTATTTTTATTCGTTATGAAGGACCTAAAGGATCTGGAGCACCTGAAATGTTAATGACTACTGATGCCATTGTTTTTGATAAACGATTAAATGGTAGTGTCGCATTAGTAACTGATGGACGTTTTTCTGGTGCAACTCATGGTCCATGTATTGGTCATGTATCACCTGAAGCAGCTGATGGTGGACCTATTGCTCTCGTTGAGGATAATGATATTATTGAAATTGATGTTCATGCCAGAAAACTCAATATTATCGGTATCAATGGTGAAAAAAAATCAGCTGAAGAAATAGCAGAAATTTTTTCTAAACGCAAAGCTAAATGGACTCCACCAGATTATTCAAAACGAAAAGGTGTATTCAAACAATATACTGAAAGAGCAAAATCATTAATGGCTGGAGCATATATTGAATAACAATAACTTATTAATAAATATGTAATTAAAGAGAATGCCACTAGTTGTATTTAGTGGCATTTTACGATTTTCTTAGTCAAATCTAATTTAAATCATAACTGAATAAATAAAATTATAATTTCACCAATCATTTAATCATCAATGGTCATATTACGGGTATTTAAATCAAATGGTGTTAATTGATAAACGTAATAATTAAGCCAATTACTAAATAATAGGTAAGCATGACTTCGCCAAGTCGCTTTAGGCGTTAGGTTAGGATTATTATCAGGAAAATAATTTTCCGGAATTTTTGGATTAATACCAGCTTTTAAATCACGGTGGTATTCATTGGCTAGTGTAAAAGAGTCATATTCCGGATGGCCGGTAACAAAAGCCATGCGTTTATCACTCGTCGCCATTAAATAAGCACCAGTAATGTCAGACTCAGCTAAAATATTTAAATCTGTATAGGCTTTTATTTTATCCAATGGGAAATCAGCATTACGAGAATGCGGTGCCAAAAATGTATCATCAAAGCCACGTGTTAAAATAGCATTTGACATAACGGTATTATGTTGATAAACACCGGATAACTTCTGAGTACGGGTAAATTTAGGTAGGTTATATAAAACATGTAAAGCCGCTTGTACCGCCCAACAAACAAACATGGTTGAAGTAACATGCTCTTTTGCCCAATTAATAATTTCAACTAACTTAGGCCAATAAACCACATCGGAAAAAGCAACTTTTCCTAATGGAGCACCAGTGATTATTAAGCCATCAAAATTTTGTTCACGAATATCATCAAAATCACAATAAAAGCTATTTAAATGCTCTATTGGCGTATTTTTTGATTCACGCTGATCAATCCGTAATAACTGGATATTAATTTGCAAAGAAGAATTAGATAATAATCGCAAAAACTGGTTTTCAGTCTCAATTTTTTTTGGCATTAAATTTAAGAAAAGGAGTTTTAAAGGGCGAATTTCTTGAGTATTTGCTCGCGATGAAGTCATAACAAAGACATTTTCATTACGAAGAACATCAACAGCGGGTAATGAATCAGGAATACAGATAGGCATAACACAAGCTCCTCAAAAACATCAATCTATTTAATCAATTTCCTAAAAAATAGACGTCTAGAAATCCATACAGCTAAATATAGTGTGTTTTAGATTAATTGTCGAGATTTTTTATTAAGCAAAAACTGATTAAAATATATTAATAATAATTATTATTAAAAGGCTCTAGTATCTGTACGCCATGCATCGGCGGTCAATGCTTCACCAAAATAACTGTGAATAAGTTTTTGCGTAATGTCACTTAATGGTGACGCTAGTACTTCCGCGGTATTACCATACTCCACTAAATCTCCATTATGCATTACCAAGATATCATCACTAATATGTTTCATCATGCCAATATCCTGAGTAACATAAACGTAAGATATTTTTTGCTGCTCTTGTAATGACAACATTAAATTTACAATTTGCGATCGCATCGAAATATCTAAAGCCGCTAAAGCTTCATCAAGAATAATGACTTTGGGTTTTAAAATTAACGCTCTGGCAAGCGCCACTCGCTGTTTTTGTCCTGCTGCCATAACAGATGGGTAATATGAAGCATGCTCAGGTAATAATCCTACTTGTTTCAATACGGCATTAATCAGTTTTTCACGCTCGATTGCATCATAATCAGCATTTCGTTTTAAGGGGACTTCTAGTAATTGACCAATACGAAGTCTAGGATCGAAAGAGCTTTCAACGTGTTGAAAAATCATCCGAATAAGTTGGTACCGACTATCATAATCACCATATTTAACTTTATGATCATCAATCCAAATGTCGCCACTATCAGGTTTTAGCATACCCACCAACATTTTAGCTAATGTTGACTTACCTGAACCATTTTGCCCAATAATCGCCAAAGTTTTTCCCTCATTAAGCGAAAATGACAGCGGTTTGACTGCATCAATACGTAAGTGCCCAAAAATCCCTTTAGGAATAATAAACTGTTTAGATAAATTACGTACTTTTAAGATTGGATTCATGGTTACTCCTTCTTGGTGTACCGCTACTCATCAGTATTCAATGGGAAATGGCAAGCAACAGAGTGATCTTTTATTGCTATAAGCTCTGGAGTTTGTATACATTTTTTTTGCGCATAAGGGCAACGAGGTCCCAATCGGCAGCCAATTGGTAAATGTTCCAATGAGGGAATTACACCCGATAATGTGTTTAAAGGGCTTTTATGTGGCATCGCTTTACCAAAATCAGGAATTGCATATATCAATGCTTGGGTATAAGGGTGATAGGGTGATTTAAATAAAGCTTCGCTGTCAGCTATTTCCACTGTTTGTCCACAATACAGCACATTAATACGATCAGTCCATCTGGTTATCATTTGTAAATCATGGCTAATTAATAAAATCGTTGTTCCCATATTTTGATTCATACTAGCCAGTAATCGAAAAATTTGCGCTTCGGTTGTGGCTTCCATCGCATTAGTTGGTTCATCAGCAATCAGTAGTTTAGGTTGGTTAGCAAGTGCAATAGCAATCATTACCTTTTGACATTCGCCTTCGGTCAATTCAAAAGGATACGATTTTAATATTTCTTTATGATCTTTAATACCAACACGATGAAGTAGCTCGATAGCACGATTTTTGCGCCAAAATAACCGCTGCCACCAATGACCTTTAAATGTTCTTCTTGGGATAGCATCAATTAATTGCTCCCCGATTTTCATGGAAGGATCTAAACAAGATTGTGGTTCTTGGAATATCATTGAAATATTAGCACTAATCACTTTTCGCCTCTGTTTGGGCGTTAAGCTCAATAAATCAATATTATTAAAATGGAAGCGATCTGCTGAAATCTTCCAATTATTGTTAGTCACACCTAAAATAGCTTTGGCTATTAGGCTTTTACCTGATCCAGACTCACCGACTAATCCTCGAATTTCGCCTTCAGACAATTTTAAATTTACGCGATCGATAGCGCGTAAAAGCCCATCAGAAGTGATAAATTCAATCGTTAAATTGCGGATATCTAACAATGCCATAGTTAATTTCCTACTTGACGGCCAAATAATCCGAAAACGAATAAATAAACTAACGTAATCGTAATAACTACAGCCATTCCTGGTGATAAAAAAGCCCAACAATTGGTAGCAATAATATCTTTCATTTGAAACATCATCATACCTAAATCAGGACGAGAGACATCATTGGCAAAACCTAAAAATGTTAAAGTGGTAACGGCTAAAATAGTGGCACCAAATAATGAGACGATTTCAGTTAAGTAAACCGGTAATATATTAGGAATAATGTAATGGTTTAAAATTGCAAATGAAGACAATCCATCTAATCGATAAGCTGTAATATAAGTTTTATGCCACTCTTTAATCACTTGTTGATGTATATTATAAATAAAACGTGGCATATAGGACAAACCGATAATTATTAACATATTAGTAATATTATCTTCAACTAATAAACTAATTAAAATCACTCCCAATAAAGGTGGGATCACCGTACAAAACCTAAATATAAACAATATGATAGTTCGTAAAGCCGGAATAAAAAACAGTAAATAAATTAAAATACTGCCGATTACAACCACATAAAACACTGCTTTCATGGTCATTGCAATGGTTGAGCGATATCCTATTAGCAAGTAATAAAATACATCTTGCCCACGCGCATTAGTGCCTAAAATATGATTAATATCACCATTTATAACCCAAGCTGGTGGTAAAGAAGCCACATAAATCGGATCTAAATGCGCATGGAAAAACCACCTTGTTGATAAAGAAACAAATACGATTGCCAATATGCCATAGAACCCAATCATAGAATAGAGATTGCTGTGTAATTTATTAAAACAGAGTGTTAACCAACTAAGTAACTTAGTTCGACTAAACATATTTTTCTTTATGCCTCATAGGGTAAATCAAAATAGCAGAGATTTCACCTAACAAAGTTAATAAACTAATTAACGAACCACAAGCTAAAATTGCAATAGCGATAATAAAGTAATTATGATGATAATAAGCCATCATAATCCATTGTCCGAGTCCTACTCGATTAAATAAGATCTCAATAACCATTGTTGAAAATAATAATGTTGTAGTATTGTAAGTTAACAACGGTATAGTTGCTGGAATTGAGTTGGGTAATAAGTGCTTACGCAAAATTCTAAATGGCGAAGTTTCGCGAATAATTGCCATTTTAATGAAATTTTGTTGCGCCGTATTTCTTACATTTTGACTGACTAACTGAATAGTCACAATACTTGGTTGAATAGATAGAATAATAATCGGTAGCAGTAAATATTGCATCTGTTCCAGTAACAATTGCACCTTACCTGTTTTTGACGAAAAAATAATATCTAATAAAGAGGAATGGGTATCAATTGGTGCAATATTAAAATAAACAAATAGTGACCATGAAGGTGAAGATAAATACATCGTCACAATAACGATTAACACAAGTGGACATGAATAGAGAAGTAAACAACCTATTCTGATGGTATTATTCAGCCATTTGATATTACTTAACCCAAGAAAAATACCTAAAGGCAACCCGACCAGTAATGTCACAATCAGAGCTAAAATACAAAGCTCAAATGTCGCCGATAAGGTATTGAAAAACGGTCCCCGCTCACCCGATAACAATATAAATTGACCATGCAATAACTGTTTAAAAAAAGCCGTATAGGCATCAATAAAACTCAAATTGTAAAATATAGAATGAGGCGAAAAATAAACAAGACAAAAGCTAATCTGAGCCAGAACACAGACAATAAATAAGAATATCACTATTTTTTTTAAAATATAGGTTATCATTATACATCTTTATCGTAATCAATAGCTCAGTTAAAAACAGTGGGTGACATGCGCCACCCGTTTGTTAGATCAATTATCTTTATTCTGATGGTAATACTGGCTTACTGGCTTTTGCGTAGGCATGATCCTTAACTCTTAATTCGTCGGAGTTAGCTTTACCTTCGTCACGATAATCTGACTCTTCGCGTAACTTTATGGCTACCTCAGAGGCTAAATACTCTGGCGCAGGCGCTTTAGTCATCGCTGATGAAGAATAACCAACTACTTGTTGATCATTAGTTATCGACTCATCGCTATCATCAGCCTTTGGTTCATCATCGTTATATTCTAGATTTAATTCTGCGTTAATAGTAATCTGATTTGGTGATACCTTATCACTTATATTGCCATTATCAGCATTACTACTGCTTTTCTTCTTCGTTTTATTTTTAACTATAACAGGTAACAATAGCGAAGGAATGACTGGAACAACAGCATTTGCGTCATCATTACTAGTCAAACTATTATAGTCGATTACCACTCTGCCTAACGCTAATTCTAATGAAGCCGCAGCAAATGGTAATGGTACTGGAGATTGTTTAAGAGAACTATTTTTAACACGGCGCTTAGTACTACTACGTTGCCCTGTCATGCGCAAATGCCTAGAGGTTCGGCGTTGACGCTTAGGTTGTGATTCTACTGACGAGTCTGAAATAATAATTGGTAGCAATACTGAAGGAATAATTACTTGCTCTTGCTCAACTGGTACAACTGCAACTTCATTAATCGCATCAGAAGTGTTAACTCGCACACTTCTAGTTAAAGATCGCTGTTGTCGTCTCGGTTTAACTTCACGTTGTTTAGTTTGAACAACTTCATTAACAACTTTAGATGCTGTATTAGTCGTTGAATTAGCAGCATTATTATTTTGTTTAGTACGACGACTGTTATTTTTAACCGGTTCTTTTGTATCTTCTGTTGCAGCATGGTTAGTCGTTGTTACGCTGTTAGTTTTAGTAGTACGTTGACGTCGATTATTTGAGCGCGTAGTTTCACGTTTTTTAGTTGGTTGCGCTTTAACTTCTGGTTGTGGTTCATCACTTTTTTCAGCCTCAAACAATTTACTCAATTTATTAAATAAACGACTAAATAAATTAACTGATTTTTCTGCTTTAGGTTCAACTTTAGCTGTAGCATTTGCTTCAACTACAGGACCAGAAAGCACGGCTTGTTCAACTACAGCTTCCACAACTTGATCTTCTTCCTCTTCTTCAAGATCACGAATAAGTTTAGGTAAATTGTAACTTAGTACATCCGTTTCTTCACCCGCTCGCTTACGAATGACTTTGTAAAGAGGTGTTTCCATCTCTTCATCGCTTGCAATCACAATTTTAACATCAGGGTGCATGCGTTCAATATTAGTAATTGCACGGCGTTTTTCATTCAACAAATAACTCGCAATTGGTACCGGTACAATCACATCAATTTGTACGGTATTGTCTTTCATTGCTTCTTCTTGAATCAAGCGAAGAATAGACAGAGAAAGTGAATTATTATCTCTGACAGTGCCAGTGCCTTGACAGCGAGGGCAAATATGATGAGTTGCCTCACGTAAAGACGGGCTTAAACGTTGGCGGGACATTTCAAGCAAACCAAATCGTGAAATCCGGGTAGTTTGGATGCGGGCCCGATCGGTTTTCATTGCCTCTTTAAGACGGTTTTCAACATCACGTTGATTGCGAATCGGTGTCATATCAATAAAATCAATAACAATCAAACCACCAAGATCGCGTAAACGTAATTGTCGAGCAATTTCTTCTGCGGCTTCAAGATTGGTATTAAAAGCCGTTTCTTCAATATCACTACCACGAATTGACTTTGCTGAATTGATATCAATTGCAGTTAAAGCCTCTGTTGTATCAATAACAATAGAACCACCTGATGGCAAACGGACTTCACGCTGAAATGCTGACTCAATTTGCCCTTCGATTTGGAAATGGTTAAATAACGGTACATCACCGTCATAGAGCTTAAGGCGACTTACATACTCTCCACGCCCTAAATCAACTAATCGCTTTTTAGCTATTTCTAGCACTTTCGGATTGTCGATTAAAATATCACCGACATCATCGCGTAAATAATCACGAAATGCTCGCGTAATAATATCACTCTCTTTATGAATTAGACTTGGTGCCGGATGATTTTTCGCTTCATTTTGAATAGCCGCCCAATAGTTCACCAAAGCATCTAAATCTTGTTGTAATTCTTCTTGGCTTTTACCAACGCCAGCTGTTCTAGCAATAACTCCCATACCTTTTGGTTTTTCAATTGCATCAATAATCCGTTTTAAATCGGCGCGTTCTTCACCCTCAATTCGACGTGACACACCACCAGCGCGAGGATCGTTTGGCATTAAGACTAAATAACTACCTGCTAAACTAATATAGGTAGTTAATGCCGCACCTTTTTTACCCCGGATCTCTTTTTCAATTTGAATTAATACTTCCTGACCTTCTTGTAAATGTTTGATACTTCGACGACCAGGACCAGTTGAAGGGAAATAACTTTCGGCAATTTCTTTTAATGGTAAAAAACCATCACGTTCACCACCATAAGAGACAAAAGCAGCTTCAAGGCTAGGATTGATTTTAGTGATTTTACCTTTATAAATATTGGCTTTTTTTTGCTCATGACCAAGGCTTTCGATATCTAAATCATATAAACGTTGGCCATCAACAAGAGCAACGCGCAACTCTTCTTGTTGGGTTGCATTGATTAGCATTCTTTTCATTATTCTACACTCTTGATTAATCTTAATTAATTGTAGGTAGAATCAAATTATTGATTAGATTGCTTATTTTAACAATGGTAATGATACTTAACGTTGTACTTGATATGCGGTATTCATTATTTTATTTGTGTTATTTTTGTTATTATTTTATGTGAACCCGATATTAGTTACATAATATCAATTTAATATTTAAGCACTCATTGAATCCGAAATTTATACACATTTTTCGAACAATTCTAAAATATCATCTATTGATATTATTTTTTCATGGTTAATTTGCAAATCACTGCCTATTCTCTTAACAGTATTTGGCAAACAAACTAAATCTTTATTTAATTGTTTAAAATAAACTTATTCTCTAACTATAACGATTCTACTCACGCTATTTTCTTTTGGATATTTGTAATGTCTAACGCCATTGCTGCATTACAAGGGTAAAACTACCCAGTCATATTATTAACGTTTCAGCTAAGGATAGCAAGCAAATTAAACTTACAATTTTATAAACAGTTAGGAATTATTTTTTTCTTTTATCAATTCTATTAATTACTTATAAAAAAATAATTTTATTTTAGCGGCATTTATACTTAAACATATAGTTAACCTGAAACATTTTTACAAATTGATGTTCGATACCTTACTTTATATCCTCAAATAAAAAGACTCTTGATAGCATAGTGCATATTAATGGTTTATCAGTATAATGGAGATGAACAAAGCTATCAAAAAAGAGATAAAATCTGTCTATGACGTTACCGGATCAATTAGCACTCATTGATTTTTCCACTCGCTGGTGTAATCAATTTGAACATGCCCCCCGAAGTGAAGAGTTACATGCTATACCTTCACCGTGCATCTTAAAAACGGAACAATTAACAGTTTTATGGCAGCCTTTTTTATTAGCGCCACCGAGAAATCTTAAAATCGCCGAACAAGTATTAAATATTACCCTCCACCCCAGTGCTCATGTTTTTTATGGTACGCAATATGCAGGTAATATGAAGACCAAGTTTGCCGATATTAATTTAGTTTTAATTCAAGCTTGGAATGATGAGGATTTTTGCAATTTAGAACAGAATATAATTGCTCATTTATCCCAACAAAAAAAACTAAAACGAATACCCACTATTTTTATTGCATCAACTGATGAAGATAGTGAAATAGTTGCATTAAATAATCTTACAGGTGAAGTGGTAAAAGAGGACCTTATTACCGGAGAGTTAACCATATTAACTAATAATTTAACCTCATTTCTAAGCCAACTTATCACATTTGCTAGTAACTAAATTTAACAGATAAATATATTGATATTAACCTTATTAATGGCTCTGCTATCAACATTGTATCTTGTAAAATAATGAGTATATAATGCTTTTAAAGTAATAAAATGAAATAGGTGAATTATGTTTGAAAATCTAACTGCCGCTCCGGCTGATCCAATCCTCGGGCTAGCGGATCTTTATAATAAAGATGAACGCACCAATAAAATTAATCTAAGCGTTGGGGTTTATAAAGACGAAACGACCCAAACACCTATTTTAGAAAGCGTTAAAAAAGCCGAACACTTTTTGCTTGGTGATGAAACCACAAAAAGCTACTTGCCAATTGATGGTGTAAGCGTCTTTAATTGCGCCACTCAAACGCTATTATTTGGTGAAGATAATGATAGAGCAAGAACCGCGCAAGCGCCAGGTGGAACAGGTGCATTACGAATTATGGCAGATTTCTTGTCTCGAAGAACTAAAGTTAAGCGTATTTGGGTGAGTAATCCAACTTGGCCAAATCATCGCAGTGTGTTTCAAACCGCAGGGCTCGAGGTTCGAGAATATCACTATTACAATGCACAAACTCATAATCTTGACTTTGATGCCATGATGAATGATTTAAGTTTAGTTTCTGCTGGTGAGGCGGTGTTATTCCATGGTTGCTGCCATAATCCAACCGGTATAGATCCCACACCAGAACAATGGCAATTAATCTCTGACTTAGCATTAAAAAAAGGTTGGTTACCTTTATTTGATTTAGCTTATCAAGGACTAGGACAAGGTTTGGAAGAAGATATTTTTGGCTTAAGATTATTTGCTAACTCTCAACCAGAGTTGTTAATTGCTAGTTCATACTCCAAGAACTTTGGGCTTTACAATGAACGAGTCGGGGCTTTCACCTTAATTGCAGCAAACACGGATATTGCCGATCGTGCTTTTAGCCAAGTAAAAACCATTATCCGAGCTAATTACTCAAACCCACCTGCACATGGTGCAAAAATTGTTTCTTATATTTTAAATTCACCAGAATTAAAAGAAGAGTGGATCGATGAATTAACAGGAATGCGTCAACGAATTCACCGTATGCGCCAATTGTTTGTTAAAACCTTGCAAGAAAAAGGGGCGAACCAAGATTTCAGTTTTATAGCTAAACAAAATGGCATGTTTTCCTTTAGTGGTTTAAGCGAAGAACAAGTTCTAAAATTACGCAATGATTATGGTATTTACATTGTTAATTCTGGACGTATCAATGTAGCGGGAATGACACTTGATAATATGTCGAGACTATGTGAATCCATTGTTGAGGTTTTATAAAATACTTATTGGGTTTGATAAAATTAATCTTTTCATCAAACCTTTGATATTGATCAATCCAATTATATGATTATGTTAATAACATTGTTTAGAATTAATAATTAAATACGTTAACCTTTCATTACTGGCTATCATAATGAATTATTTGTTGTTGGCCAGTATTTATTGACATTAATAAAGTCGCTCCCAAACCCTAATTGCAATTATTTATCACAGTATTAATAACCGGTCTGTCACTTCTAACTTATTGCTTAATGACAATAATTCCCCCCCTTTTGTATTGGTTGTTATTCCATTTAATTATAACAATATACAAACTGATTATTAGACGTTACTACATTTATTATTAATAATTAATTAACTAAAAAATAATGATTAAGGATAATTCAGTGGCGTCACACATTATTGATTTTTTAATTTTAGGTAACAATTTTAGCACCAGTGAAATGCGTGCAATTTGGTCAGAGCAAAACCGTTTAGCCAAACAAGTTGAAGTTGAGGTGGCACTAGCACAAGCAGAAGGTGAATTTGGCGTTATTCCAGCTGAAAAGGCCAGATTAATTATAGAAAAAGCCGATGCTTCCAAACTATCGATTGAACAAATTGCCAATGAGGCAGCTCAAGCTAAACACTCTTTAATGTCAACAATCAATGCGCTACAAGCACAAGTCGGTCAGGCTGGGCAATTTATTCATTATGGTGCCACCACGCAAGATATTGTTGATACCGCAACTGTATTACAAGTAAAAGCATCTTTTGCCATCATCGAACGAGATACGAAGCTGGTCGCCCTTGAATTAAAACGCTTAGCAAAACAATATCAATTCTTACCCATGGTTGGCCGTACACATGGTATGCAAGCCCTACCCACCACGTTTGGCTTTAAACTGGCTGTTTGGTTAGATGAATTTATTCGCCATTTACAACGTTTATCGGAAATAAAACAGCGGGTACTGGTGGGTAATATTAGTGGTGCAATTTGTACCTATGCATCCATTGGTCAATTAGGTCCGAAAGTCGAAGAGCGAGCATTGACATTACTTGGGTTAAATACCCCCAATATTGGTTGGCAAGCCGCGCGTGATCGCTTTTCTGAATATGCATCAGTTATAGCTTTAATTAGTGGTTCACTCGGTAAAATTGGCAATGAATTTTATAACTTAATGCGCACTGAAATTAATGAAGTTGAAGAACCTTTTTCACAAGGAAAG
This sequence comes from uncultured Gilliamella sp., assembly GCA_945271295.1. Lineage (GTDB taxonomy): Bacteria > Pseudomonadota > Gammaproteobacteria > Enterobacterales > Orbaceae > Gilliamella. The sequence continues at coordinate 35,136 of CALYPG010000007.1, read as the reverse complement.
ATAGGTTCCACCACCATGCCTCATAAACGCAACCCTGCGGCATTAGAAGGTCTAGCTAGTTTAACCGCACCTTTATTAAAAAGTGTGGCATTAATCCATGAATCAATGAAAGTTGAACATGAACGTGATGCCATGAGCTGGCGCGCAGAATGGATAGCACTTCCTGAAATTAATCTTTACATCTCAGCACAATTACAAACTGCATTAGCGGTACTAAAAGGGTTAAAAGTGAATGCTGAGCAAATGCTAGCTAATTTAGCTTTACAAAACGGTTTACTTTTATCAGAAAAAGTCATGTTTGAGATAGGAAAACGCTTAGGCAAACAAACCGCACACAAACTTGTTTATGCAAGTGCAATGAAAGCTTTTGAACAAAATAAAAAGTTCAAAGCTGTGTTATTAGATGATCCGATCTTGAATAAAGAGTTTACTGAGTCTGAGCTAGATAATTGGTTAAATCCTATTAATTATCTAGGATCAGCGCCAGAAAAGGTACAACAAGTCATCGATTTCGCTGATCAAAGTGGAGTATTAGCATGATATTTCGTCTAATTACTCTTGAGGAAATAACAGCATATCAAAAGCTGCTACATAGTGCGTATCAATCGGTGAGTAAATTGGGAATTCATTTTGCTGCTGCAACGGCGAAGCAAAAACAGATTCATCAGCATATTGCATCAAACGCCGTTTATGTACTAGAAGCAAAAGACAAGCTTGTTTCAACATTAAGTATTCGTTTCCCATGGGGAAATAATCCAGGCCCGTATGGCGTACCACATTTAGGTTGGTTTGCTACCGATCCAAATTACAAAGGCCAAGGTTATGGTAATCAATTATGGGATTGGGTTGAACAGCAAATCCTCATCAAACAACTAAAATTACCCGCGGTAACATTAGGCACTGCCGCAAATCATCCTTGGCTTGCAGATGCTTATATAAAAAAAGGGTTTAAGCAAATAGGCCAAGCAGATTTAACCGATGATCATACCACGCTCTATTTTGAAAAAATATTGAATACCCAAACTTATACCGAATGGAAAAATAGGAGTAAGAAATAATGAATAAAATAAAAATTTTGCTTTTTGCTGTGTTATTAACCAGCTTAACTTTAGTTGGTTGTGATAATAAATCTGATAAACAAGCTATAGCACAACATGTGATTAAAGTTGGCTCAACCGGACAAAGTTATCCTAATGGTTATAAACAAGATGGCAAGTTGGTTGGTTTTGATATTGAAGTAACTGAGGCGATTGCCAAAGAATTAGATTATAAAGTTGAATGGGTCATTGCTGAATTTAGCGGATTAATGGGGCAATTTGATTCGGGCCGCTTAGATACGGTGGCAAATGCAGTGGCAGTTACACCATCTCGTCAGGAGAAATATGACTTTTCTACCGCATATAGTTTTTATGGTAGTCAGATTGTCACTCATAAAGATAATAAAGATATCCAAACGTTGACTGATTTGCAAGGTAAGACCATTGCTGGCGTGCTAGGTTCAAATCATATTAATAATTTGAAAAAAGTCTTCCCAAATAATGAGATCACTATCAAAACTTATGAAACACGAGATGGTGCAATGTATGATACTGAGTATAAACGAGTTGATGGTTATGTTAACTCCAAACCAATTTTGCTTGCCGAAATAAAACGCAAAAATTTACCATTTAAACTTGTTGGCGAGCCAATAACTATAGAAGACGTCGCTTTCCCATTTAGTAAAGATGAAAACGGTCAAGCATTACGAGAAAAATTCAATCAAGTACTCGAAAAATTACGTGCTAATGGCACACTAAAAACAATTTCAATCAAATATTTTGGTGAAGATATTACCTCATGAAGTTTAACATAAACTATTTTTTTAATGTGTTCCCGCAGATATTACCTTATCTGCCGGTCACACTACTTATTGCCGTAATATCGATCATATTTGCTATTATATTGGGATTAGCTATTGCACTTTTGCGTAACAATAAAATCAAAATTATCGATCCTGTTTTTGCGCTCTTTATTTCACTATTTCGAGGCATACCCTCAGTAGTTTTGCTGTTTATTATTTATTACGGCTTACCACCAATTTTCCCTGCTTTGAAACATATGGGCGCAACAACCGCAGCCATTATCTGTTTCAGCTTAAAATATTCAGCCTATTTAGCGGAAATTTTCCGCGCAGGTTTAGCTTCCGTCGACCCAGGCCAAAAAGAAGCAGGGCTAACTTCCGGACTTAATATAATACAGGTCTATCGAGGCATTATATTGCCACAGGCGATGATTAATGCACTACCCAACACAGGTAATATGTTTATTTCATTACTGAAAGATTCCTCTGTCGCTTTTTATGTAGGTGTTCAAGAACTATTAGCCGCTGGAAAGATGTTAACTGTAGATTCGTTTCTCTACTTTGAAACCTATTTAGCTGTTGGTATTGTTTACTGGCTTACCGTTGTAGTTTACTCCTGGATACAAAAACAATTAGAACAAAAGTTCAGTAAACCCTATCATCGTTAAGGAAAAGGCAATGATTACTGTTTCACATTTATCCAAGCGATTTGCAGATAATGAAGTTTTAAAGGAAATAAACTTAAATATTAAACAAGGTGAAGTTATTGCAATTATTGGCCCATCAGGTTCTGGAAAATCAACGTTGTTACGTTGTTTAAATTTATTAGAAAAACCTAATACCGGTCAAATTCGCATTGGTGCAATATCACTTAATTGTGAACACTATAGTAATAAAGACGAAGTTAATTTGCGTAGGCAATCGGCAATGGTGTTTCAACACTATAATTTATTTAAAAATAAAACTGCTTTGCAAAATATCACTTTCCCTTTAATTGTTGGGCAAAACATGGATAAGCTAGAAGCAAAACAGCTAGGGTTATCATTACTGAAACGAGTTGGAATGTTACCCTATGCTGACCAATACCCAATCACATTATCGGGAGGTCAACAACAACGAGTTGCTATTGCAAGAGCACTCGCGGTTAGGCCGAAAGTATTACTGTTTGATGAACCAACCTCAGCACTAGACCCTGAACGTGTACATGAAGTATTGCAAGTCATGTTGCAATTAGCAAAAGAAAAAATCACCATGATTATTGTCACCCATGAAATGGAATTTGCAAAATATGTTGCCGATCGCATCATTTTTATGGCCAATGGCGTAATTGTTGAAGAAGGCGAGGCAAAATCACTTATTGATAACCCTCAAAATGAAGTTACACAGCGTTTTTTACGCCAACTAACGGATGAAATTGACTTCGAAATTTAATTGACGGAGATATTTAGGTTGAAAAAAATTAATATTCATTAACAATAAATCAACATTAGAGCGTAAATGCATATGATGATAAAAATTGATAAACATCAGTTCCTATTGCCAATTTACGAATATCCGTTATTAATTTTTCGGTCTGTTGCCGATCACCAATAGCGGTGAACAACTTTAACCACATTTCATTTTGACTATATGGATTTTTCGGAGAACCTTTCGGAAAATCAATTCGTTGACTAAGTTTTTCACCACTACTGAACAATATTTCTACCACCACATAACGTTGATTATAACTTTCCGGATGAGGAGGTAGTTGTATTTGATAGCTACGTTGCATTTTTTGCATTAATCTTTGAATCTGATCAGCAATCGGCATTGGAGTAAACTGCTGAAAATTAAGTGGTATTCCCAATAAGGTTAAAGCAAGAATATATTCTGCCGAAAATCGCCCTTGGTCAGCTAATAATGGCGTTTTATAGATCAACGCCGCATCACTTTTTGGTGGTGCAAAAAAAATGGTGATATGTTCAATTTTATTAATATCAAACTTAGCATGTTGATAAAGTAATTGACCCGCATCGGCAATATAAGCAGCAGCGGAACAATAAGAATAAGTTTTAAACCATAAACCGGGATCTACAATTTTCCATGGTCGCCCCCAATTCTCTAAATTTAAACGTGTATTTCCCTCCCCATAAATCGCTAAAAAACCCAGCTTATCATCTAAAAAATCTTTATCAGCATCGATCCCCACTCTCAACCATTCAACAGACTGTATGGCACTTTGTGCCGCAAGTCCCGCATGTAAGAATTTAATCGCAGTGCCCATAAGCAAACGCATTCCTGATGCTTGCGTCGCGGCTAATGTTAAAGCTTGTGATAAAAATGGTTCATCATGAAGATAGCAAATTGCCGCAGTTGCCGCCATTCCACCTAAAGTCATGGTTGCGTGCCAACCTTTTTCATAATGCTTTGGGTTGACACTTTGGCCTAACAATGCCATAACTTCAATGCCAATAATATAAGCAGTTAAAAACCTTTTGCTATCAATATTAGCTATCCGCTTATCAAGCCGAATACTGGCAATTAACGCCGATAAGATTACTGCTGAGGGGTGACCGCGTACATCTGAATGTACATCATCGTAATCTAAATAATGCGCTTGAAAGCCATTAAAGAGTGCGGCTTGCCGAGCGGTAACTAACTTTTTTTGACCAACTAACCACACCTTTGCTGTGCCACCTTCATCCTCTATCCAAGCTAACAGCTTGTGAATATCAACTTCATTGCGTGCTTGTAAACTACTAGCCAAATAATCAATCACACCATTAATTGCACGATCAATCACGTTAGGATCATTAATTACTGGTGTATTTGCTATCAAAAAACTCAATTGTTGAGCTAAATTCATTTTAAAATCTCAAAATAAGTACATCACCACAAAACCAACTGATTTACGTTACCATAACGCATAAACAGTAATAAGTTAAAGATTGTCTAGTTATATTTTAATAACGTGAAGGCATAACCGTGAACCAATATATAGCGATTTTTTGCTATTATTTTATATGTTAAAATATCGACATCCGATTACATTTGATCCATAAAAAGTTAAATAGCATTATGTCAATTTGTTATATCGCTTTAGGTAGCAATTTGGAAGACCCATTTGCTCAAGCTAATCAAGCCATTATGGCTTTGCAACAGTTACCACAAAGTAAAGTTATTGATGTTTCACCCTTTTACCGCAGCAAACCGCTTGGTCCCCAAGACCAAAATGATTATCTAAATGCAGTAATTAAAATTAATACCACTTTATCCCCAATAGAATTGCTTGATCAGCTACAGGCAATAGAACAATCACAGGGACGAGTGCGTAAAGATAATCGTTGGGGAGCTAGAACCCTAGATCTCGATATTTTACTGTATGATGATTTGGTTATTGATAGTGAAAGACTTACAATTCCACATTATCATATGCAATTTAGAGAGTTTGTTCTCTATCCTTTATTTGATATTGCTCCAACGCTTGTATTACCCAATAATCAAAAATTATCCGATTTAGTCGCTAATTGTGAAAGGAATGGATTGATAAGATGGAACAAATAATTATATTGATTAATAACATAGAGTTGTGAACATTTACATTTTTTATAGTGAAAAAAAACACAAAAAAAATTTGCCAATAGCCAATTTATTGCTATAGTTTACCCCCTAAAAATAATATGTACTTAAGGGGGATTGCTGTGAAAAAGGAACAAAAAGTAAATACATCTTCTCTAAGCCTACTTTCAATTGCGGGGCTGGAGCCTTACAAAGAGGCTAAAGATGAGGAGTATATGAATCCTAAGCAATTGAAACATTTTAAACTAATTTTAGAAGCATGGTTAGCTCAACTACAAGGTGAAATGGGTAAAACTGTTTCTCATATGCAAGATGAGGCGGCAAACTTTCCAGATCCTGCTGACCGGGCGACACAAGAAGAAGAGTTCAGTTTAGAACTTCGTGCTCGAGATAGAGAACGTAAACTCATTAAGAAAATCGAAAAAACGTTAAAGAAAATTGAAACAGATGATTTTGGTTTTTGCGAGTCTTGTGGTGTAGAAATTGGTATTCGCCGTTTAGAAGCAAGACCAACGGCTGATTTATGTATTGATTGTAAAACACTGGCTGAACTACGTGAAAAACAAATGGGCATATAATCTTGATTTGAGTTGATTATCTGTTATTTTGCGACATACACCATGCATTATATTGGTCGTTTTGCTCCCTCACCATCTGGACCATTACATTTCGGTTCATTGGTGACGGCTCTTGGTAGTTATCTTCAAGCTAAATCTCAATGTGGCAAATGGTTGATTCGCATTGAGGATATTGACCCGCCACGTGAAGTCAAAGGCGCATCATCCCTAATTTTAAAAACACTAGAGGCTTTTAATTTGTTTTGGGATGATGACATCTTATATCAATCGGCTTGTTATAAGCGATATCAAGCCGTTTTACAATCCTTGCTTGATAAACAGTACGCTTATTATTGTGATTGTACTCGCCAGCGTATCCATAACCTGCCTAGCGGTGTTTATGATGGTTTTTGTCGCAATCGACATTTAAGTAATGCACCACAACAACCACTTGCTATACGTTTAAAACAAACCCGCCCTATTTATCAATTTACCGATCAAATTCGTGGTTTACAAAATGTTGATATTGCTAATGCACAAGAAGATTTTATTATCCACCGTAAAGATGGTTTATTTGCTTATAATTTAGTGGTAGTGCTTGATGATTATCAGCAAGGCATTACCGAAATTGTAAGGGGAGCAGATTTGTTACCCGTTACCGCCAAACAAATATCACTTTATCAATTACTTGATTTACCCGTGCCCACATATTGTCACTTACCATTGGTATTAGACAACAATGGAAATAAACTGTCTAAACAAAATCATGCTCAACCACTCGATCTAAATGATCTAACTACCGCAACAGCTCAAGCATTACAATTTTTAGGGCAAATTATTCCGGAAAATTGGCAAGATGCCTCTCAACAACAACTTTTAGAGTGGGCTATTGACCATTGGGATATAGCCAAAGTGCCAAAGCAAAACAGTCAGTTAACCACCAATATATGATAAGTTAGGTGTAATACCCACTTTATGATCATGTAAGAAGTGTTTTTCAGGTTTGCTCATTAAGGACGCTAAAATTCTGGCTTTTAATTGTTCTTTTTGATCGGCACTGACCAACAAATCACGTAAATCAACAGCCTCATCACCAAATAAACAGTAATGTAATTTACCTAGTGAGGAAACCCGTAATCGATTGCAACTTTTACAAAAATCTTTGGAATACGGCATGATTAGCCCAATTTTACCTTGATAATCACTGTGCGAATACACTTTAGCAGGTCCTGATAATGCCACTTTCGGTTGCAATTGCCACCCTTGGGCTAGGAGTTGAGTTTCAATTAAATTACCGGCTAAATGATAACGATTAAATACCTCATCGCTTTCACCTGTTTCCATAAGCTCAATAAAACGTAAATCGACAGGTCGATGTTTGATCCAAGCTAAATAATCGCTGAGATTATCATTCATATTTTTCATTAACACGGTGTTGATTTTGACTTTTTTTATGCCAACCTCTAACGATTTTTCAACACATTGAATGATTTCTTTGAGTTTATCTTGACCAGTAATTAATTTGAATAAATGAGGCGAAAAACTATCAATACTGATATTAATTGCAGTTAAACCCGCTTGCTGCCAGTGGGTGATATTTTTTAATAAACGTGAACCATTAGTGGTAATAGCCAGTTCTTTAATACTTGGGTAAGAGGAAATCATGGATAGAATATCGATAAAGTCACGGCGTAAGGTTGGTTCACCACCAGTTAGTCGGATTTTGTGCACACCTAACTCAGTAAATGTGGCCACAATATTATTGATTTCACTTAGTGATAGAAATTTATGATCTTTGTTAGATTGATAACCTTGAGGTAAACAGTACTGGCACTGAAAATTACACTGCTCGGTAATCGACAAACGTAGATACTGAAATCGACGCTGATAATTATCCATTAATTGCATAGCTTAAAAACACCTTATCCAAATCGGGAAGCATAGCCATTTCTGTACTATACCGCGGCTAATTCACCTTATGACAAAAGTATTGGTATCACTTAGGTAAAAGAGCTTCAGAGTTTATTTAAGTTTAGCATAACCTTATTTTTTTCCATATTATAATCACCATATATTTACAATATTTAGCTAGTTTCATATTTTATCAGTCTGACTGAGTCAATTTTTTCCTGGTTGGTTTATTTCTTGTTTAAATTGTTGTATTGAGCAAGACATCATTTTAGACAAATAAGGAAATATATCCTTATGATAAACAGGTAAAGCTGCTGTTAAACAAATTGAGTCCATTTTTTGTTTTAATGTAGCAAAAGATTGATTTTGTAATTTTTGTTTTAACTTATTTTCATAATATTGATATAAATCTAAATAACAAGGGTGATATTCACCATCTTTTATCTCTTCTTGGCAGGAATCAGATTGTTGTTGACTGTAATCCAATTGAAGTTTTTCAGTAAGGACGTTAAATTGCGTTGGATAGATAATTTGAAAATGTGTATCAGCTGCACTAATTAACATCTCTTTAAGGGTAAACTCCATTTTGTTAGTGTCAATGTGATAATGTTTCCTTAATATTGGAGTAATGCCTTCCTCTGTTTCTACAAATAATATCGTATAAATGTCGCCACTTGGTGCAATATAGTAACGTTGATAACCAACCGCATATTCACCAAGTTCAAAAAAATTATCAGCTAAAAAAATCTTATCTTTCACTTTATTTTGGTAAATTAAAGACAAGGTGATCTCGCCACCGTCTTCGTTTGGATCATAATCTTGTTTCGATTTACTTAGCCTAAGTTGTATATTATTATCTTTATAAGCAATAGGATTTTTAACAATTAACTTATATAATCTGCTAAAATCAAAGGTAAGATGATTTAAAGGGCAACGCTCATCATCTTTCTTTTTTTCATCCTCGTCTTGCCAATAATCTGGATGTCTTATGCAATCATGCTCAAGCTCTAGCATATTATTGTTACTAAAAAAGGGATCCCCACGGTATTTTTTAGCAATATTAAATGATTGCCCGTATACACTTGAGCTAACTATAAATAATATAATCGTAATAAAAGAGCATCGTTTCATTGTTTACTCCTCTTTTTTTAATCTTGGCTATTGAAAATTTATTATGAAAAATGTCTAATTTACAATAGAAAGATTTTTTCATTACCTATCTGCAATGCCAATCACTCCTCTAATTTTTAATCAGCGGAATACAAAGCTATTACTTTGGTTTTATTGCCTTGATAAATAAAAGTATAAGTAGTCACACCACCAGCAAAGTTTTGCGTAATTTCTAATTTATTTTTATCTTTCCATTTATATTCTACTTCGACATCCTTATCTTTATAAAAGGTGGAGAAATTTTTGCCTACTTTGATTTTCTCTCTGAAAACATAATAAGGCTGAAAAGCCATAGCATTATAAACATCCAAAATAGTCATATTTTTATAATAACAAGTATCCGTCCACTCCATTTCACCACTATTCTCTGTTTCAAAACATTGTTGGTTATTTTTTAAATTATCTATTTTATTTTTATCTTCTTTCGGTAGGCGCTGATAAAAAGATAATAGATTTTTGTATGGAATCATTAATTCATTATTTTCAAGCTGAATAATGTATCTGTATCCACGACACGCTTCTGATAAATTAGATTCATCAATTGAATAAAGTCGGTTAAATTCATTTAATGATAAGTGGTATTTTTTTAATTCTTGATCATAGTCTTTATAAAAATTACTTTTATTTAGCGTCGCGTTAATATTTTCTTTAGTTGTTTCGACATGGTTTAAGTCACAACCTTCTATATTAATCTTCTCATTATTTTGCGTAACAAATTTATCTAATATACTTTTTAATAGATTATTTTGATCACTTAATCTGTCTTTTATTAACAAGTAATAATTATCTCTATTCAAATCAATATCGGACGCATAAGTAAAATAAGGTACTAAAATTAATAATAAACTGCTTAATAAAAAATTTTTCATTTCGTAACTTCACCTCAAACCAATTTAGTTTCATTATCTTCTGTATGAATAACAGTTTTATAGCTAGAAGTCGTGAGAGCATTAGAATATAACACTCACAATAACGCACTTTTAGATTTAGATAACCTAAAGTAACAATAATCTTGCCCGCAACTTTTTATCTAGATTGGGAATCTGTTTCTAAGCATTAATTAATTTAGGAATATTGTTATTCATATTATTATAATCGTATCTGATTATAATAAATTACAATATATACAACTAGTAGTTTATCGGTTCACATCATTGTTTTTTTTAATAATATTAATTATCGATGATTGGTGTTTTTAATTTAAATAACTATTAATAATCAGTAGGTGCTAGTCATTGTCAATTCAAATTAAATTTCACTTGGCAATGAATAGTATGGCTAGCCATTTAAAGCAATATAACCAAATTGGCTTTGGTCATGAATTAAATAGTATCCAATATATCAATTTTCTATTGTACTTATTGGCAAGGTTTATGTATATAATGGAAGTCTTGCCTATAAAACCGTCAAATGGAGGTTGTGATGATTACCCATATTAGTCCATTAGGATCAATGGATTTACTTGCTCAGGCTGAAGTGGATATTCTTAAAAAATCTGCTAACAGTGAACTTTATCAATTATATCGAAACTGCTCATTGGCAACATTAAATGCCGGTAGTAAAACCGACAATACTAAAGAATTACTGGATAGATTTAAGTCTTTTGAAATTAATGTGATTAGCAAAGAGCGTGGTGTTAAATTAGAACTGGTTAATGCCCCCGAAAGCGCCTTTGTGGATCGCCGCATCATTCGTTCCATTCAAGCCAACCTCTTTGCCGTATTGCGCGATATTTTGTTTTTAAATAATCAAATCAGTGCCATTAAACAGTTAGTATCCAATGTTAAGCTCGATAGAGATCATTCCTTTTATATTACCAATCTCGTTTTTTCGATTTTACGTAATGCTAATGCGCTGCATGTTGGGGAAGAACCCAATTTAATTGTTTGCTGGGGTGGGCATTCAATTAATGAAAATGAATACTACTATGCGCGCCAAGTTGGTATGCAACTTGGTTTACGTGAACTTAATATTTGTACTGGTTGTGGACCGGGGATCATGGAAGCGCCAATGAAAGGGGCTGCTGTGGGTCATGCTCAGCAACGTTACAAAGATAGCCGTTTTATTGGTATGACTGAACCCTCAATTATTGCCGCCGAACCACCGAATGCCTTAGTGAATGAACTAATAATTATGCCCGATATTGAAAAGCGTCTGGAAGCTTTTGTGCGTATGGCTCATGGTATTATCATATTCCCTGGCGGTCCCGGCACAGCTGAAGAATTACTGTATATTTTAGGCATTTTGTTAAATCCAGCCAATAAATCCCAAACATTACCACTCATTTTAACCGGACCTAAAGAGTGTGAGGAATACTTTACCGCGATTGATAACTTTATTCGTAGTGCCTTAGGTGATGAAGCGACCAAGTTGTATCAAATTGTGATTGATTCACCTGAACAAGTGGCACGAATTATGAAAGATGGGGTAAAACAAGTTAAATCATCACGTTTAACCACTGGCGATGCATATGGATTTAACTGGTTACTTAAAATTGATGAATCATTACAACATCCGTTCGATCCAACGCATGCAAATATGGCATCGTTAAATTTGCATAAAGATCAGCCGGTTGAGCTATTAGCGGCAGATTTACGCCGGGCGTTTTCAGGTATTGTGGCTGGTAATGTCAAAGAGTTTGGCATGAAGCTAATTGCCGAACATGGACCGTATAAATTACAAGGCGATCCGGAGATTATGCAGCACTTAGATAACTTATTGCGCAGCTTCATTCAGCAAGATCGAATGAAATTGCCGGGTGGAACCGCCTATCAACCTTGTTATGAGATTTGTTATTAACTAAAAATCTAAGCAAATTAACACGTTCCGCCGATAATCACATCGGCGGAAAATCTTAGCTATGAGTATGTTTAACAATCAGCCAAAATATCTAGTGCTTGTGACACTTTTTTAACCGCAAATATCTGCATATTGTCAGGTTTCTTTTTCGGCATATTAGCAATCGGCACAATCGCTTTTTTAAAGCCATGTTTGGCGGCTTCGGCAATTCGTTCTTGCCCACTAGGAACGGGTCTAATTTCACCACCTAGTCCAATTTCCCCAAAGATAACGACATCTTGTGGTAGCGCACGATTACGAAAACTCGAAACTAAAGCCGCAATTAAAGCCAAATCCGCACTGGTTTCGGTTACTTTTACCCCACCAACTACATTAACAAAAATATCTTGATCGGCCATTTGTAATCCACCATGACGATGCAATACCGCCAACAATAACGCCAATCTATTTTGATCAAGACCAACAGCCACCCGCCTTGGATTACCATACATGGAGTGATCAACAAGGGCTTGGATTTCAACCAGTAGTGGACGTGTTCCTTCCCATAACACCATTACCGAACTACCGGGTAGCATTTCATCACCACGACTTAAAAAGATGGCTGATGGATTACTTACCTCTTTTAAACCTTGTTCAGTCATGGCAAATACGCCAAGTTCATTTACTGCACCAAAGCGATTTTTATGGCTGCGTAATGTTCGAAAACGTGAATCAGCATCACCATCTAATAAAATAGAGCAATCAATACAATGTTCAAGCACTTTAGGGCCAGCCAATGAACCATCTTTGGTCACATGCCCAACCATAATAATGGCAATGCCTTTGGTTTTAGCAAAACGGGTTAAATAAGCGGCGGTTTCACGCACTTGCGCCACACTACCGGGCGATGATTGAATATCAGCAAGGTGCATAACTTGAATAGAGTCAATTACCATTAATTTGGGTTGCGACTGTTCGGCAAGCAAACAAATTTGTTCAATACTGGTTTCAGATAACATATTAATATTATCTGTCGGTAATCCTAAACGGTGAGCACGCATCGCTACTTGTTGCAAAGACTCTTCACCAGTGACGTATAAGGTATTCATTTGTGAAGTAAGCCTGCACATGGTTTGCAGTAACAAAGTACTTTTCCCCGCTCCTGGATTACCACCAATTAAAATAGCACTACCGGGTACCACACCACCACCTAACACCCGATCAAATTCGGAAAACCCGGTTGAAAAACGCGGTAGCGCTTCTAAACTGATTTCGGATAATTTTTGGATTTTAGCTTGCCCAGCGCCACTACCGGCGTAACCAGTTAAGCGGTCATTACGCGAAGAGGTACTAGCAAGTCTAACTTCGGTGATAGTATTCCAAGCATGACAAGAACTGCATTGACCTTGCCAACGTGGATAATCTGCCCCACAATCATTACATACATAAGCTCGCTTTACTGTTTTTGCCAAATTATTCTCCTAGCCTTCACTTAATAAACTGGTAGACAAAATACACCATAACCCGGTTAAATCTGCATAATTAATGCTAATGCGCGCCTTTTCGACCACTTTGGGTTTACCATGATAAGCAACGCCCAGCCCGGCAATACGAATCATCATCAAATCATTAGCGCCATCGCCAATCGCAACGGTTTGTTCAATTGGTATATCTAATGACGTCGCTAACTGCTGTAATGTTCTGGCTTTATACTTAGCATCCACTATTTGACCCGCAACTTTACCGGTTAATTTGTTACTTTTGATCTCAAGTTCATTAGCATAAACCGCAACCAGTTTTAATCGTTGTTTTAAGTAATCGGCAAAATAGGTAAAACCACCAGAAGCAATTGCCACATGCCAGTGTTTTTTATGCAGTTCTTTAACTAAATAGGTTAAACCCGGAGTTAACGGTAAATTATCTTTGACTTGATCTAAAATATCTTGCTGCGCACCTTTTAACGTCGCGACGCGTTTACGTAAGCTAGCGGCAAAATCAAGTTCACCACGCATCGCTTGTTCGGTCACTGCCGCCACTTGTTCCCCAACACCGTGTAATTTGGCTAGTTCATCAATGCATTCAATGCCAATCGCCGTTGAATCCATATCCATGACCAGTAATCCGGGTGAATGTAGTGTGGGTAAATTATCAATCGGCGCAACATCAATACCTAATGCCAATGATATAGATTTAGCCTTTTTAGGCATTACGCCAGCAATACGGACAATTTGATAAGTTTTAATCGTCCATGAAGAAACAATCACCATAGGCATAGCCAATCGGTTTTGAAATTTAGACAATATGGTTTTATTTAATTTTCGTCCATAAATAATCCATCCCGTTTTACCAGCATTATAATCAAGCGGTACAACTTCGCAGCCATTTAAAGAAAGTGGTAAACCCTGCCAATGTTGAATATTTTCAGGAAGATCCGTATAGGTAAGCGTGTAAGCCATATTAAAAAGTCTTTAGAACATAAAACAAAGTCAGAATTTATCATATCTACCAATATTTGTCCAAATCTGTGGTTTTTGCGCATATCAACCAAAAAAGGAAATGAAATGGTATATACTCCTGAATAATTTTTACAAAATAACCACTATTTTTATAGTCAAATAGGCCATGTTCTGAAAATTTTTTAATATAAATCGATATCATTATTTACGATTAGATAGTTAATCCCCACACGCTGAGCTGCTCTAACGCTGGCCCTAATCGCTCGCCAAGTGGTGTTAATTTATATATTACTTTTAAAGGTGGTTTATCGCCAAAAACAGTGCGCGTAATTAAACCGTCATCTTCCAGTTTTTTGAGTTGGATACTTAAAGTCATATCCGTAATTTCAGGGATCACTGTTTTTAATTCACAAAAGCGTTTTTCACTTAACAGCAGATAGTAAAGAATTACCCCTTTCCATCTGCCACCAATTAAATCCATCGCCAAACTAATTGGACAATAATAAATTTTATTTTTATAACGTTTTGACGGTCGTTGTTTATCTGTTTGCATGACATATTCCAAACTATCTAATTTGATAGATATTGCGATAAAGTTATTTAGTAATAAACTAATAATAGAAACTATCATTTTAATAGTAAAAAAGGGAAAGGGAATCATTATGGCATTAATTATTTTAGGTCATCCAAACATTGAACAATCTGTGGCTAACAAAACAATTATTGAGAATGTGCAAACCAATATGCCAGATATTGAAATACGCAATATTCATCAACTTTATCCAGACTATCAAATCAATGTCGAAGAAGAACAAGCTGCACTTTTAAGGCATAATCTGATTGTTTTACAATATCCTATGTATTGGTTTAATATGCCAGCTATTTTAAAAATATGGTTCGATGAAGTATTAACTTACCAATTTGCCTATGGCTCTAAAGGCGATAAGTTAAAAAATAAAAAACTGTTACCCAGTTTGACCATTGGAGCCAATCAAGAAGTCTATCAACAAGATGGGCATAATTTAATTGATGATTTTTTACAACCGGTCAAAATCTCAACCATCTATACACAAATGCAATATCTTTCACCAATTTTTATATATGGCGTGTCACCAGTAATTGAAAGTAGCCACGATAAAATAAAAGCGTTAGCGTTAAAGCAAAGCCAACGATTACAGGAAATCATTAAACAACATAGCTGAGTATAATCAAATGTGATGATTAACTAATCAATCATCACATATTCTGAAAATTTTTTAATATATATCGATATAATTATTTATGATTAGATAGTTAATCCCCACAAGCAGAGCTGCTCTAACGCTGGTCCAAATCGTTCGCCTAGTGGTGTCAATTTATATATTACTTTTAAAGGTGGTTTATCGCCAAAAACAGTGCGCGTAATTAAACCGTCATCTTCCAGTTTTTTGAGTTGGATACTTAAAGTCATATCCGTAATTTCAGGGATCACTGTTTTTAATTCACAAAAGCGTTTTTCACTTAACAGCAGATAGTAAAGAATTACCCCTTTCCATCTGCCACCAATTAAATCCATCGCCAAACTAATTGGACAATAATAAATTTTATTTTTATAACGTTTTGACGGTCGTTGTTTATCTGTTTGCATCAAATATTCCTAACTATCTAATTTGATAGATATTGCGATAAAGTTATTTAGTAATAAACTAAAGATAGAAACTATCATTTTAATAGTAAAAAAAGGAAAGGGAATCATTATGGCATTAATTATTTTAGGCCATCCAAACATTGAACAATCAGTGGCTAACAAAACAATTATTGAGAATGTGCAGACCAATATGCCGGATATTGAAATACGCAATATTCATCAACTTTATCCAAACTATCAAATCAATGTCCAAGAAGAACAAGCTGCACTTTTAAGACATAATCTTATTATTTTACAATACCCTTTGTATTGCCTCAATATGCCAGCCATCCTGAAAATATGGTTCGAGCAAGTATTAACTTACCAATTTGCCTATGGTTCTAAAGGCGATAAAAAATTAAAAAATAAAAAACTGTTACCGAGTTTAACCATTGGAGCCAATCAAGAAGTCTATCAACAAGATGGGTATAATTTAGTTGATGATTTTTTACAACCGGTCAAAATCTCAACCATTTATATGCAAATGCAATATCTTTCACCGATTTTCTATATGGCGTGTCACCGGAGATTGAAAGCCACGCTAAAATAAAAGCGTTAGCTGTAAAACATAGCCAACGATTGCAGGAAATCATTAAACAACATAGCTGAGCATAATCAATTGTGATGATTTAGATTAACTTATCGATCATCACATACTATTTTATCATTTAGCATTTATTTAATACGGCATAAAAGAAGCCATCCCCACCCTCTGGTGCTGGTAAAAATTGTTTGATTTCACCTTGTAACTTTGCATCGCCATGCACTTGTAAAAAACGTTCAATTTGTAATTTATTTTCATCTGGTAAGATTGAACAAGTTGCATAAACTAATGTGCCACCAACTTTTAAATAGTGCCAAATTTTGCTTAGAATGGCATATTGTAGCTCAGTTAATTGCGCTATATCGCTATCTCTACGCAACCATTTTATATCAGGATGACGGCGGATAACGCCGGTTGCCGAACAGGGCGCATCGAGCAAAATTCGGTCAAACTGTTGCCCGGCACACCATTTTTCAGGCGTAAGTCCATCTCCGACTTTAACTTCTGCTTGTTGTTTTAAACGTGCCAAATTTTGATAGATACGTTTAACGCGACCGGCATCAATATCAACGGCTAACACGTTAGCTTTGGGGGCAACTTCCAATATATGCGTGGTTTTACCACCTGGTGCGGCACATAAATCTAAAATCTGCTCGCCATCTTGTGGTGCTAATAAGTAGGCCGCATATTGAGCAGAGAGATCTTGCACGGTTACCGCGCCATCATCAAAATACGGTAATTGATTAACGTTGACCGGTGTGAGTAACTGGAGCGCACAAAGTATCTCTGGACAAATTTTAGTTTCAATTTGTTGCAGTTTAAGCAACTGTTGATACTCTTGTGTTGAATAATGTGTTTGATTAACCCGCAACCACATTGGCGGTTTTTGATTATTGGCATGAACAATTGCTTGCCATTGCTGTGGGTAAGCTTGTTTAAGTCGATTTAACAACCAACTTGGGTGCAAGGTTTGACCAACTTGTTGCTTAATATCTTGTCGAAATTTTTGCGGTAACGAGGTTTGCTGGCGCAAAAATTCACGCAGTACGCCATTAATTAAGCCTTTAAAAGGTATTTTTTTCAGTGACTGCACCGCACTAACCGTTTCACCGACCGCGGCATGCTCAGGGATGCGAGTATAAAGGATCTGATAAATGCCAACTAATAATAAATAGTGCAAGATTCGATTTTTTCCGGTTAGTACTTTATTCATCAAGGTATGAACATAAAAATTCAGTTCAGGTAATACGCGCATGACACCAAAACAGATTTCTTGCACTAAAGCGCGATCTTTATCGGCCACCTTATCATTTAAAATAGTCAATGTAGCACTCAGGGAATGCCCTTGTTCAAGTACATTAAAAATGGTTTGAGCACAAACGGCTCGAATATTTGGCTGAGATTTTTTATTCATAAAAGGTCATGACCTTAATTTAGCTAATTTGATTCATTATAAAATTAATGACCCGAGCCAACCAGCTATAAACAGTGGAATATTAAAATGGGTAAAAGTGGGAATAACACTATCGCGAATATGGTCATGTTGCCCATCACTATTTAACCCTGCCGAGGTGGCTAAAATCGTATCCGACGGTGGCGAACCGGCATCACCAATTGCCCCTGATGCACCAATTAAGCATACGGTTGCAACTGGAGAAAATCCAAGTTGTACACACAGTGGCACATAGATGGCGGCAATAATTGGCACCGTTGAAAATGAAGAACCAATACCTAAGGTAATAACCAGACCAACTAACATCATCATAAACGAAGCCACAACTTTATTACCCGCAAATAATTCCGCGCTATTATTAACCAAAGGCTCAATTTCATGAGTTTGTTTTAATACTTCAGCAAAACCTTGCGCAGAAATCATCACAAAGCCAATCATGGCCATCATTTTTATGCCGTCAGTAAATACTCCGTCAGCTTCCCCCCATTTAATTGATCCTGAAACAATAAAGCAAATAAAACCAATTAAGGCACCGAGAATCATTGAACCGGTATAAAGTTGAATGCTAAATGATAACACAATAGCTATTAATGAAATAATAAGTGAACGCGCACTAACATTGGTTGCCGCTTGTGAACTCATGGTTTCATGAATGATTTGATATTGCCTCGGTTTACGATAACTAATAAAAATAGCCCATAATAATCCCATAAACATACCAAAAGCTGGGATTGCCATTGCATGCATCACATTAACATGACTGACATCCATACCGGATGAAATGATATTTTTTAATAATATTTGATTTAAAAAAATATTCCCAAAGCCAACAGGTAAAAACATATATGGCGTGATTAAGCCAAAGGTCATAATGCAGGCAATCATTCGCCGATCGAGTTGTAATCGTGACATTACATATAAAAGTGGCGGAATCAAAAGGGGAATAAAAGCTATGTGGATTGGAATTACGTTTTGTGAGGAAATACTCACTAACGCAATAATAATAATTAATGCCCATTTGATGCGTTTTTTGGCTCCACTTGATGTAAGTTGTTTTACAGCTTTCTCCGCTAATAGTTCTGGTAATCCAGATTTTGAAATGGCAACCGCAAATGCACCGAGCATGGCATAGGAAAGCGCAATGTTTGCACCATTACTAATGCCGGTATTAAAAGCATTAATCGTTTCATTTAACGTGAGATGACTAAACAACCCGCCAACAAATGCCCCTATAATCAAACTAATAACGACATGAACGCGACATAATGACAGTATTAACATACAAATTACTGCCATTACAACGGCATTAATTGATGAGAACAGACTAAGGATAAAATCCATAAAGATACTCAAAATAGACAAACAAACCGTCTATTTTAGGTGATGCAGGTTAAAAGTGCAATTTGTGCTGGTGAGGGCCTATTAGAATAGCTAGCAAAATCAATGTTTATTGAATCATCATTAAATCAAATACAGGTTAATTTTAACCATACTTATTATCTTGCTAATTTATAAATAAATCTATATTTAATATATTAAGGGAATAAAATGTTCAAAAAGTTTATAACACTTTGCTTATCTTTAATAATCTTAAGAGTATCAATTTTATCTTAATAAAGAAATCACTTTATCTTTTTTAAATAAGAAATTAGAAAATCAATTTCATAAATTTGTTTGTGAAAATAATGAATATAAGTATATTTTTTCAGGCAAATTTAGAAGTAATTTATTTGGTGTTGGTCGTTTAGATGTCACTGATGGTCAATTATTATGTGGTGATTAAGATTTAATTAAAAGCCGGTTAAAACAGCAGACAGGTCTTTTATTTGATTAATATAGTGCAATCTAATTTAAGAGCTTCTTATGACAAATCAAATATTAAATCAAACCAAATAGCAAATAATTTGCGACAAGCTCATAACGATTGATTTAATATAACCAGCAGTAATAAATGGAATTTAATGTCTGATAGATAAAAGGTACTTTTATTTTTGAACTTTACTGCCATAAAATTAATATCATTAGTAAAACTATTAAACAAGAAGAAGCAAATTGATTGTTTATTTCTAAATTTAAATTAACACTTTCCATATCATTATAAATATATGAATATTACTTTCAATTTATATAGGTTTTGGCTTATAGGATATTAAATGAAAACACTGAACATAAAAAACATCAAGATAGGTTCTGGAGCACCAAAGATTATAGTTCCAATTGTAGGTAATACTGAAAATGAATTACTTGATGAAATTACATTTTTACAATCTATTGATTTTGATGTTATAGAATGGCGAGTTGATTACTTTAACTTAGTTGACGATATCCAAGCGGTTAAAGATGTAGCGGCAAAAATAGCTCTTCTATTACCTCATAAACCTATTTTATTTACTTTCCGAACCGCAAACGAGGGCGGCGTAAAACCTTGGCCTATTACCTCATACATTGAATTGAATAAAGAAATGGCCCGTAGTGGTTTAGTTGATTTAATTGATGTTGAGGTTTTTATCGGTGATAAATATGTAACAGAGATTATTAATGTTGCCCATCAACACCACGTTTATGTTATTGCATCCAACCATGATTTTCAAAAAACACCATCAAAAAGTGACATTATTTACCGATTACGAAAAATGCAAGATCTTGGTGCTGATATTGTCAAAATTGCGGTTATGCCACAAACAACTGAGGATGTTTTAACCTTACTTTCGGCAACGACTGAAATGTATGAAAAATATGCAACCAAACCAATTATTACTATGTCTATGGCAGGACTTGGGGCAATTAGTCGAGTGGCGGGAACAACATTTGGTTCATCAATGACATTTGGAGTAGCAAAAAATGCTTCTGCGCCTGGTCAATTAGAAGTTAAACAATTACGTGATATACTCGACATATTGTACAAAAATAAAGTTTAATAAAAGAATGATATTTTAATATATTGGTAAAATCGATATTCATATCATATCAACGTACTTTTTTCACCAAGATGCACATAACGTTGATATTATAAATATTGTTATAATACGCCCAAATTGGGTTGTTAAAAGTTACTAAACTATTTAAATCGATCATGTAAAGATGATAGAAATTTACTAACAGTTAAATAATAACAAGTATATACTTAATCACTCTTATGTTTAAAGATAGATAAAAAGAGTCATTTGGTTTTGCAATCTAAAGCGTTTTTTGGGTTGATTACTAGGTTTGCAACTTAATATTTAATTAGATGATTAACAAAAAATAAAAGGTTTATTAGTATGTTTTCTTGGTGGGTTAGAGCTTATTTTTCACTTATTCAAATCCCGGTTAAACTCTTTGTTAAAAGTAAACCTATTCCCACCGATCCGATTTCAGAATTAGATTTAGATATTAGCAAACCTATTTTATATGTATTACCTTACAATTCTAAAATAGATTTAATGGTTGTTCGTTCCTTATGTTTACGTAATCAATTGCCTGATCCCTTGGAAGGTAACGAAATTAATGGTAAAAAAGTGCCAGCTTTTATCTATATTGATAAAGGTCCGGGCATTTTTGCTTCTAATCAGCAACAAAATAAATCGATTGCAATTTTAAGAGATTATATTTCGGCTCATCAACATAACCATGAACTCGATATACAACTGTTACCCGTTTCGGTTATGTTTGGCAGAAGCCCAGATAAAGAAGGTAAGAAAAAACCGTCATTACAAGTTTTGGGGGCAACTTATAAATTATATAAAATAATTGTTTCTGGACGTGACTGTTATACCCGCTTTTCTCGTACTGTATCATTCAAAAATATTCAGGTAGATAATCAGCAAGATTTATCAGTTTTAGCACATAAATTAGCCCGTGTGGCTCGTATTCATTTTGCTAAACAACGAACAGCATCAGTTGGACCAAAACTCCCTGTTCGCCAAGCCATGTTAAATAAATTACTAAATAATGTGGCACTATCAGAGGCAATTCAAGAAGAAGCCAAAAGTAAACATATTAGCCTGGATAAAGCTAAGAAAAATGCGTTATCAATGTTAAATGAAATTGCCGCTAATTTTTCATATCGCATGCTAAGAATCACTGATTTTATCTTAACTTGGGCTTGGCATAGGCTATATCAAGGCTTGAAAGTTACTAATGCAGATCCGGTTCGTGAACTGGCACAAAATGGACATGAGATTGTTTATGCACCGTGCCATCGTAGCCATATGGATTATCTATTATTATCTTATGTGCTTTATCGTCAAGGCTTAGTCCCACCACATATTGCCGCAGGTATTAATTTAAATTTTTGGCCTGCAGGTCCTATTTTTAGACATTTGGGTGCTTTTTTTATTCGTCGTTCATTTAAAGGTAACAAACTTTATACCGCTGTTTTTCGTGAATATTTAGCCGAATTATTTATTCGCGGTTATGCTGTGGAATATTTTATTGAAGGAGGCAGATCGCGAACAGGAAGATTACTCGATCCCAAAACCGGCATGCTCATGATGACTATTCAAACGTTATTACGTGGCGACCCGCGTCCGATTACGGTAGTACCCGTTTATATTGGCTATGAACATGTATTAGAAGTTGCCACCTATGCTAATGAACTGCGTGGTGCCAAAAAACAAAAAGAGAGCTTGTGGCGTACGCTTAATGCATTTTTTAAATTAAAAAAATTAGGTTTTGGTTATGTTAATTTTGGACAACCAATTCCGTTAAATCAATTTTTAACTAATCACATTCCCGACTGGCGTGAAGCTATTGATCCTACAGGGACTCAACGCCCTAATTGGTTAACGCCAACAACTAACCTGTTAGCAACGCAAATTATGCAGAGAATCAATGCCTCAGCAGCCATTAATGCCATGAATTTATGTTGCTCCATTTTACTTGCTGCAGATCAACGTGCTCTGACTAAAGTCAGATTACTTGAAAACATTAACTATTTACTGAGATTATTAAAAAATATTCCTTATTCTAATTTAATTACCATACCTGATGAAACTGCGGAACAACTTTTTGAGCATGCTAAAGAGATGGGGAAATTTGTAATAACGACTGATGAAGTGGGTGAAATAGTTGGTTTAACTACCGAGCAAGCAGTATTAATGACTTATTATCGTAATAATATTCAACACTTACTTATCATTCCTGCCATAGTGGCAAGAATAATAATCAAACATAATAGAATTTCATTAGATGAAGTTATACATCAAGTAAAACTGCTTTATCCATTAATTAAATCTGAATTATTTCTTTATCAAAACGAAGAACAACTAGTCACTTATGTACAGCAAATTATACATAGTTATGCAGAGTTAAATTTGATTAACTATTCACCAGATAAATTGGTGCTCAATTACTTAAAAATGTCAGGAATGCAGTTAATCGCATCCTCATCGAGAGATACTTTACAGCGTTACGCGATTGCGTTTTCATTGTTACAAAAAGATCCAACCATTAATAGATCATCTCTTGAAAAAGAAGCCCGTTTAATTGCTGAGCGATTATCTGTGCTACATGGAATTAATGCCCCTGAATTCTTTGATAAAGGCGTATTTTCAATACTGGTTGCCTCTTTAAGAGAGCAAGGCTATTTAGATGATAAAGATGGCGCTAACCTTCAAAAAATTGACAAAATGAATGACATACTTAAACCGCTCATTACCACTCGTGTTATGCAAACAATTGACGAAATCAATCCATTAAAAAGCTAATCATAAATTTAACTTTTTTATTGAGTCAGTTCATTAAATACCGAACTGACTTCTTATAAAACAATTTATTGTTTTTTTTGACACATCTCAAAAAACAACAATTCTTTCCTGTTTTTTCCTTTATTTCCAGTTGATAAAAGATTATCATTAATTTTAGTAAGGTTATTTACAACTTTTAGAATAATAAATTAAATAATGTAATGTCAGCTTTCTAAGGAGTTCATATGCTACTTAACCGTAGACAGTTCTTTAAGATCTGTGCTGGTGGTATGGCTGGAACAACAGTGGCCACTCTTGGGCTTGCACCCAATATCGCCCTTGCACAAACTCGCCAATATAAATTGTTAAAATCAAAAGAAACTCGTAACAACTGCACCTATTGTTCTGTTGGTTGTGGCATGCTTCTTTATAGTCGCGGAGATGGCGCCAAAAATGCCGAATCCTCTATTTTTCATATTGAAGGTGATCCTGATCATCCCGTCAGCCGTGGTTCTCTTTGCCCTAAAGGCGCTGGTGTTCTCGATTATATCAAGAGTGAAAATCGCGTTAAATATCCGCAATACCGTGCACCGGGCTCAGATAAATGGCAACGTATTAGTTGGGAAGAAGCTATCGATCGTATCGCTAGATTAATGAAAGCCGATCGTGATAAAAATTTTGTTGAGAAAAATGAAAAAGGCACTACGGTTAATCGTTGGACCACAACGGGGTGGTTGGTTACTTCTGCTGCCAGTAATGAAACGGGTTGGTTAGCATTTAAAGTTGCACGTTCTTTAGGCATGTTAAGTCTGGAAACCCAAGCAAGGGTCTGTCATGGGCCATCGGTATCGAGCTTAGCGGCAACTTTTGGTCGTGGCGCCATGACCAATAACTGGAACGATATTAAAAATGCCAATGTAGTTATCGTTATGGGGGGGAATGCGGCTGAAGCGCATCCGGTTGGTTTTAAATGGGCGATAGAAGCCAAAATCACTAATGGCGCCGAGCTAATTGCCATAGACCCACGCTTTCATCGTACCGCATCAGTTGCTGATCATTATGTGCCAATCCGTTCTGGATCTGACATTACATTTCTGCTGGGGGTTATCAATTACCTTATTACACATAATGAAGTTAATTTCGAATATTTAGTCACCCATAGTAATGCAAGCTTGATTGTGCGAGATGACTTTAATTTTGATGTTAGTAGCGGGCTGTTTAGTGGCTATGATGCCAATAATCGACAATATGATCAAACCAGCTGGGCCTATCAAACAGATGACCAGGGTTACGCGCTACGTGATAAGACACTTAATCATCCTCGCTGTGTTTGGAACTTACTGAAACAACATGTGAGCCGCTATACACCAGCAATGGTAAATAAGATCACCGGTAGTCCTGTCGAGAGTTTTTTACATGTTTGTCGCTCACTGGCTAGTACTAAAACCAATGACCGGGCCGCTACTTTTTTATATGCATTAGGTTGGACACAGCATACTTATGGTACGCAGATTATTCGCACCGCCGCGATGATTCAATTAATACTTGGTAATATTGGGGTAATGGGTGGTGGTATTAACGCGCTACGTGGACATTCAAACATTCAAGGTTTAACCGATGTAGGGTTGTTATCCAATCGTTTACCGGCTTATCTTGATTTACCTAAAGACTCGCAAGTTTCACTGGAACAATATTTAGCGGAAAAAACGCCTAAACCACTTGGCCCCAGCGAAGTTAATTTTTGGGGAAATTATCCAAAATTCTTTGTTAGTTTTATGAAATCCATGTTTGGTGATAACGCCACTAAGGATAATGATTGGGGATTTGATTGGTTACCGAAATGGGATAAGACCTATGATATCTTAAGATTCAGTAAAATGATGCGTGATGGTCAAGCCAATGGCTTTATTTGTCAAGGTTTCAACCCTCTAGCCGCGCTGCCAGATAAAAATAGTATCCGTGAAGGCTTATCCAATTTAAAATTCTTGGTTAACATCGATCCTATGCCAACCGAAACTGCTGAGTTTTGGCAAAATCATGGTGAATCAAATGATGTTGATCCTAGCAAAATTCAAACCGAAGTATTCCGGCTCCCAGCTAACTGTTTTGCTGAAGAAAATGGCACCATTGTTAACTCTTCTCGTTGGTTACAATGGCACTGGGCGGCCGCCAGACCGCCCTATGATGCCTTATACGATCCAGAAATTATTGCTCGCATCTTTCTAAGGATTAAACAGCTATATGCTGAAGAAGGCGGTACTTATCATGAACCGATTGATAATTTAGTTTGGGATTATCAAGATCCGCAAGGACCGGCTGCGGAAGAGCTGGCTAAAGATTATAATGGTAAAGCGCTCGCTGATCTTACTGATGCCAACGGTAATATTATTCTCAAAAAAGGTCAGCAACTTAGTGGTTTTTCGCAACTGAAAGCGGATGGTACCACTTCTTCAGGCATTTGGATATTCTGTGGTTCTTGGACAGAACAAGGCAACCAAATGGCCAGACGTGATCCAAGTGACCCTTCAGGTAAAGGGGTACATAGTGGTTGGGCTTGGGCTTGGCCAATGAATCGGCGCGTACTTTATAATCGCGCTTCTGCTGATGAAAATGGCAAACCATGGGATCCTAATCGCGTATTAATCAAATGGAATGGTTCAAGTTGGGAAGGTAATGATGTTGCTGATTTTACTGCAACTTTACCGCCAAGTTCGGGCGCGGGGGCCTTTATTATGAATAATGATGGTTTAGGTGGTTTATTCTGTTTAAACCGTTTAGTTGATGGGCCGTTCCCTGAACATTATGAACCATTTGAGACACCAATTTCCAATAATCCACTGCATCCAAAACAGGTTAATAGCCCTGTAGCTAGAGCCTTTAAAGAAGATTTAGCACGTTTAGGTAATGCCAATGAATTCCCTTATGTTGGTACAACTTATAGTATTACCGAACATTTCCATTTCTGGACTCAGCATGCAAGACTCGCTTCAATCACTCAGCCCGAACAATTTATTGAATTAAGCGAAAATCTGGCTAAGAAAAAAGGTATTAAATTAGGTGATACGGTAAAAGTAACCTCGTATCGGGGTTATATTAAGGCCAAAGCTGTAGTGACCAAGCGACTTCCAACGTTAACTGTTGATGGCAGGGAGATCGAAACCATTGGAATTCCTATTGTCTGGGGATTCACTGGGCAAACTAAGAAAGGTTTTTTGGTGAATGAATTAACACCACATTTAGGTGATGCTAATTCTCAAACTCCAGAATATAAATCATTCTTAGTTAATATCGAAAAAGTTACTGTCGCGGCATAAAAAGAGGAGACTAAATTATGTCATTACAAACTCAAGATATTATTCGCCGCTCAGCAACCAATTCGTTAACGCCTGCTCCGCGTGCCCGAGATTATCAACAAGAAGTCGCTAAATTAATTGATGTTACCACCTGCATTGGTTGTAAAGCATGTCAAGTCGCCTGTAGTGAATGGAACGATCTACGAGCCGAAATCGGTCATACTGTAGGTGTCTATGATAACCCTGCCGATTTAGCACCTAAAGCTTGGACAGTAATGCGTTACTCAGAAGTCGAGGTGAATGGTAAATTTGAATGGCTTATTCGCAAAGATGGCTGTATGCACTGCGCCGATCCGGGTTGTTTAAAAGCATGTCCATCTGAGGGCGCTATCATTCAATATGCTAATGGTATTGTCGATTTCCAGTCTGAGCACTGTATTGGCTGTGGTTACTGTATTGCTGGTTGTCCGTTTAATATCCCTCGTGTAAGCAAAGAGGATAATCACTCGTACAAATGTACATTATGTGTTGATCGTGTATCTGTCGGCCAAGAACCAGCCTGTGTAAAAACGTGCCCTACTGGTGCTATTCATTTTGGTACTAAGCAAGATATGATTAGGCACGCCGAACACCGCATTGTAGATTTAAAAAAACGTGGTTTTGAACATGCCGGACTTTATAATCCTGAGGGCGTTGGCGGAACACATGTCATGTATGTACTGCACCATGCAGATCAACCCGAACTCTATCGCGGCTTACCAAAAGATCCACAGATTAGCGAAATCGTTAAATTCTGGAAAGGTGCTTGGAAACCACTTTCTGCCGCAACATTTGTCGCCACCTTTGCTGGTTTACTGTTTCACTATATGGGAGTCGGAGCGATTGAAGTCGATGACGAAGATATAGAAAACGAACAAGAAGCTGATAGGCAAGCGCGACAACGATTAGGATTACCTATTTTCGGTGGCAAAAATAGTACCAGCTCATCGCAACAGGAGAACCGCCATGAATAAGAAAAACATGATTTTAAGAACGCCGCTTATAGTACGTTTCTGTCATTGGTGTATGGTTTGCCTGTTTATTTTAACCGCACTATCTGGTTTATCTTTATTTTTTCCATCCATTAAACTATTTGGGCTAGTGTTAGGTACACCACAATTAGTTCGGACTCTACATCCAATTATTGGTTGTATTGTATTTGTCATGTTGATGTTTATGTTTTTAAAACTCGCTCATCACAATATTCCTAATAAGGATGATATCTTGTGGCTCAAGAACTTTAAAAAAGTGATTATGGGTAAAGAAGAAGGCATTCCCATTGGTAAATATAATATCGGACAGAAGTTTTTATTCTGGTGCATTATGGGATTAATCTCGGTATTATTTGTCACTGGCATGATAATGTGGCGTCGGTATGTTTCAGATTATTTCCCAGTTCAGGTGGTTAGGATTGCTATATTTTTCCATTCGTTAGCTGCCATTGGATTGATTTTACTTGCTATTGGTCATGCCTATATGGCTATTTGGGTTAAAGGCTCAATTAAAGGTATGATAACTGGTTATGTTTCCCGTGCATGGGCGCGTAAAAACCACTCGGCTTGGTATGAGCAAGAAATGAAACAAGTTTATCAAAAAGAATTAAAAAATAATGAAAAAACAAAATCAGAGTCACCCGAAATAGAGCACAAACCAGCTTAGGAGTAAGCGGTACACTTCAATAGTTAATTCCGCTGTTGGTTATCAGCGGAATTAATTAATTTTTGATAGATGGTCAATCTATGGAAAAAATAATTAATAATGGCAAGCTAAAATGAGCATAAAAATCATCCCACAACAACTTGAACAACAAACCACCAATTCTATTGTTAGAAAAATCCCATTATTATTTTATCCTTTGCCAAATACCCTCTATATTCATAGAGCCAAGCGCTTACAATCTTTAGCCAAAGAAAGTCCATTGAGTGATTACTTAAATTTTTGTGCTTCCATTGCTGAAGGGCAAGCTAATATAGTCAAACTTAAACCGATCCAAATGGATTTAGCAGATGCGCTGCATAAAGATCAACCACCATTAAGTTTAGATGCATTGCCTTTAACGACTATATGGCAAGATTATTTAACATTACTATTAACTTCATTTGCTCAAACTACGTCAGAAATTGCTCAAACCATTGAACAACTGCAACAAAATAGTGTACAGCAATTACAAGATAAGGCTTTATCTTTACTAACAGGTAAATTTGAACAAGTCGCGGGTAATGAATCACTGTTTATTTGGAGTGCATTATCAGTTTATTACAGCCAACTAGCGAGTCAAATCAAAGGTACTGCAATTGCGGAAAATACAGATAAACATTGGTTTTGCCCTGTTTGTAATAGCCTGCCAGTTGCCAGTGTAATTCAATTAGGTAATAACAGTGGGTTACGTTATCTACATTGTAGCTTATGTGAAAGCGAATGGTATGTTCCCCGAGTAAAATGTACCAGTTGCGATAATATGCAAGATATCCAATATTTTTCACTCGAGAATGAGCTAGCAGCGATTAAAACTGAATGTTGTGAAGCTTGTCATGGTTATTTGAAAATCTTAGATCAAGACAAAGACCCGCATATTGAAGTTGTTGCTGATGATATTGCTTCACTTATATTAGATATGAAAACTGAAGAGGAAGGTTTTGTTAAAAGTGGCATTAATCCTTTTGTTTTTTCCTGAAAGAATATAAATCGTTTAAAGCAATTATTTATGAAGTTAAATTATCATCACCTACAAAAAAGACTTGGCTTTAAAACACCTTATGAAGCCTTTTACCATCTCGATTCGCACTTAGCTTTTGAACCTGCAATATAAAAATGACTCAAACATACCCTTTTCCTGAAACTTCTTAACATTACTATCATTTCTTTCAGAATTAAACCAACTTTAAAATAATTTATAATAAAACCAAAATACAACTTAACATTTTTATTTAATCACGTTAGAATAAAACTATTGTACTAGTTTATGAGTGTGAATATGAAACGAATTACGCTATTAATAGTTATA
The DNA here is from genome assembly GCA_945271295.1 of uncultured Gilliamella sp. GTDB lineage: Bacteria > Pseudomonadota > Gammaproteobacteria > Enterobacterales > Orbaceae > Gilliamella. The sequence goes on along the minus strand of CALYPG010000007.1, from coordinate 5,201 downwards.
TTATTACTAACACCTTTTTTCAGTCTGGCTGATTCTATAAAAAATGTTGCGATTACAGCAATTGTTGAACATCCTTCATTAGATCAAATCCGCGATGGCGTCAAAGACGAATTAGTAGAAAGTGGTTATAAATTAAATGATGATGTGCACGTACAATACAAAAGCGCCCAAGGTAGTAGTGCCACCGCCGCCCAAATTGCCAGGCAATTTGTTGCAGCCAAACCAGATGTAATTGTCGCCATCGCAACACCAAGTGCACAAGCAACTGCAGCAGCCACAAAACAAATTCCAATTGTTTTTGCAGGAATTACTGACCCGCTGGCGGCTAAATTAATCAAAAATTGGGAAGCAAGTGGAACAAATATTACTGGTGTTTCAGATTATCAAGAAACAGGGCCACAAATTGAATTTATGCAAAAAATCGTTCCTGGTGTTAAATCAGTAGGCTATATTTACAGCCCTAGTGAAATCAACTCAACTATTGTGTTAAAGAACTTACAAGTACTACTTGCTAAACAAAATATTACCCTTATTGCGGTTCCGGCACAACGTACTGCGGATATTTCAACTGCCGCAAATACCCTAAAAGGTAAAGTGGATTTAATTTATACGACAACTGACAATAATGTCGTTTCTGCTTATGAAGCATTAGTAAAATTTGCCAATGAAAATAAAATTCCTTTATTAGCCTCATTTCCTGATGCAATTGAACGCGGTGCTGTCGCCGCTTATGGTATGAGTTACTATGATGTGGGACGTCAATCAGGTAAGTTAGTGGTGCGGGTATTGAAAGGCGAAAAACCAGGAGAGATTGTTCCAGAAATTGGGCAAACATTACGTTTGGTATTAAATACTGAGGCCGCCAAAAAACAAGGAGTCACTTTATCACCTGAGGTCATTCAATCGGCTTATAAAGTTATTAACCAATAATGTTAACGCTTGGTTTTAGCCAACAATAATAGTATTTTTATCGATATTTCTTTTGCTCACAACTTGTGAGCAAAATCTGTTTATACTTCTTATCAACTTGATAACCAATGATATAGTTGCTTAACTATCTAAAAATTTAGCTATGTAATTTATAATTTACACTTTGCTCTCTTTTTTAATCTAGAAAATTATCATAATATGCTTTATAGTAAAGCAATATTTAGTTTAGTTGTAAAAAAAAAATTACAGAGGTACCAACATGCGTAAATCTATTATAAAAATAGCTATGTTATTGAGTTTATCGGTTATAGCTTTTTCATCCTCAGCAGATCCTAAAGTTGAACAAAAATATGTTGCTATTACTGCAATTGTCGAGCACCCAGCACTAGATAATGTGCGTAAGGGAGTCGAAGATGAGTTAAAAGACAATGGTTATATTGCCGGCAAAAATTTGAAATTACAATTTCAAAGTGCTCAAGGCAGTAGTGCTAATGCTGCGCAAATAGCTAAGCAGTTTGTTGCTAATAAACCAGATGTTATTGTGGGTATTGCAACACCAAGTACTCAAGCTTTAGTGGCAACAACCAAACTTATTCCTATCGTTTTCACCGCTGTTACTGATCCTGTGGCCGCGAAATTAACCCCAAGCTGGGACGCATCAAAAACTAATGTCACCGGTGTTTCCGATGCTTTACCCTTAGAAACACAAATTGATATGATGTTAAAAATTAAACCTGATGCCAAAAATATTGGTTATGTTTACAGTCCAAGTGAAATAAATTCAACAATTGTTCTTAAAGAGCTACAAATTGCACTTGAAAAACGTGGGATGAAAATTATAGCCGCACCAGCTCAACGCACTTCGGATATATCAACAGCAGCCCGAAGCTTAAAAGGGAAAGTAGATCTAATCTATACGACTACCGATAACAATGTTGTTTCGGCTTATGAAGCTTTAGCAAAAATTGCTAACGAAAGTAAAATCCCTCTTCTTGCTTCAGATCCTGATTCCGCTGAACGAGGTGCGATTGCAGCATTAGGTATGAGTTATTATGATCTTGGACGTCAAGCGGGTAAAATCGTTATTCGTATACTTAATGGTGAAAAACCTGGTGATATTCCGTCACAAGTCGGTAATATTACTCAATTGACGATTAATACTAAAGCTGCTGAACGTCAAGGCGTTACATTATCTGATGATGTACTAAAATCAGCTGCAAAAATTGTCGAAAAATAATTACATCTCATACATAACCATACCGCCAATTTGTGGCGGTTATTTTTAATGGATTTTTTTCATGTCGTTTGAATTTTTATTAGGTTCATTAGGTATTGGACTTATTTATGCGCTGGTTAGCTTAGGCGTTTTCATTTCCTTTCGTCTGCTCGATTTTCCAGACTTAACTGCTGATGCTAGTTTTCCACTTGGTGGTGCTATCTGCGGTTTATGCATTTATGTTGGGATTGATCCCTGGTTAGCTACTTTATTAGGTATGTTAGCGGGTTGTGCAGCAGGTGCAGCCACTGGATTGCTGTATGTTAAACTCAATATATTACAATTACTTTCCAGTATTATTGTGATGATAGGGCTTTATTCTATTAATTTAAGAATATTAGGTATTGGTCCATACCTTATGAATGAAACGCCACGATTGGCAGGCTCACCAAATCTGCCATTACTGGATGCTAAAACGATATTCTCGCCATTTATTTGTGAAGACTATAGTAATCAATATATTGTTCAACCTCTGATAGTATTAGGATTTGTGATCGTATTTTGGTTATTACTTAATTTATTCCTTAATACCCAAATGGGCTTAGCGTTAAGAGCAACAGGTACTAATCAACGTATGGCGAAAGCGCAAGGTATTCCAACAGGAAGGATTACCATTTTAGGTATGGCCATATCAAATGGGTTAATCGCACTTGGCGGTTCACTATTTGTCCAAACACAAGGTGGAGCTGATATTACTATTGGTGTTGGAACTATCGTTATTGGACTTGCTTCAATTATAATTGGTGAAAGTATATTCCCAACCAAACGTATTTGGGCAGTAATGCTTGCTGTTATTTTTGGTTCTATTTTATATCGTCTGTTTATTGCATTTGCACTAAGTAATGAGTTTCTACAAGAAATCGGTGTAGGGACAGAAGATCTTAATCTTATCACCGCAATATTAGTGGTGCTTGCATTAGTATTACCAAAACAATTAAAAAAATACTCGAAAAAAAGAGGAAGTAAACATGATTAAAGTTGGACAATTACAATTAACTTTTAATCAAGGAACACCGATTGAAAATCATGTTTTACGAGGATTAAACCTTAATATTAGTGAAGGAGAGTTTGTAACAATTATTGGCAGTAATGGGGCTGGAAAAAGTTCATTACTTAATGTAATTAGTGGTGATTTGCTTGCTGACTCGGGACATGTAATGATTAATGATAAAGACGTGACCCGTTGGCCAGCATGGAAACGCGCAGGAATGGTTGCTAGAGTATTTCAAGATCCTATGGTAGGCACCTGTGAAAATCTGACTATAGAGGAAAATCTAGCTATTGCATATAATCGTGGTAATCGTTATACATTATATCCTGCACTTAATCGTAAGATTAGAGCTATCTTTAAAGATAAGCTGGCTACTTTAAATTTAGGTCTTGAAAATAGATTATCAGATATGATGGGGCTCCTATCTGGAGGACAAAGGCAAGCAGTGAGCTTATTAATGTCAACTTTACAACCATCGAAAATATTACTGCTTGATGAACATACTGCCGCACTTGATCCGAAAACTGCACAATTCGTTTTAGAACTCACTAATGAAATTGTTTCCAACCATCATTTAACCACCATGATGGTTACTCATTCAATGAAACAAGCCTTAGAATATGGTTCAAGAACAGTTATGCTTCATCAAGGTCAAGTTGTACTTGATGTATCGGGAGAAAAACGAGATAAATTAACCGTAACAGATTTATTAGATATGTTTGAAAAAGTACGCGGAGAAAAAGTAACGGATGATGCGCTACTTTTAGGGTAAGAATCAATAAGCAATATTTCATAAAAAAATATTGCTTATTTTTATTATAGGCAATTAGTTTGTTACTTTTTCTATTATATTTCAAAAGACATCATCTATTAGAGGCAAAATACTGAGAATAAATCCAATTAAATTCGATAATAAAAAAGCTCAGATTTCATCATGCTTTTTATAGATGATTGCAAACGGGTTTTAACTAATGTATTAAACTAGGGTCATTCTTATAATTTGTTCGATTATTCTGCAAAATGAGAATGTGATTAAAGCTAGCTTAATTTTTGCCGTACCGCCATTAAAGAAAATCCTAATAAATTTTTACCTTGCCATGTTAACGGATTATCAATATTAGGTGTATTTTGTGGTAATCCAATTCCCCATATTTTATCTACTGGGCTTGCCTCAACTAACACTCTTTCTTGGGTAGATAATAAGAAATTTGCTAATTGCTTATTTTGAGAGAACTTTGCCAAATTACCTGCGATAACAATAGATAAGCACTGTTCATTCCATATCTGAGGTACAAATCCTTTCACTTGTCGACCAAGAGATTTAGCTAAACCTGGATTAGTCGATTTAAGAATATCTTGCAATACATTTTGATCATTAAATAATCTAGCTTTCTCTGCCATCATATAATGCTCAGCAGTTGCATAATAAATGTCATCGACTACAAAACCACTAGGATACCATTGACTAAAACAGGCCTTAGTTATTATAGAAGCAGGTTCCTTTTGAGTATGTCCCCAAAAATATACATATTTAAAACGCTCTCCATTACTATAACGCTGGCATAACTTTTGAATATCCATTATTTCTCCTTTTGCAACCGAAGGATATATTATAATAATTATATGCTTTACAGTATATGATGAAAAACATACTATTTTTTAAACTGTATACTAATAATTCGGCTTTTTTATTACCTTATACCTTAAAATAAATAGTTATTGGCAGTAATTAAGTAAATTAGTATCAATATTAAAACACTGTGGTTTGGTTACTAAACTCATCAATAAGCCAGTAACTTTTTATTTAAAATGATTATTTACATTAGATTTGATTATGTAGCACAGCTATTAACTTGTTTTATCACTGATGGAAAAAATAAGAGATTTAGTTACTATTTTCGAATTAAAAATCAGAGTTAACGAAATCAAATAGATAATTTGAATTATCTATTATTCACTCCCTAAACAAATCGAACTATAAAGCTAAAATAACAAAATAAATTA